>VERN01000155.1 GCA_018882635.1 Beijerinckiaceae bacterium | reverse complement strand
CTACCTCCTGACCGGCGGCGGACCGGCCGATCTCACCCATGTGCTGGCCACGCTCGGGATCCGGTTCCTGCGCCTGGCTGAAGTCGATCTTTCGATGGCGACCATTGTCTGCGCCATGCCGCTGGTTCTGCCTCTTGTTTACGTCATGATGAAACGGTTTTCGAAATGAGCACTACCCTCAACTGGCGTGCCGTCGGTCAGGAAGCAAAGCTTATCCTCATTGCGATTCCCGTGGCGTTGTGGACGTTGATCCCGATTTATCATCTGCTGCTTTTCGCAATTTCGAAAAAGGATACGGCCTTTTCTGGCAATTTGTGGCCGTCCCATCCTACGCTCGCTAATTTTGGCACGGTGTTTCGACAAGAGCATTATTTCTTGAACAATTTCTGGCTGCAATTTTGGAACTCCGTGTTCATTGCAGCGATGACGGGCGCCCTCGTTTTGCTGATAGCGACGTTTGCGGCTTTTGCGATCTCGCGCTTGAAGGCGCGCGGTGGGCGCTTGGTGATGAACCTCGCGCTGTTCACCTATTTCATCCCAGCCGCGTTTTTGGCTGTGCCGATGTATCGCACCATGGGCCTTTATGGCCTGTTGAATTCTCAATGGGCGCTCATTCTCGCCATGGTGGCCATTGCCTCACCCTATGCCATCTGGGTATTGAAGCAGGCGTCAGACAAGCTACCGCAGGAACTTGACGAGGCTGCGATTATGGACGGTGCGTCGCCGCTGCAATTGTTCCGTTTGGTTTATCTGCCCTTGATGATGCCGTCGCTCGTGGCCATCGGCACCTATGCGATCCTGCTAGCGTGGAATGAGTATCTCTACGCTTTCCTATTGCTCTCGAAAGACACGGCAATCACGCTGCCGGTCGCACTGGGTAATTTTCTTGCGGCGGACGATTCACCGTGGGAATTGCTGATGACGACAGGGCTGATTTATGCGCTGCCGCCAGCAGCGATTTATTACGCGTTCCGGAAATATATGGTGTCTGGCCTAACAGCCGGTGCGGTGAAGAGCTAACAACAACGCAGTTGCACGGCGCGTCGTAAGCCGGCGGTCGATGCTAACGGCGATGTTTGCGCTTTATAGAGGGGCGTGAAGTGCGCGGGTGATAATGATCACCCTTCGAGCTCTTCGCGCTTCATCTCAAGGGCCAACCATTCTTCCTCGGCTTTGGCCCGCTCTTCTTCCATCTTTGTAAGAAGCGCGCTGATCTTGTCGAAACGCGCACGATCGCGCGTGTAAAGATCTGGCTCTGCCAGAGCTGTGCGCAGCTTCTCAATATCTCGGCCCATCGCGTCGACCTTTTCCGGCAACGTGTCGAGCAGATGTTTTTCCTTAAAGGATAATTTGTTCGAGATGCTACGATTGGCCTCTATTGCACTGGGCTTTTCATCACGCACTTTGGCTTTTATCTCGGCCGCACGCGCTTTGACGCCTTCACCGCGCTGGGCAACCATGTCGGAATAGCCGCCAGCATATTCGATCCATTTGCCATCGCCTTCCGCCATCAAAATGGAGGAGCAGATGCGATCAAGAAAATCGCGATCATGGCTGACCACGATCAGCGTGCCCTTGTAATCGGCCAATAATTCTTCGAGGAGATCGAGCGTTTCCAGATCGAGGTCATTGGTCGGCTCGTCGAGCACCATGAGGTTTGATGGCGTTGCTAAGGCGCGCGCAAGAAGAAGCCGTGCACGTTCACCGCCGGAGAGCGCTGAGACAGGTTGGCGCACTTGCAACGGAGTGAAGAGAAAATCTTTGAGGTAGCCGACAACGTGCCGCCGTGCGCCATTCACTTCAACTGTATCACCGCGACCCTCAGTAATTGTCTCCTCAACAGAGCGATTAGCGTCGAGGGCAGCACGGCGTTGATCAAGCGCCACGAGCGCCAAATTGGTGCCTAAAGTCACCTCGCCATCATCCGGCGCGAGATTGCCTGTCAGCATGTTGATGAGCGTCGTTTTACCGGCACCGTTTGGGCCAACAATGCCGAGACGGTCGCCGCGCATGAGCCGCAGCGAGAGATCGCGCACGATCGGGCGATCACCGAAAGATTTGTTGATTGTCTGAGCCAGAATAACTTGCGAGCCGGAGCCTTCCGCCTCAGTGGCTTCCATCTTTGCTTGGCCCTGAACGCGGCGATGTTCGCGTTTCTTTTTACGCAGCGCATCAAGCTCAGCCATGCGCCGCACATTCCGCTTACGCCGCGCTGTCACGCCATAGCGAACCCAATGTTCTTCCGCCACGATCTTGCGATCGAGCTTTTGCAGATCTTTCTCTTCCTCTTCCAGCAACCCATCGCGCCATTGCTCGAAGGCTGAGAAACCCTGGCCAAGCCGTAAGGTCCGCCCACGATCAATCCACACCGTCGTGTTCGTCAGCTTTTCAAGGAAGCGCCGATCATGGCTGATCAAGGCGAGGGCACATGCCAAACCGCTCAACTCATTTTCCAGCCATTCGATTGCTGGCAGGTCGAGATGGTTGGTCGGCTCGTCGAGCAATAAGAGGTCGGGCGAAGGCGCCAGGACGCGGGCTAACGCTGCGCGTCGTTGCTCGCCGCCTGATAGCGAAGCGGGATTTTCCTCCCCTGTCAGCCCGAGGGATTCCAGCAGGTAGCGTGCGCGATAAGGATCATCGCCAGGGCCTAATCCAGCTTCGACATAGGCGAGTGTCGTTGCAAAACCCGTCAGATCGGGCTCCTGCGGCAGGTAGCGTAACGTGGTACCCGGCTGCAAAAACCGTGTGCCGCCATCCGCTTCAACGAGCCCTGCTGCAATCTTGAGTAAGGTTGATTTGCCTGAGCCATTGCGTCCGACCAAACAGACGCGGTCGCCGGCAGATAGCGATAGGTCAGCGCCTTCCAGAAGCGGTGTGCCGCCAAAGGTAAGAGTGGTGTTTTGGAGGGAGAGCAATGCGGGTCCGGCCATGCCCCGCGATGTGACAGATCGCGCTCACTCCCGCAAGGCTCCCGACCGTTCTGCGCATGGCTTGAGGGGAGGAGGCTCTGCTATAGGTGGTGCGATTTGCCATGCCGAGGTTCCCCCCGTGACCGATGCCGTAAAGACTGATGTGCCAAGCGCACGCGCAGCAGCCATGCCGGTGCTGATTGTTCTCAGTGCCGTGCATTTCTTGAACGACATGATCCAATCTTTGATTCCGGCGATTTATCCGATCATCAAATCAGCCTATGCGCTTGATTTCGGCCAGATCGGGATCATCACGCTCACCTTTCAGGTTACGGCATCGCTCTTCCAGCCTTTGGTGGGACACATCACGGATCGGCGCTCCATGCCCTATTCGATGGTGGTGGGCATGGGCTTTACCTTGGTGGGCCTCATCGTCCTCGCCTATGCGTCAAGTTATGCGTTTCTCGTTTTGGGTGCGGGCTTGGTGGGAACCGGGTCGTCGATCTTCCATCCCGAGGCTACGCGTCTTGCGCGCCAGGCATCGGGGGGGCGGCAGGGTTTAGCGCAAGGCATCTTTCAGGTGGGTGGGCAATCAGGCAGCGCTATGGGGCCTTTGCTCGCGGCTTTCATCGTCGTGCCAAAAGGGCAGGCGAGCCTTGTTTGGTTTTCGGTGGTCGCTCTTCTTGCAATGGCGCTTATGACATGGGCTGGCCGCTGGCATGCCAAGGCGCACGCTGAAGCCAAGAAAACCAAAGCGGCACCCGCCGTGCCGCCGATCGGATCGCGCGCCAAGATTGCGCTCGCATTGACGATCCTCGTGATGTTGCTGATTTCGAAAAACGCCTATACCGCCAGCTTCACCTCGTTTTATACCTTCTACCTCATCGATAAATTTGCTGTCTCCGTGCAGACATCGCAGCTGATGCTGTTTCTGTTTTTAGGTGCAGCGGCGGTCGGTGCGCTCACGGGTGGCATCGTTGGCGATATTGTGGGTCGCCGTAATATTATTTGGTTTTCCATTCTTGGCGCGCTGCCTTTCACACTCATCCTGCCTTATGTCGGATTATGGTGGACGGCTGTGTTGACGATCGTGATCAATCTGATCATGGCGAGCGCCTTTGCTGCGATCATGATTTACGCCATGGAATTGCTCCCCAATCGCGTGGGCCTCATTGGCGGCGTATTCTACGGCCTGTCCTTTGGGCTCGGCGGGCTTGCAGCTGGCGTTCTTGGTGAACTGGCCGATCAAACGAGCATCGAAAGCGTCTATCGTATGTGCTCGTTCCTGCCAGCCTTTGGCCTACTCACTTGGTTTCTTCCGAAATTCAAAGACAATGCGGAAAGCTCTCGGCATTAGGCATGAGATGACGCGCGAAGAGATATCCGAGACGGAGAGAATGAAATGGCACGCTCAAATACATACCGTCTGGCGGTGATCCCGGGTGATGGGATTGGCAAGGAAGTCATGCCTGAAGGTTTGCGCGTGCTTGCAGCTGTCGCGAAGAAATATAAATTTTCAGTCGATTGCGACACTTTTGATTTCTCATCATGGGATTATTACGAAAAAAACGGCCGCATGATGCCGGAAGATTGGAAAGATAAGATCGGCGGGCATGATGCGATTTTCTTTGGTGCCGTTGGCATGCCGTCGAAAATTCCAGATCATATTTCGCTGTGGGGATCACTGCTCCTGATGCGGCGTGAATTTGATCAATATGTCAATTTGCGGCCTGTTAAATTGATGCCGGGGGTGCCGTCGCCTCTGGCAGGGCGTAAGCCGGGCGACATCGATTTTTTTGTGGTGCGTGAAAACACTGAGGGTGAATATTCATCTGTCGGTGGCCGTATGTTTGCAGGGACCGAGCGCGAATTTGTACTTCAAGAAACCGTGATGACGCGTGTTGGCGTCGATCGAATTTTGAAATATGCGTTTGAATTGGCTCGGCGGCGACCCCGGAAAAAACTTACCTCCGCAACAAAATCAAACGGTATCTCGATTTCCATGCCCTATTGGGACGAGCGTGTGGCGGCCATGGCGAAAGCCTATCCTGATGTGGCCGTTGACCAATACCATATCGATATTCTGACGGCGCATTTTGTCTTGAACCCAGATAAATTTGACGTGGTTGTCGCGTCAAATCTGTTTGGTGATATTCTCTCTGATCTTGGGCCGGCTTGCACCGGAACGATTGGGATCGCACCGTCCGGCAATATCAATCCCGATCGCAAATTCCCGTCCTTATTTGAGCCAGTACATGGTTCGGCGCCCGACATTGCAGGGCAGGGTATCGCCAACCCGATTGGCCAGATCTGGTCGGCTGCCATGATGCTTGATCATTTAGGCGAGCCGGAGGCTGCCGCTGCCATTGTGCGTGCGATTGAAGACGTATTGGCGCAATCGGATTATCGCACGCGCGATCTTGGTGGGCAGGCCAGCACCATCGAATGTGGTCAAGCGATCGCTGATGCGATCGCTTGAGCATTCGTCGCGGGCTGGTGTGGATCTGTAAGTTTAGGCGTCATAGCGCGGCAGTTGTGCGTGTCACGCGTGCATAAAGCGTACGCCGACCGCTCCTTGTCCTCGTCCCGCAGCCGAAGCGTCACCAATCCATCTTCTTGAGCCAAGGGGGAAGCCCTGCCTATGGGCGGGTCCTTCAAGGGGTACCTAAGGGCGCTTTCATTTGCGCATCACTCAAACATTGCCATCGGCCGTGCGGCACAGGGTCTTTCAATCAAAAATTGGGCGGGATTGCCCTATGGTGGCGGTCGCAACTCTTGCCTGAAAGGACCTTACACGGTCAGATATATCAGACCGGAGGTGCCCCCCTTGGCTTATGAAGAACTGACCCGTTTTGCCGAACAATTGGCCTCTGAAGCCCGCGCCATGTTGCTTGCTGGGCAGGACGCCCGCACATCGGCGGTTCTGAAGCCCGACCGGACCTTTGTGACAGACCTTGATGCGGCCATCGAGGCGCGTCTTCGCTCCCTGATCACCCAGACCTATCCGCACCACGGGATTGTCGGCGAGGAAGAAGCGTCCCGTGACACTGATGCCGAATGGGTCTGGATCTTGGACCCGATCGACGGGACGGCCCCCTTCATCGCGGGTGTGCCCGTTTATGGCACTCTGATCGCTCTGGCCCATCGCGGTGTCCCCGTGATTGGCATTATGGATTTACCGGTCACAGCGGAGCGCTGGATAGGGGTCGCGGGGCACATAACCACGCATAATGGACGACCGGTTGCAACGCGGCCATGTGCGGATCTCTCAACAGCCATTCTCACCGCCAGTAATCCGGATTTTTTTACGCCGCATGAGATGCCCGCTCTGGAGGCGCTCAAAGCACAAACCGCATGGCGGATCTATGGTGGCTGCTGCATGGCCTATGGCCTTTTAGCGAACGGCCGCACCGATATCGCCATTGATACGCGGCTGAAGATTTACGACTACGCGCCTTTCAAACCCATCATCGAAGGCGCGGGTGGTGTTATCACCGATTGGGCGGGGCGATCGATCGACCTGCACAGCGGGCCGCGCATTCTGGCTGCCGGCGACCCCGCACGCCATCGCGAAGCACTCGCTATCATTGCCGCATCAGGGGTGGGCGTGTGAGTATCTCTGTCGAAAACCTCACAGTTGATTATGGCGGCAACACCGTTCTGGACGGTCTTTCACTGAATATCGCCAATGGTGAGTTCTTCACGCTCCTAGGGCCATCAGGCTGCGGTAAAACAACATTGCTTCGCACGATTGCTGGATTTCTGCCCGCTTTGAAAGGCCAGATCCGCTTTGGCGCGCGTGATGTGACACATCTGCCTGCGTACCAACGTGATATAGGCATGGTGTTCCAGGATTATGCGTTATTTCCCAACCGCACTGTTTTTGAGAACGTTGCCTATGGTCTACGCGCTCGCAAGATAAGTGAGCGTGATATCACACTGCGCGTAGGCGATGCATTGGAGCGTGTCGGCCTTTCAGCTTTTCATGCACGCCTTCCTGCCGCCCTATCGGGTGGGCAAAGACAGCGTGTTGCCTTGGCGCGTGCGCTTGTCATCAA
>VERN01000154.1 GCA_018882635.1 Beijerinckiaceae bacterium | reverse complement strand
AGACCACACTCAGCGTGGATGATACGCGCGATCTGATCGCCGCCTTGCGTGATCGCTTTCCCGCCATTGTCGGTCCGGACCTGCGTGACATCTGCTACGCCACCCAAAACCGCCAGCGCGCCGTGAAAGACATGGTGCGCGATGCTGGGCTTATTCTCGTCATAGGCTCATCCAATAGCTCGAACTCGAACCGTCTGCGTGAAATCGCATCCGCAGAGGGCGTCCCGAGCCATCTGATTGATGGGCCGTCGGCGATCCAACCGGAATGGCTCGACGGCGTAAACTGCCTCGGTCTGACCGCTGGTGCTTCCGCCCCCGAGACGCTGATCGAGGCAACGCTCCGTGTCCTCGCTGAAGCCCGTACGCTGTCGGTCGAAATTCTATCTGGCCGTGAGGAAACGGTGGTCTTCAGGCCCCCTCAACGATTGGTTGAGTTGACGCAAGGCAGCCCAGTCTGATGCATGGTACCGTCAAATTGTTTCCGGAGACGGAATCGCGCGGCCCCACCCGGGCTCCTTTGGACCGCATTATGAACCATGCCTTTCCCTTTGCTGCCATAGCAGGCCAGGATGAGATGAAGCGCGCTTTGATGCTCGCTTCCATCGAACCCGCCATTGGTGGCGTTCTTGTCTTTGGTGATCGTGGCACCGGCAAATCGACCGCCATCCGTGCGCTCGCCGATGTCTTACCCGAGCGTGAGACCGTCGCGCACTGCGCCTATGGCTGCGTACCACAATCACCTGCCGGTCTCTGCGGCAATTGCGAAGATCACAAACCGCTCAAAACTGTAAAATCGAAAGTGCCTGTGGTTGATTTGCCATTGGGCGCGACCGAAGACCGTATCGTCGGCGCACTTGATCTCGAACGCGCACTCGCTCATGGCGAAAAGCGGTTTGAACCCGGCTTGCTCGCCCGCGCACATGGCGGCTTTCTTTACATCGACGAAGTCAATCTTCTGGAAGATCATCTCGTTGATATTCTCCTCGATGTTACCGCGTCAGGTGAAAACGTTGTCGAGCGTGAAGGCCTCAGCGTGCGCCATCCTGCGCGCTTTGTTCTGGTCGGGAGTGGCAATCCCGAAGAAGGTGAATTGCGTCCGCAATTGCTTGATCGCTTCGGCCTCTGCGTTGAAGTAACAACGCCCACCGATATCGCAACGCGGATTGAAGTCGTTCGTCGCCGCGATGCCTTTGAGCGCGACCGCCAAGCGTTCATTGAATCTTACGCCAAAGACACGGACGCGCTGCGCAAGAAGATCGTCGCGGCACGGAAGCGCTTGCCGCAAACTGACGTCTCGCCTGCCATTCTCGAAAAGGCAGCCGAACTCTGCCTGTCGCTCGGCACGGATGGTTTACGTGGCGAATTGACGCTCATGCGGACGGCCCGCGCGCTTGCGGCGCTTGATGGCAAGAAAACGGTCACCGAGGCACATCTGAAAACAGTTGCGCCATCCGTGTTGCGTCATCGTCTGCGCAAGAATCCGTTGGAAGATGTTGGCTCGACAGTCCGTGTTGAGCGCGCAATCGCGGCGGTGCTGCCGTGACAGGTCAAGGCGCGGCGCGTTGGCAAAACGCGCTTGACGCCCTCGCACTGTTCGCGATTGATCCACACCGCCTCGGCGGGCTTCATATGCGCGTTCAGCCTGGCCCCGCGCGTGATGCCTTGGCTGAGGTTCTGCCGCGGCTTTTTCCCTCAACAAAACTCGTCAAACTGCCGGCCTCCGTTCCAGAAACGCGTTTAGGTGGCGGGCTTGATCTGGCAGCGACATTGGCTGCTGGAAAACCGATTTTCGATCAAGGTCTACTCGCATCGGCTGATGGTGGTATAGTGATCGCATCAATGGCTGAGCGATTAGAGCGTCGCATCGCAGCGCGTCTTGAATCTGCCCTTGATACCGGTCACGTCAAAATCGAACGCGATCACCTCTCACAAGATAATGATGCACGCTTTGGTCTCATCCTGTTCGATGAAAGCGAACCGGGCGAAGTGGCACCACCCGTTTCATTGTGCGATCGGCTGGCGTTTTCGATCACGCTGGATGGTTTGTCGTGGCGCGATTGCGTCGGTGACGAAACCGAACAGCATCAAATCGAAAACGCACGCACGCTTCTGCCCTCTGTAACATTGCAATCGCAACACGCGGAAATGCTGGTGCAGCTTGCCGATTGCCTCGGCATTGCATCCCTCCGCGCGCCGCTGCTTGCCGCCTCTTTATGTCGTGTGCTTGCTGCGCGGGATGGTCGGATCGAGACAAGCGATGATGATGTGAGTGTCGCCGCGCAAATGGTTTTAGCACCGCGCGCCACACGCCTGCCCGCGCCGCCACAAGAAGAGCAACAAGCACCGCCTCCGCCTGAGCAAGATCAGACCGAGCCGCCATCGTCGCCTGAGCAAAAAAATGATGGCGCGCTTGATGATGTGATTTTGGATGCCGTGGCCGCCGCCATTCCTGCTGATCTTCTGGCCAAGTTGAAAGCGGGCCAAGGCGGGCGCGCATTGGGCCGCGGCGCCGAAGCGGGCCGCAAGGCCCCCGCTACACGCGGACGGCCCTTGCCTTCCGGCCGTGGCGATCCGCGTCGCGAACGGCTCGATCTATTAGAGACGTTGCGCGCGGCGATCCCGTGGCAGGGTCTTCGCCAGAACCATGGTCTGGGTGCGCTCGCCATCCGCAAAGATGATCTGCGCGTCAAACGGTTTCGTCCGCATACGCGCACGACAACAATCTTCGTTGTCGATGCGTCCGGCTCTTCGGCGTTGCATCGTCTCGCGGAAGCCAAAGGCGCTGTCGAACTCGTGCTTGCTGAATGCTATGTCCGTCGTGATGAAGCCGCGTTAATCGCGTTCCGCGGCACAAAGGCCGACATCATCCTGCCACCGACGCGGTCCCTCACCCGCGCCCGTGCCCGGCTTAAGGGGCTTCCCGGCGGCGGCGGCACACCGCTTGCGCTCGGCCTCGACGCAGCCTGCACCATGGCCGAGGCTGTGAAGCGGAAGGGCGACCGGCCCTATCTGATCCTCCTGACGGACGCACAGGCGAATGTCGCACGCGACGGCACCGGCGGCCGCGCCCGGGCTGAAAGCGAAGCGTTCGCCGCGGCCGACCAATTGCGCGCGCGGGGCTTTGCCTCTCTCCTCATCGATACTTCGCCGCGGCCCCAGCCCAAGGCCTCGCAGCTTGCGGCACGGATGGGCGCCGATTATCTCGCTTTGCCGCAGGCCGATGCCCGCACATTAGCGGCGGCCATCACGCCCGCCCGGTGAGGCTTCCACCAAATTGGAACCACCAAGGTTCGCCATTCTCCCGAATCCTCTCGACGAATGCGAAAGCTGTCCTATAACGGTGCGAGGTGCGGCAATCTGTCCCGCCCTGACGGTCGGCTTGGTCTATAGGCTCTTCTGACCGCCTTCTCTGGCGATCTGGCATCCGCACTGAACGGATGCGTGAGAACGAGGTTAGGAAATTCCCATGGTTCGTCTTTACGTTTCGTCGCTCGCGGCTGCCGCCGTTCTGGCATTCGCAACCACAGGCGCATCCGCGCAGGATGCCGCCGCTGGCGAAAAAGTCTTCTTGAAGTGCAAGGTCTGCCACCAAATCGGCGAAGGCGCCAAGAATGGCGTCGGCCCTGTCCTTAATGGCTTGTTCGGCCGCAAGTCGGGTTCGGTCGAAGGCTATTCCTATTCTGAAGCCAATAAGAATTCGGGCATCACGTGGGAACCGGCCGTGTTCGCTGAATACATCAAGAACCCGCGCGCCAAGATCCCGGGCACGAAGATGGTGTTCGCTGGCATCCAGAACGACAAGGAAATCGCCGACCTGACCGCCTATCTCGCGCAGTTCGGACCGGACGGTAAAAAGAAGTAAGATCCCACCCTAGTGGATCGTTTCAGCCGGGCTGCCTTGCAGTCCGGCTTTTTATTTCAATAGTTTATGCGATTTCTTGAAGATCTGACTGGAATGCCGACAAAGCGGCAGCCAGTGCCAAACAACATCCCGATAAGCCAAGCCCGAGCGAGAGCCCGCCGAAATAATCGGTGATGGCACCCACAAGCACCGGCCCGAAAGTCTGGCCCACGCTGAAGATAATGGTCATGACACCAATGCCGCGCGGCCAAAGCCGCTGCGGGTAATTCTTGCGCACAAAAGCCGTCGTGCCCGCGACAACGGCGAAGAACGCACTGCCAAACAAAAGCGCCGATAGCGCCAGCGCAAGAGAGTGTGGCGAGAAGAGCGGCAGCACGGACCCTGTCATGGTGATGATCAGAAGCACCATCACAGGACGCCCGCCCGTGAAGCGATTATAGACCCATGACCAGATGAACGGGGAAATGACGCCGCCAAGGCCAATCATCGCCCAGAAGAACGCCTGCAAGCCCGGCCCGCCCCCGCGCTCTTTCAACCAGGCGATCATGAAGGTCATATAGGCGATGTAGCCCACCCCGAAGAGAAAATAGCTCGCCAAGATGTAACCGGCTGGGGCCAATCTGATCCGATCTCCGGGGTGAGGCCGTGACGGCGGAGATGAGCCCCCGGCCTGCCGGGCGACGATCAAGCCCGTGGCCAACAACAGCGCCAGCAACGTCAATGCACCCCACGCCATCTGCCACGAACCCGGCCCGAGCGCATCGATCAGGAACGGGGTCAGGATACCCGAACTGGCAATGCCGATCCCCGGTCCGGCATAAAATAGGCTCAGTAAAAACGACCCTCGCTGCGCATGATGAAGCGATAGCCCAGCCGCCAGCGATCCCCCCGCCACGAAAGCCAAGGCTGCCCCCGCACCTGCCAGCAGTCGGGCCAAACACAGAAGCACAAAATCATCCGACACAGCTGGCAGCAGCAGCGCCAAAATGACAGCGGCCGAGCCAACAATAAGCGTCCTCATCAGGCCGCTGCGCGCCGCCATAGGCGCTGCGAACAGCGCACCCAAAAGATAGCCCGCCGCGTTCACCGTGTTCATGAACCCGGCTTCGGCATAGGTCCAATGCAGCGAGGCCCGCATATCAGGCAGGACGAGTGCATAAGCGAACCGTCCAATGCCAAGCCCGATCGCGGGGGCCATCGACAGACCCAGGATCATCGCCGCCGCACGTAGAAAAGACGGGTTCATCCGCTTATCACTGTCCTTCAACTCTGGCCCGGTTTACCGGAGGCGCACAGGCGGTCCGCGTTCAAGCTCTCGCTAACCTCCTTCTCGCTTGTTAAGAACGGAGTCGCAACGGGAGTGCACGCAATGCTGACCATCGATCTCAACTCAGATCTCGGCGAAAGCTTTGGCCCTTGGGTTATGGGCCATGATGATCAGGTGCTCCAGATCGTCACCAGCGCGAATGTCGCCTGTGGCGCTCATGCGAGCGACCCCGACACCATGGTGAAGACGATGCAATTGGCGAAGGCCAATAACGTGGTCGTGGGTGCGCATCCCGGTTACCCTGATTTGCTCGGCTTTGGTCGCCGCACCATTCCCTGCACCATGGATGAAATCACGCATTTCACCGCAACCCAGATCGGCGCCCTGATGGGCGCGGCCGCGCTCGTCGGCCATCCGATCCGTTACGTCAAGCCGCATGGCATGCTCGGCAATAACAGCGCCGCCAATCGCGACATTGCACGTGCCGTTGTCAAAGCAGTGAAAGCGGTCGATCCGAAGCTGGCCTATCTCGCGATTTCAGGCACCGAAAGCGAATTGGCCGCGCGTGAGATTGGCCTTGAAACTTATTCCGAAATTTTTGCTGACCGCGGCTACACCGGATCAGGCCAGTTGGTGATGCGCGGCCAACCCGGCGCAATGCTCACTGATCCCGCCGCTGCTGCGGATCGCTTGATCGCATTTTTGAAAAGCGGTGAGATGCCAACGGTCGATGGCAAGACGGTGAAACTCGCCGCTCAATCCATCTGCATTCATGGCGATAGCGATCACGCTGTTGGCATGGCACGCGAGGTGAGAAAGCGCCTCGAAGCCGCAGGCGTCACCATCAAGCCCTTTCTGTCCGCCTGATGTATCCACGTCTTGTTCCGGTCGCTGATTGCGGCCTTCTGGTTGAATTCGGCGACGTGATCGATCCGGCTGTGAACGCACAGGTCGCGACCTTTGATCGTGAGTTGACTGCGCGTGGCTTTGTCGGCTTTACCGAAAGCGTGCCCTCATGGAGCGCGGTGCTTGTTGGCTTTGATCCGTTACAAACCGATCATGCAAGCGTGAATGCTTTTGCCGAAGAAATCATCCGGACCATGAAACCCGGCGCGGTAAAACGGGCGCAGCACGAAGTGCTGGCTTATTATGATCCGGAATTATGCCCTGACCTGCAAACGATGGCTGAGAAAACCAAACTCACCATCGATGAAGTGATTACCGCTCATCTGTCTGGCACCTATGTCGTCGGCATGATGGGCTTCGCACCCGGCTATGCCTATCTTGACGGCTTGCCGCACAAAATCCGGATACCGCGCAAAGCCTCACCCGTGCGTGGTGTGCCAAAAGGTTCAATCATGCTTGCGGGTTCGCAATGCATCGTTTCAACGGTGACGATGCCCTCAGGCTGGTGGTGTATCGGACTTTCCCCAACGCGCATTCTACGGCCCGAAAACCATCCGCCCGTTTTATTTGATATGGGCGATGAAATTCGTTTCAAGCGCATTGATCGCGCGACCTATGAAACATTAAGCGCGGAGCTAACGCCATGAGCCGCGCTGTTTTTCTCATCGAACGCGCCGGCCCGATGACGACGATTCAAGATCGCGGCCGTTTCGGCGGCCAGCGCTTCGGTATCAATGAAGCGGGGCCGATGGATCGCGCCGCTTATCGCACGGCACTGGCCGCCCTCGGCCAAGATCCCGGGCCTGCCGTCATCGAAACGGCATTGGGTGGCATGGCGCTGCGCTGCATTGAGGGCAATATCACTGTTGCCCTTGCTGGCGGTGGTTTTCGGCTTATCGTTGACGGCGAAACAAAAGGCAGTTGGTGCGTTGCCACGGTCCTGTCTCTTATAACCATCTGACGCTGCCGACGAATAG
>VERN01000323.1 GCA_018882635.1 Beijerinckiaceae bacterium | reverse complement strand
CCTGACGTCGTTCTCCTCGCCGTCGATGAGCCCGGCAAGGAAATCACCAAGGATCTCGTGCAAAATCCCGATATCGCCATCATCGATTACACAGGCTCAAACGCGTTTGGCGAATGGGTCCGCAATAATGCCGGTGATGCGCATGTTTATACGGAAGAAGCCGGTGTCAACTCGATCGTGATCGCCGCGACCGATGATTTCCAAGGCATGTGTGACAATATCGCGTTCTCGCTGGCGCTCTATAGCGGGCAGATGTGCACCGCGCCGCAGGACATTTTTGTGCCGCGTGGCGGCATCGAAACCAATCTTGGTCACAAAAGCTTCGATGATGTAGGCGCCGGAATCGCAGCTTTGATTGATGCTTTACTGGCTGATCCTGCACGTTGCGCGGGCGTGTGTGGTGCGATTGCCGATCCGGCGACACTTGCGCGCGTTGAACGGTTCAAAACGCTAGGCCGTCTCATTCGCGAATCGTCGAGCTTTGACGGTGCACGCAGCGCGACGCCGATGTTGCTTGCCGTGGATGCTCATACCACCCAAGTGCATGAAGAAGAATGTTTTGGCCCGATCTCCTTTCTTGTGGCGGTTGACAATGCCGATGCGGGCATTGCTGCGGCCGCCGGTCTTGCGCGTCGAAAGGGTGCGATCACCGCGGCCCTTTATGACACGGATGAAGGCCGGATTGCTCGCGCTGCCGATGCATTTGCGCATGCGGGCGTCAATCTGTCCGTCAATCTAACCGGTAATATCTTCGTCAATCAAAGTGCGGCTTTCAGCGATTTCCACGTCACGGGCTCCAACCCCGCGGGTAATGCAAGTCTCACCGATACAGCTTTTGTCGCCAACCGTTTCCGGCTTGCGATGTGGCGCCGTCCGAAGGCGGCATGACCGCCTTCCATCCTTGTAGTTGATCATGCTTTGCTGGCGGCGCCATACAAGCCGCCAGCCTCCTTCCGGCAGCATTAAGCTGCCGCCTGGCAGCCCGGAGCCTTTCGATGACTGAGTTAATCCAGTTTCTTCTGTCAGGGATTACGGTCGGCGCTGTTTATGCGCTGGTCGCCCTTGGCTTCACGATCATTTACAATGCATCGGATGTGGTCAATTTCGCCCAAGGCGAATTTGTGATGCTGGGCGGGATGGTCACCGTGTTCGCCTATGGTGCCGGTGTCCCGCTTCCTGTCGCGGCGCTCGCTGCGATTGTGGTGACGGCTGTCGTGGGTGTGGTTTTCAATCGTCTTGCGATCGAAACGGCGCGCGGTGCACCAGTCGTTTCTTTGATTATCATAACCATCGGCGCTTCTATCTTCATTCAAGGTGTTGCGCAGGTCGTCTTCGGCAAAGGTCTCTATCGTTTGCCAGCATTTTCGGGTGATGATCCAGTCCACATTTTTGGTGCGACTATTCTCCCTCAGAGTTTCTGGGTCATCGGTGGTGCGATGGCTATCTTCTTTGCGCTGTGGATTTTTTTTACTAAGACGCTTCTTGGTCGTGCCGTTCTGGCGACGTCTAATAACCGGACTGCCGCGCAACTCGTGGGGATCAATACCGCGTTCATCATGACGCTTTCATTTGGTGTGTCCGCCGGGATTGGTGCGCTGGCTGGCGTGCTGGTCACGCCCATTACGTTGACAAGCTATCAGG
>VERN01000153.1 GCA_018882635.1 Beijerinckiaceae bacterium | reverse complement strand
GGGTTATCCTCAGGCGAAAACGAAAAGGGGCTCAACAATGGCTGTCGAACGCGCGCAGAATTTGCAGGACACGTTTCTGAACTATGTCCGCAAGAACAAGATCCCACTGACGATCTTTTTGGTGAACGGCGTAAAACTCCAAGGCGTTGTAACTTGGTTTGACAATTTTTGCGTGTTGCTGCGCCGCGATGGACATTCGCAGCTCGTTTATAAGCATGCGATCTCAACCATTATGCCCGGCCAACCCGTGTCGCTGTTTGATGTTGAGGAAGGCGCGGTAGCGCCCGCGAAGGACTGAGTGTCGGGTCCCGGGAAGGCCAAAGAGCGGATCGGCACTGCGGGGAAGGACCCCGAAAAGACGATCGCCGCAGGAACGCGGACGCTCGTCATTGGTCCTTATCTCACGCGCCGCGCGGCTGCGCAGAAAGAGGCGCGGGCCGAAAAGGATACCCCGATCAATCTACGTGAGCCTCAGGCAAGGCTCGATGAGGCCGTAGGGCTATCGGCTGCCATTGATCTGGACTTCGTGACGGCGTCGATCGTCAGCATTGCTGCGCCGCGTCCGGCGACGTTTCTCGGCAAAGGAAAGGTCGAGGAAATCGCTGGTTTTGTGAAGGCCGAGCATATCGATCTGGTGATGATGGATTGCGCGCTCTCGCCCGTCCAACAACGCAATCTCGAGAAGGAATGGGGCGCCAAGGTCATCGACCGGACCGGCCTCATTTTGGAAATCTTCGGCCGCCGGGCCCGGACGAAAGAAGGCGCGCTGCAAGTCGAGCTCGCCCATCTTGCCTACCAAAAAAGCCGACTTGTCCGCTCATGGACCCATCTTGAACGACAGAGGGGCGGCTTCGGCTTTTTGGGTGGTCCGGGCGAAACCCAGATCGAAGCCGACCGCCGGGTCATTCAAGAGCGCATGGTCCGCATTGAGGAAGATCTTGAGCAGGTCAAAAGGACCCGCGGTCTGCACCGCGAGAGCCGCCGCAAAGTGCCTTACCCGATGGTCGCTCTGGTCGGTTATACCAATGCGGGCAAATCGACGCTGTTTAATCGTCTGACGGCGGCGGAAGTGATGGCCGAGGATCTGCTCTTTGCGACGCTGGATCCGACGGCCCGCGTGATGAAGCTGCCACACGGTGCCAATGTGATCCTCTCCGATACGGTGGGGTTCATTTCTGATCTCCCGACCATGTTAGTCGCCGCCTTCCGCGCCACGCTCGAAGATGTCATCGCGGCCGACGTCATCTTGCATGTCCGCGATGTCTCCCATGGTGACACCGAGGCGCAGGCCGCGGACGTGACGGCCATCTTGCGCGATCTTGGCGTTGACCCGAATGACCGCCGCCGCCTTGTCGAAGTGTGGAACAAGGTCGATCGGTTGCCGGAATTTGAGGCCGAGCGCCTGTTGATGCTGTCTTCCAACCGTCCGGAAGATGAACGGCCCGTGCTGGTCTCAGCAGTAACCGGGGAGGGCCTTGATCACCTCCGCGGTTTGATTGAGGACCGCCTCACCCGCGACCGTCCGCGCTTCCTCGTGAGCCTCGGCCCTGCTGAAGGGGCCGCTTTGAACTGGCTCTACGAAGAGGCCGAAGTGCTCGAACGGCGTGAAAGCGAGGATGGTGCAATCGATGTCGTGATCAGGATCGCGGCGGAAAAGGAGCCGCGCCTGCGTCAGCGGATCAAAACGGCAAAGAAGATTTCATAGAGCCGGCGGCGTATGCTGGGTCATTAATCTGAGGTCTTGCTATGTTTGTCGGCAGCCCGGGCTTCGTTCCACAATGCATCCATCCGCTCAAGACCCGCCTCCGCCAAGGGGATCCCATCGTCCGCAAGGCGCTTTTCAATATGACGGAAACGTCGTTGAAACTTGAAATTAGCTTTTGTTAGAGCGCCTTCTGGATCGATCTTCAAGTGTCGGGCGAGGTTAGCCATCACGAAGAGAAGGTCTCCATACTCCTCTTCAATCGATCTTGAATCTTTCTCTGCAATAGCGCCTTCAAGCTCTTGAATTTCTTCTTTTATTTTATCAAAAACCGGCTGAATGGAAGGCCAATCAAAAGCGACTTCAGCCGCGCGCTGCTGCAATTTGACAGCACGGGTGAGGGCGGGAAGGGTGGTTGGAACGGATCCGAGATGGCCCTTGTCTTCGGTCTCCGGCAATCCTTGCGCTGTCCGCTGCGCGGCGCGTTCGGCTTTTTCAGCCGCTTTGATCTGGCCCCACAGCGCTTTAACAGCCTCCGGTTTCATATCGCGTGCTTCGCCAAAAACATGCGGATGCCGCCGGATCATCTTTGCGGTGATGGCCTCAACCACTCCACCAAAATCGAACTGGCCTAGCTCTTCCGCCATGCGGGCGTGAAAGACGACCTGCAGCAGAAGGTCACCCAATTCATCGCGCAAATCGCTGAGATCATTGCGCGCGATGGCGTCCGCCACCTCATAGGCTTCCTCGATGGTATAAGGCGCGATGGTCGAGAAATCCTGCTCAAGATCCCACGGGCATCCGGTGCCCGGTGTCCTCAACGCCGCCATGATGGCGATGAGCATTTGAATATCAGAGGAGGGGGAGGGCTTAAATGTTGGGTCCATGCCCCCTGTTCTGCACCGGACCGGGTCGCGCGCCAAGTCCACGCCAAAAAGTTTGAATCGAAGCCCCTCGCCAACGCGCTGGGAATTCGCCATTCTGTCCCCATGGACGCCGTGTCGCCCCGGATCGATCTCTGGCTTATGCCGCTGAATGGCGATGCGGTTGATCACCATGGGCGCTGGCTGGCCGGCCTCGATGACGCCGAACGTGTCGCCCATGATCGCCACGCCAAAGACCAGGACCGGATCCTCTATGCCGCGTCCCATGCCTTGACGCGATATGCACTGTCACAGAGTTTTGACGCCGACCCAAGCCATTGGCGCTTTGCCGAAGGCCCCCATGGCAAGCCGCGCATCGCTGATCCGGGACCGGCCATCGACCCGCGTTTTAACTTATCCCACACGCCCGGGCTCGTGGCCGTCGCCATCACCGACGGTCTTGAGCTCGGCCTCGACGTCGAGGCGCTCGATCCCGTGTCGGCCGATTTGGACACGGCCCATGCCTTCGCGCACCCGGCCGAGCTCCGGCATCTTGATCCTGAGGCTCCGGATTTTCTCGCGGCGTTCTATAAGCTCTGGACCCGCAAGGAAGCGCTGGCCAAAGCAACGGGGCTTGGGCTGTCACTCGAAGTGCGCCAGCTCATTTTCGAGGATGAGATTGTCGACCATTGGCATCTCATCGAGTTTGACGAAGGCACTGCGCACCGTGTGGCCCTCCTTGCGGAGCTCAATAAAGGCCGACCGGAATTTGTGATGCATCGGATCGTACCGGAAGAAATGATTTAAAATAGAGATTGAGAAACGCTGCGCAAGCCATTGAAATCACACATTTCATATTCTTATAGTTCCATAATATATCTTATGCGTATCATGTCAAAATCTCTAGACGGAGCCCTCCGGCCTCCTTATCCGATCACCATCCCGTCATAGGCTGCTTCCACACCCGCTGGCAGATCGCGGCACAGGGTCGCGTAATCGAGATCCGTATGGAGATTGGTGAGGATGGCGCGCTTCGGCTTGAGCCGGTCAATCCAGCTCAGCGCGTCAGATAACGAGAAATGCGACGGATGCGGCGTGATCCGCAACGCATCGATCAACCAGACATCGAGATCCTCAAGAAACGGCAACGCCGCATCGGGAATGGCCTTCACATCGGGCGTATAGGCGATAGCGCCGAAACGGAAACCCAAAGCGTCAATCTCGCCATGGTTCAGGAGGAACGCTTCGGCATGAAGGGCCCCGCCCGGTCCTTCGACCTCAATGGGATGGCCCGGCACGATCCGGTATTCCCGCGCGATCGGCGGATACGAACTGCCCTCAGGCGTCGTGAAGCAATAGCCGAACTTTTTGTGCATTTCGCGCGCCGTCGTCTCGTCCATATAGACCGGCAGCAAACGCCGCATATGCAGCACGATGGGGCGAATATCGTCAATGCCGTGCGTATGATCGGCATGCTCATGCGTGATCAGGACAGCGTCAAGCCGCCTGACATCGGCTGCTAGGAGCTGTTCGCGAAGATCAGGCCCCGTATCAACCAGCACCGTTGTGGTGCCACCCTCACCCGTCTGCTCCACCAAAATGGCGCACCGCCGGCGTCTGTTTTTGGGCTCAAGCGGATCGCACGCACCCCAGCCCGAACCAACCCGCGGCACGCCGCCAGAAGAGCCGCAACCGAGGATCGTAACCTTCGGATTCACGCACCAGCCTCCGGCCGCTTGGCCTTGGTAAATACGCGGAAGAAATTCTCCGTCGTGACACGCGCCATCTCATCCGCTGAGACACCCTTCACATCGGCGAGCACCTTGGCCGTCTCAGCCACATAAGCGGGCTCATTGCGCTTGCCGCGATAAGGCGGCGGCGCCAGATAAGGCGCATCCGTCTCCACCAGCAGGCGATCCATCGGGACACTCTTTGCGATGGCGCGAATATCCTCTGAATTCTTGAACGTGAGAATGCCAGAGAACGACACCATCAGCCCAAGCTCAACGCCCACACGGGCCAATTCCGCGCCGGATGAAAAACAATGGAGAACGGCCGGGAAGGCCCCCTTCCCCATTTCATCACGCAACACAGCGATCATGTCATCATCCGCATCGCGCGCATGGATGACCAGGGGTAGCCCCGTCTCGCGCGCAGCCGCAATTTGCACACGAAAAACGTGATCAGCCACGTCGCGCGGACTTTTATCGTAATGATAGTCCAATCCCGCTTCGCCGATGGCCACGCATTTAGGGTGCTGCGATAGTGCGATCAGATCGGCCATTGTTGTGTCTGGCTCTTCATGCGCATTATGCGGATGCGTGCCCACCGAACACCAAATGTTTGGATCGCTTTCGGCAATCGCGACGATGTGCGGAAATTTTTTGATCCGCGTCGAAATCGTCACCATCGTCTGCACGCCCTTTGCGCGCGCCCGCGCGAGGAGCTCCGAACGGTCCGTATCAAAATCAGCAAAATCGAGATGACAATGGGAATCGACGAGCATCAGTCTTTTGCTTCTTCCGCTTCAACATAACGCGGGAAAATAGGCGCAGGAGCTGGCAACACGGTGGCGCCACTCAGCGCATTGGCGCGCACTGCTTGCGCGAACATCCGCTGATCAGCAGGAACGGCCAGAAGATCAAGGAGCTTGCTGGCGCTGGTTGGGATCACGGGCTGTGTCATGATGCCAAGCATGCGCAGCGTTTCTGCCGTCACATAAAGAACGGTCGCAAACCGCTCCGGATCGGTTTTGCGTTTTGTCCAAGGTTCTTCCGACGCGAAATACCGATTAGCGTCACCAACGACACGCCAAATATCGGCCAACATCGTATGAAGAGCAAAATTCGTCATCGCGGTACGCGCCTTTTCGGGGAGCGCGTAAACCGCATCAAGCATGGCCTTGTCGGCATCGGTGAGGTTGCCCGGTTCAGGCACCCTGCCCTCGCAATTCTTAGCAATCATCGATAAGGAGCGCTGTGCAAGATTGCCCAGATCATTGGCGAGGTCAGCATTGATGCGAGCAACAATCGCTTCATGCGAGTAATTGCCATCCTGTCCGAACGGCACTTCACGCAAGAAGAAATAACGCAGTTGATCGACGCCATAATGATCAGCCAATGTGAACGGATCGATCACATTGCCGACGCTCTTCGACATTTTCTCACCACGGTTGAATAAAAAACCGTGGCCAAAGACGCGCTTGGGTAGCGGCAACCCTGCGGACATCAGAAACGCTGGCCAATAGACCGCGTGAAACCGAATGATATCCTTACCAATGATATGAACATCCGCCGGCCAACGCTGTGCCCGCGGCGCTTGCGGGTCTGGGAAACCTGTCGCTGTGATATAATTCGTCAAGGCATCAACCCAAACATACATCACATGTTTGGGCGCGCCAGGAACGGGGATGCCCCAGTCAAATGTAGTGCGGCTGACGGATAAATCCTTCAGTCCCGACTTCACGAAACTGATGATTTCATTCCGGCGCTCGTCTGGCCCGATGAAATTAGGATGCTCTTCATAAAGTTTCAGCAACGGCTCCTGAAACCGTGACAGTTTGAAGAAATAAGATTCTTCTTCAACCCATTCTACTGGCGTTCCAGTTGGTCCACGACGAACATTGTCTGAACCGATGGTTGTTTCATTCTCTGCGTAATAGGCTTCATCACGAACGGAATACCAACCGCTATATTTTGCAAGGTAGATATCACCAGCCGCTTCCATGCGTTTCCAAATGGCTTCGCATGCTTTGAAATGGCGCTCTTCGGTCGTGCGAATGAAATCATCATTCGATGCATTGAGAGCCTTCGTCATGTCGCGGAAGACGGCCGCGTTACGATCGGCAAGATCCTTAACGCCAATCCCTTCCTTCGCTGCGGTCTGCAGCATCTTTTGTCCGTGCTCATCCGTGCCGGTTAGAAAGAAGACATCAAAACCGTCAAGCCGTTTGAACCGCGCAATTGCATCCGACGCAATCAATTCATAGGCGTGCCCGATATGGGGGCGCCCATTCGGGTAAGAAATTGCGGTTGTGATGTAAAACGGCTCGGCCATCGATTATACCTCAGAAGCGGATTATGCAGCGCGAGACGCGCGCACGGCGTCCGAAAGATCGGCAAATAAAGTCAGGATCAGCGCACGGCGGTCGAGATTGTAAATCTCGGCGTCCCGCATGGCTGCGCGCGCCTTGTCCCATACCTCGATCAGGGGTGCAAGACGCGACGGAGCGATCCCGGTGCGCCCTCCCCTGACAAGGATTTCGTGGATCCAACCCGCGAGAACATCTTCAAACAAGGCATAGGCCTCGTCATTCTGTCGGCCTGCAAGGCCGTCAGCCATCTGATGGAGCGCCTGACGATCGAGCACGGGCAGCGCATCAAGCTGGCCACGGACAGCTGCAATGATGGAGAGGCTCATCTCGTCGACAAAACGAAAGGCGCGCCCCGGTGAACCTTCCGAATAGG
>VERN01000152.1 GCA_018882635.1 Beijerinckiaceae bacterium | reverse complement strand
CTCGCCAACATCATTACAGGATGGACTTATGTCGGACCCGATGGTCGCTTTGGAAAACCAGGGACGTTTGCTTTCGTTCCGCAATGGCATGAGCCGGGTGCGCAAACACTGCTGAACCGAACATTCAATGATAATGGTCTTGCGCAGGGCGAGGCTGCGCTCTCGTTTTTGGCACACCATCCTGCAACGGCGAATATGATTGCGACAAAGCTCGCACGTCATTTCGTGGCTGATGATCCGCCGCCAGCCCTTGTCACGCGGCTTGCTAAGACATTCCGCGACAGCGATGGCGATCTCGCGGCGGTTACGCTCATGCTAATATCCTCCGAAGAGGCATGGTCATTGCCGCTGACGAAAATGCGCAGTCCGCGTGAATTTCTTTATGCATCATGGCGGCTTTTTGGCCGCGCGCCTGAAGAAGGGCAACGCGGCCTTGGCCAGCTTAATCAATTGGGTGAGCCGCTGTGGAGTCCCTCAGGCCCCAATGGTTTTCCTGATCAGAGCACGGCGTGGTCACAGCCTGAGCAAATCAAATTGAGGCTGGATCTCGCCGCACAAATGGCGCGTCAACTCCGCGATCCACCCAACCCCAGCGATCTGCTTGACGAAATGCTTGGCCCAGCCGCGAGTGCCGAAACGCGCGAGACGGTGCGTCGTGCTGAAACCAAGCAACAAGGCCTTGCTTTAGTGCTGATGTCACCGGAAATGCAGAGGAGATAATCATGGATCATACCACGCCTCATGCAGCCACGCGCCGTTCTGTTCTCTTGGCGGGTGGTGCCCTTTTTGGTGCGGCCTTCCTGCCGAAAAGCGCGCATGCGTCTAACACACGTGATCCGCGGCTCGTTGTTCTCGTGCTGCGTGGTGCGCTTGATGGGCTTGCTGCCGTCGGTCCCTTTGGCGATCCTGATTATGCGGGTCTACATAGCGAATTAGCGTTACGCCGCGACGGCCCTCATGCGGGCCTTCCGCTCGATGGTTTTTTCCTTCTCAATCCGGGCATGCCGCATTTTGCAAAGCTCTTTCGCGACAATCAGGCCGCGATCGTTCATGCAGTGGCAACACCTTACCGTGATCGTTCTCATTTCGATGGCCAAGATATTCTCGAAAGCGGTTTTGACAGGCCGGGCCGCACCACATCAGGCTGGCTCAATCGCGTGATTGAAACGCTGCCTAAGGGCGAAAAGGCACAAGCCTCGCGCGGGCTTGCGGTTGGCGCTGTCGCACCCTTGATCATGCGTGGCTCCGCACCCGTGCTTGGCTGGTCACCAACCAATCTTCCGCCACCCGGCGAGGACCTGACATCGCGACTGCTCGCACTTTATAAAACAAATGATCCAGTTCTTGCTGGTGCACTTGGCCAATCGCTAGAGACGGAAAAAATTGCCAATCGTGAACGCGGGCAAGCGCCGGGCGGGGGTGAAGCGGCCTTGATGCAACGCGTTGCCGAAGGCGCGGCCAAATTGATCGCGGCTGAAGACGGTCCGCGCATCGCAGCACTCGCTTTCGATGGCTGGGATACGCATGCGAATGAAGGCGGGCCCACAGGCCGCCTTGCGATGCTGCTTTCGGGCCTTGATGGGGCGCTCAATGCTTTTCAAATGGGTTTGGGCCCAGCATGGAAAGACACTGTCGTCGTCGCCATCACCGAATTTGGCCGTACCGCAAAAATCAATGGCACCACTGGCACAGACCATGGCACCGGCACAGTCGCCTTTCTCGCAGGGGGCGCAGTCAAGGGTGGCCGCGTAATTGCCGATTGGCCCGGCTTGTCATTGGCCGCGCTGCATGAGAAACGTGATTTGCGCCCGACAACGGATTTGCGCGCCGTGCTGAAAGGCGTTCTGTCCGATCATTTAGGCCTTTCGAATGCCGCGCTCGGGGAGAAAATCTTTCCAGGTTCGATTGGCGTGCAGCCTATGCAGAATTTGATCGCAACGGCATAATCTGGATGAGCGACATGCTTGATATGTCGAACGACTTCTCATCTTAATCCACAACCGCGTTACGATGAATGATCAAGCTTCCTTCCTCATTTTGTTGTCTAATTATTTCTTCATAATGGATCGGTGATTTCAGAAACAGCGCATCGCTGATCACCAAGGTTGCAGGGCCTTGTGCCTCACATGTCCTTCTGCGCTTTGATCGCGTTGCGGAGCCTTTCAAGGTGCCGGATCCCGAGATTGGTTACGTTTAAACGAGATGTCCCTGTCTGGCATGGCAGGGCAAAGCCTTTGTGACAGGCTGTATGCGAAGCCCTATTGGCGGCTTCTTAAACTTCGCCCATTTTTGTGGCTTCGAACCCATTGCTTCAACTGGTGAATGACGTTTTTCGATTGCCACCTTATTCGATCGGAATGGGGGTGACAGACGTCAAAAACTAGGTTGGTATATCAGGGCAGAGGGGGACATCTGCTGTGCTTGGGTTGAATTCAAACGCGCAATCCTTTGGCCGGTTCGTGCTCGGTGGTCGCCATATGGCGTCGGCGGGACATTATGCGGCGGCTCATGCTGCTTTTCTTATCCTCGAAGCCGGCGGCAATGCTGTTGATGCTGGTGTGGCGGGTGGCCTCGTCCTTGGCATTGTTCAAAGCGACATTGTCAACTTCGCGGGTGTGGCCCCCATTATGATCCGCATGGCGAACACTGGCCGTGTCGTGACGCTTGATGGGCTTGGTGTGTGGCCGCAACGCGCTGATGTGCAGTATTTCCGTGATGCGTGCGGAGGGCGTATTCCGCCAGGCCTTTTGCGCACAGTTACACCGGCGGCACCGAGTGCTTGGATTACGGCGTTACGCGATCATGGCACGATGCGTTTTGCCGATGTCGCGCAGGCAGCGCTTGTTTTGGCGCGAGACG
The DNA here is from genome assembly GCA_018882635.1 of Beijerinckiaceae bacterium. Classification (GTDB taxonomy): domain Bacteria; phylum Pseudomonadota; class Alphaproteobacteria; order Rhizobiales; family Beijerinckiaceae; genus TNE-4. The sequence continues at coordinate 4,329 of VERN01000152.1, read as the reverse complement.
GTTTCCCCGTCCATCCGACCATGGCCGAGTTCGTCAGCGCTAAAGCCAATGATTATCGGCAGTTCCCGCTCAATACAGCGCTCTTTCTTCCCGATGATACACCCGTCAAAGTGGGCGATCATTTCGTCCAAACGGAGTTGGCAGGCACAATTCAACATTTGATTGATGTTGAACAAGCGGCTGGTCGGCATGGCCGTGAGGCAGCGCTTGAGGCGGTGCATGATGCTTTTTATGCCGGCGATATTGCCCGCACGATTTCTGATTATCATGCGGCCGAGGGTGGCTGGCTCTCCTATGATGATCTCGCCAATTTCCGCGTGCGTTATGAAGAGCCCGTGCTGACACGCTGGAAGGGCCTTGATGTCTATACGTGCGGGCCGTGGTGTCAGGGGCCGGTGCTGGGCCAAATCCTCGCCATCTTGGACGGTTCAGGCCTTGAAACATTCGCGCATAATTCGGCGGATTACATTCATCTTGTTACCGAAGCGATGAAACTCGCCTTCGCCGATCGCGAAGCGTTTTATGGTGATCCGCGTTTCGTCGATGTTCCACTCGCGCAGCTTCTTTCAGAGCGTTACGCGGCGCAGCGGCGTAGCGCCATTGATATGAATAAGGCTGCAGCTGCTATGCCTGCGCCCGGCACGCCAATCGGCCATGGAGCGCAAGGTCCGAGCCCGGATACGTCTTACATCGCTGTCATTGATCGGCACGGCAACACGTTCTCAGCTACGCCGAGCGATACATCTTACGATACGCCGCTTATCCCCGGTTTGGGTCTCTGCCCCTCATCGCGGGGCTCGCAATCTTTTACGGCGCCTGATCACCCGAGTTGTGTTGGCCCTGGACGTCGCCCGCGTCTCACACCCAATCCTTGTATTGCCGTGCAAGAGGACGGATCCGTGATGGCGTTCGGCACGCCGGGTGGTGATGTGCAAACGCAGGCTATGCTGCAATTCATTCTGAATATCACGCTGCATGGCATGGATCTTGGCCGTGCAATCGACGCGCCGCGTTTTGCTACCTACTCTTTCCCATCGAGCTTTGAACCCCATGAGTATTGGCCGGGGCGGCTCAGCATTGAAAATCGGATCGATAGTGCCGTTCGGAGCGATCTTGCCGCACGCGGACATCAGATCATCGAATGGCCTGCCATGACGGCTATGGCTGGTGCGATCTGCGCGGTATCGCGCGATGCATCAGGACGCACATTGATAGGATCTGCCGACGTGAGGCGTGCAAGCCATACGGTCGGTTGGTAAAACAGGGGAGAAGCACGATGGATCGCCGTCAATTTTTGTTAGGGACAAGCGCTGCGGCAGGCAGTTCACTGATCCTGCCGGAGCTGCGTGCCTTTGCGCAATCAAAGCCGTCGCAAATGGTGCTCATGACATGGGGTGGCCTCTGGGGCGATTCCATGCGCGATAGCGCAGACGCTGCTTTTGAGAAAGCGACGGGTGTCAAAATCGTTCAGGATCGTGGCTCAAGCCCCGCTGAGCGCATCACCAAGATCAAGGTCAACATCAATGATCAAAAATTCGACCTTGTTCAATTGCACGATGGCATTGTGCCGCTCGCTGTGAAGCAGGGTGTGCTTGAACCGATCAACCGTAATTCACCGCGCCTCACGAACCTTGCCAATATTCCTGATCGGTTTGTCCAAAGCCATTGGGTGGCGATGATCTATTCGCCGCTCGGCATCATCTACAATGACAAGTTGGTCAAAAATCCACCGACATCCTTCGCGGATTTGTGGCGGCCGGAATTCAAAAATCGCATCGTTCTGCCTGATATCAACCACTCAATCGGGCCCTATATCGTGCCGATTGGTGCTATGGCGGCTGGTAAGCCACCGACAGATACGGCCACCGGTTTTGACATGCTCAAAAAGATGGCGGGGCTGCAGCCTATTTGGGCCAAGGATACTGATAGCATCATGAACGCGCTGCGCAGCGAAGAGGCTGTGATCGGGCTACTTTATAAATCGCAGACTTATACGGTGCAGGGCTGGGGCACGCCGGTAAAATGGGTTTATCCCAAAGAAGGCGCCATTCTTTACTCCGCCGGGACGGCGATCGCTAAGGGCACAAAAAATCTCGAACTCGCCGAACAATTTCTCAACCTGACGCTCGATGCAAAGGTTCAGATGACGTATTCGGAGCGCTTCAATTATCCCGGCACGAATAAGGATGAAATCGGTCTATTGCCGCCGGCTTTGCAAGAACGCGTGAAGCTGTCACCAGAAGAGCTTGCGCGGCTGGTTGATCTTGATCACGCAACAATGGCGGAGCAGCGTCCTGAATGGACGGATCGCTGGAACCGCATTGTTTCGGCCGGATGATGATCCGGCTTCCTTGGTTCGACAATGGCGATCGCCTCGATGTGGCGATCGCCGCGAATGCCGCGGCGCGGGCAGGGCACCCTGTCTATCGCGCACTGATTGAGACGCCACATTATGAACGCGGCGATTATATTATGGACGCCGCGTTGGAACATCCCCTCGGCACGTTGGGGCTCGCCGCACACCATTGTGAGGCGAAGTTAGCAACGGATTGCCAGCGCATCATGGCACCGCGCATTGCGTTGCTCGCTGGAGCCTGCTCGACCTATCCTTATTATGGCTATTATGCGCTGGCTCTGTTGCGGCTCGGTTATGTTTTTACCATTGTCGATGGCAAGGATATCGCGTCGGGCGTGCTCGACGCGCATGATCTTCTCATTTTGCCGGGTGGCTTTTCCAACTGGACACTGGATCTCAAGGAAAACACCAAGGGAGCGGATGATGCTGTGCGGCGCTTTTTGCTGCGCGGTGGCAAGCTCGTCGGCTCATGTGGTGGTGCTTATTATTGCTCAAGCGGCCGACCGGGTTGGTTGGGACTGGCTGATGCAAGACCTTACAATACGCAAGAATATTTGCGCACTGGCGTTGGCGTTCTCACCTGCTCGATTGTTGATGAACGTCTTGGTCTTGGTTTGCCGCCAGCGCTGGAAATTGCTTATTTCCACGGTCCGGTTTGGGATGAATTAGGCTATACGACCCAGGCCATTATGGAATTCCGTGATTATTATGGCCACGGGTCTTTATTCATTAACAACCCACTTTCCCGCGACATTTTCGAACGCGATATGCAGGGCCGTATCGCAGCGCTCCGAACAACGGGGCGGCGCGGTCATTCGATTCTCTTTTCGCCGCACCCTGAAATGGGGGATTTGCTCCGCAAATATATGGCTCTGGAAACCTATATTCCGCGCTATCAGACGATCCGGGGCGATCTCGTGATGCGCGAGACGCTCGCGACGTTTAGGCCAGAAGAATCGCGCAGCTTTTTACTCATCCTCAATGCGATCGAAGAGCTGATGAGCGATCCATCACCGTTTATGCGGCCAAGTGAAACAAAGGTCATTTCATGCGATATCGCTGGCCTCGCAACGCACTGGCAAGCGCGCGCTGCCAGTTTCGTACCTTCGCCCAATGATATTGGACGGCTTGAAATCGAATTGCTCGAGACCTTCAAAACGCGCTTCGCTATCGCCATGCCGCATTTTGAAAATCACTGGAAGACTGCCCAACCCGATCTCCAGATGATGGCGAGCCGCCTCGTCAACGATATGAGCCAATCGCTCGCGCGCCGTGTTGGGCAGCGACCCGCAGAAATTCTTCTCGAACTTGAGCTGGCCTGCCTGCTTATGGAAGGTTGGTCGCGATTAGCTGAGGTCGATACGTTCCTATGATGAATGCTCACCAGCCCGCCGTTCGACTCTCTCATGTGACTAAACGCTTTGGTCAAGCTTTAGCTGTCGATCGTCTTACACTTGATATCCCAGACGGGTCTTTTTTCTCGCTCCTGGGCCCATCAGGTTGTGGCAAGACCACGAGCTTACGGATGATTGCTGGCTTTGAGACGCCCGATGAAGGTGACATTTTTATTCGTTCGCAGAATGTCACGCGTATCGTTCCTCATAAGCGCGATTTTGCGATGGTGTTTCAGAATTTTGCGCTTTTCCCTCATATGAATGTGATGGAAAACATCTGCTATGTTCAAAACATTTCAAAAGTCCCAATGGAGCTACAAAAACAAAAAGCGCAAGAACTTATCGAGCTTGTGGGTCTCGAAATAGATTATTTAAAAAAATATCCGTCCCAGCTAAGTGGTGGGCAAAAACAAAGGGTTGGCGTTGCAAGAGCACTCGCCTCAGACCCTGATATAATTTTAATGGATGAGCCTTTTGGCGCTGTTGATGACATAACAAGGCGAACACTACAAGATGAAATTTTAAACATTCAGCAAAAACTCGGTAAAACTATAATATTTGTAACGCACGATATTGATG
>VERN01000009.1 GCA_018882635.1 Beijerinckiaceae bacterium | reverse complement strand
CTGCTTGGCCAAGGCTTGCGCCACGATTGAGTTGGTCGCAATCAGATCTGCCTGACCGGTGATGTACGCCGCTGCGGCCGTCGCGTCATCTTCCGTCCGCATGATATTGGCTTTCGGGTTCGAAGCGCTGATGGCGAGCTCTTGCGTTGTGCCCTTCGCTGCCGCCACTTTCAGATTGCCCATCGTGTCGGGTGAATCGACCTTTGCCGATTTAGGTCCATACACGGCGAGAAATGTATTGGCATAAGGAGCCGTGAATTGGATTTGCTTGGCCCGTTCAGGCGTGAGACCCATCACGGAAATCACGACATCGACCTTATCTGTCAACAGGAACGGGATGCGATTGGCGCCCGTAATCTGCTGCATTTCGAGTTTAACGCCGAGTTGCTTCGCGACCATTTCAGCAAGCTCAATATCAAATCCAATCGGATTGCGATTGGCATCTTGCGAGCCGAAAGGAGGCGCATCGAGTGGCACGCCGATCCGGATCGTGCCTTTTGCGATGATGTCCTGAAGCTTATCGGCTTTTGCAGCCTGCGGCGTGACAAAACCCAATGTCAGTGCGGCAAACGCCGCGGCAATAATCCGTCTCATGGCATGTCTCCTCATAGAGTTGATTAGTGAAGCACGGCACTTAGAAAAGTATCGAGCTCGGGCGTCTGGGGACGCCCAAGCGTTTCTGCGGCAGGGCCTTCTTCCCAAATACGGCCCTGATGCATGAACACGACACGCGAGCCAAAGCGGCGCGCAAATCCGATTTCATGGGTCACAAGAATCATCGTCATGCCATCCCGCGCCATGGTCTCGAGAACTTTCAAGACTTCTCCTGTGAGTTCTGGATCCAGCGCCGATGTGACCTCATCGAACAACATGACACGCGGTTGCATCGCCAATGAACGCGCAATCGCCACACGCTGTTGTTGCCCACCTGACAATTGATGCGGGAACGCATCGATTTTATCGGCAAGGCCGACCCGTGCCAGCACATCAAGGGCAACCGCCCGCGCTTGCGCAGGGCTCTCGCGCTTCACGATCCGGGGCGCCAGCGTGATATTGTCAGACACGGAGAGATGCGGAAATAGATTAAAGCTCTGGAACACGATCCCGACACCCTGCCGCAATTGTCGTAGATCAGTTCCCGGATCATTCACACGCACACCATCGACATAGATGTTGCCAGTCTGGATGGGCTCAAGCCCATTAATGCAGCGCAGCATCGTGCTCTTGCCAGAGCCCGAGCGCCCAATCACGGCGATGACCTCGCCGCGTTCGACACTCAGCGACACACCATCAAGGACCTTTAATGATCCATAGGATTTCGACACATTGTTGAGTTCAACGAGCGACATTGAGTTTCCGCTCGAGTGAGCGGCTCCATTGTGTCAAGGGGAAGCATAAGCAGAAATAGATCGCCGCGACAGTCAAATAGACGGCGAATGGCTTATACGTTGAGGCGGAGGTTAATTGCCCTTCGCGTGTCAACTCAACAAAGCCGATGGTTGCCGCAAGCGACGTGTTCTTAATGAGTTGGACAAGGAAACCAACTGTTGGCGGAATAGCGCTCCGCACGGCCTGTGGCATGATGATATAACGCATCTGCTCAAGAAAAGAGAGACCCAAAGCGGCTCCCGCCTCCCACTGCGTTTTTGGGATCGCAATGAGTGCGCCACGCCAAATTTCGCCGAGAAACGCACCGCCATAGACGGAGAAGGCGAGTGTCGCCGCAATCCAAGCATTCACGGGTAGGCCAATAATCGACAGACCAAAGTAAAAAAGAAACAGCCAGACAAGAAGAGGCGTTCCCTGAACAATTTGGATGAAGAGGGTCGCCACAAGGCGCAATGGCGCAAATGGCGAAACGCGCAAGATAGCCAAGAGCGCACCCATGACCGCACCGCCCGCAAAGGCAACCAGGGTCAGCAACAATGTCCAGCGTGCTGCCGCGATCAAGTAGAGAACGTCTATGGTGCCAAAATCGCGGATCATCGTGCAAATGCCCAACGATAGATCAACGCAAAGACACCACGGAACGCAAAGGCCAGAGCGAGATAAAGCGCACCAACGACGGCATAGACCTCGAAATCGCGGAACGTGCGCGACTGGATGATTGAGCCAGCGTGGAACAGATCCGGCACCGCGATTTGCGACACAATGCTGCTAGCGAGCATCAAAAGCACGAACTGGCTGGCAAGCGCTGGGAACATGGCTTTAAGCGCCGGAAATAAGATGATGTAGCGAAACACCTGCCAGCCGCTGAGACCCAACGATTCCCCAGCCTCGATTTGTGAACGGGGAATGGCTTCGAGACCTGCACGAACGATTTCAGTCGTGTAAGCACCGAGATTGATTATGAGCGCAATTGTCGCAGCTGGAATCGCCTCAAGCCGCAGCCCCAGTGATGGCAATCCGAAGAAGATCAGGAATATCTGCACCAAGAGAGGCGTGTTCCTGATGATCTCAACATAGGCGGCGGCGATCGCTTTTAAGACAGGTCCGCCATACACGCGCGCAGATGCGCCTGTGATGCCGATCACAAGACCGCCCACCATCGTAGCAACGGATAGACCAAGGGTAACCATTAGACCGTCGAGGAGGAAATCCCACGCGGCAAACACGTCACGAAATTGCAGACCGTATTTCATGCCGGCGTGCCAATCGCTGTCAGCGTGCGCAAGCAAGCGTCACTCTGGCTCAGTTCAGCCTGCGAAGCGAACGGCATCGGGATTCCCTATTCCCGTTGAACAAAATTCAGGCTAGCGAAGTTTTTTATTTGGTGTCAAGTTTCACACATGAACCAAACTGATATCGTCGACGATCAAGAACGATTGTATAGCGCGCCCGCGCTGGAGAAGGGGCTCGATATTCTGGAGTGCCTCGCGACCAGCGACGAAACTTTGACAACGCGCGCGCTTGCTGAACGGCTCGGCCGTTCAAAGAATGAAATTTTCCGGATGGTGCATGTTCTTTTGCGCCGCGGTTATCTCAAGCGCATGCCCGGCTCCGAGGGGTTGAGCCTCTCCGGGAAATTGTTCGGTCTCGGCATGCGCACGCCCGCAAGCCGCGCGCTCGTTCCCGCAGCCCTTCCCGAAATGGAAACCTTCAGTGAAACCACTGGGCTATCGGCCAATCTGGTCGTGCTCCATAGCGGCGAGACAGTGATCGCAGCGACCACCATTGGTGCCAGCAATGCAGGCATCACGCTCGGCCTTGGATACGGCAAGAAGGCGATCGAGGCGCGCTCAGGCCTTGCTATTCTTGCTTATCAAGCAGGCGCGGGCGGTGAACGCTTAATGCGGGAAGCAATTGCAGCCGTCGGTGGCACGGCGCCGCCGGATCTCGAGGAGAGACTTTCCGCAATCCGTAAAGATGAAGCCTTTATCGTAGCAAGCCGCGATATTCTCGGCGTGAACGACGTGATCTGCCCGATCCGCGACGACCGCGGCGTCGCGCTTGCTAGCATTCTCGTGCCATGCCTCACCTTGCGCGCAAATCCAATCGATCTCGAAGCCGTGCGTAAGACGCTGTACAACACATGCGCCGCTATTCGTGCCAAACTGATCCACGCGACCTAGAGAGCAAAACGCACTTCAATCGGAAACCGCTTCATCGACGCAGGCACCGGTGACATCAACCCATGGGTCACGCGCACCCTGACAACATAGACGATGTCGCCGGGTTGTAAGCTTTCATCAAGCGCCTCAAGCGCGCTGGTATGAGCCTGAGCAGCATAGTCAGACTTGCCAGCAAGGATCATACCGCGATTATTTTCAAAATTTGTCATGCCATTGGGGATGGTCTGCCGAACGGCTGATCCATCAGGCGGACGAACAAAGCGTCCGATCCAGATAAAATTAATATCCTCAGGAAGATGCGTCGTCATCCGCGCGGCAATATTACGAAGCAGCGCTTGCGTATCATTTGTCAGAGGTCGATCGGGATCTGCGACCAATTGGACATCAAGCGCCCGTGCTGTCCGAACAAGCGATTCAGCCACCTGCTGAGCCTTTGTATATTGCGTATAGAGACTGCCTCCATCAACAACACCAATCAGAATAACAAACAGAAAAGGCATAATAAATGCAAACTCGACCGCTGAGGCGCGGCTTGATTGGCAATAATGGCAAAACCTCTCCATAAAATTGGTCATTTTGATTCATCCGGGAATGGGATGACAATTAAAACATCGATGGGCGTAAACAGGCCTGTATCCTTCGAGGGGCTAATCGCATTCCAGACATAAGAGAGCGATTTGCGCGTGAAGGTGCGACGTGTCGCCACGACCCGAAAATAAATGGGCTTTGATTTGTCCTTCGTGAACTCAGTCACCTTATTCGCAGTCAAAGCCTTGTTAAAGTCCGTCACTCCTGTTGCGGGGCCTATTTCGAATTTGAACGATTTGATAAGATAAGGACCTACGAAATTGCGTAATTCTTTATCCATCGCTTCCTGAATGGTTGCCGTTCTTGCTGTTCGCGCCATCGTTGGCAAGAGACGTGAATAGTTGAACATCGCTTGTTCAACGGCAGCGTTGGCAAAAAAGAATGTCGCTGTCTCAAGAATCACTGCAACAAAAATGAGGAAAAATGGCATTGTGAGCGCCACCTCCACGGCAGAGGCGGCGCGTGTATCGCAGATGAATGCATGGAACATCCGCATCCGAGAAGGAAACGCGGATGATACGTTCAACCGTCTCATCGCAATTCACTGACTTCAATAGGCTGGGCCGGTGTTGTGACAAGGACAAAGACATCCTCAGTCATAATCGTACGTCCGTTCATAATCGCGGTCGCGCGTAATACATCACGCCCATCAGCAAGCGTTTGAATTGTTCCATTGGCATCAACAGAACTAATCCCGAGCTCAGCGAGCGATCGAAGCTCACCCTCTTCAACAATGGCGTTTCCATTATCGAACCACAACGCCAATCCATTGAGATCAGAACCTGAAAGAATGCCAGTTCCGCTCGTATCGAGTGATCGCAACTTGGCATACCCATCATCGTGGCCATCCATATCGCCGAAAAACCGCTTCCCATTCATATCGGTAGCGGCTCGGCCATCGCGGTCATCAACCAGCCAAGCCTGCCCCGCGCCAATCGGCCATTCCACTTGAACGCGCTCGCCATTGCCAAAATAGTCAAAGAAGGGATCACGATCTGACCGCCGCAGATTTTCACTTCGCGTCGTAATGATGTTGCCGAGATCGTGCGTATCAAAAACAATGGGAGAGCGTGTGCGTAAACATTTTTCATCACCATCCCACCAATAGCTCCACCACGAGCCACTCAAACTGACGAGATAAAACGCCTCTGAATATTGCCGGATGGCCCACCGACTACGTGCTCCAAAATTATAAGCAGACGCCACTTCACGTGTGAGACCTGTTTTGACAAAGCCATCGGCGAATGTGATAGCCGGAGCAATGCTTCTGCTAGGCACATAAGATGGTGCCAAAACAATCGAAAAGCCTTTATCTTCGAATGTGACATCAAGGCGGCCCATCGTTTTGGGGCGATTTCGCGCATCCTTCGTCGGATAAGTAAATTTAATCGCGACGCTTTCAAATTTTAGATTGGGCAAATTATTGTATAGAGCCTCCTTATCCGGCAATGCCTCTGGCCATTTGCATACAAATTGTGGCTTCTTCAAACAATCCATCGTATCGCACGGATTACCAATGATAGGGAAACAGTCAGGCCCCGTGCAATCAACCATTGGCTTTTCTACGCCACACATTCCAGGTAATGAGCCATCAGCATTGAGAAGCTGCATAAAAATCTGATCGCCATCATCAACGACGAAGCGCTTAAGGCCCTTTTTTGAAGGCTCACCTGGCGATTTAATCTTATCACCATCGAGATAAAAATTTTCTCCAGGATTAATGATTCTCCGGTAACGTATAGCCATATCGGCAGACGTAATCGTCATCACGATACGATCGGCAGAGCGCGTCGGATTCGGATAACCACCAACATATTGAACCTTGACGAACTGGTCGATGGTGGCTTGTTTGTCATCGACATATTGACCGACTTTTAACGTACCATTATCCATCCAATGGCCAGCGGCGACGGCATTGCTATAGACAACGTTTGTCATGCCCGTGCAGATCGGCTTGCACGGTTTAGCGATTCTTGCTGGCGCTGTCCCGTTCGCTGCAATATCACGATGCAAACCCTTGGTACTTCCATCATACCGAACAATGAAGGAATGCCGCCGTAAATCGACATAGTTTTTATCAAGGTCGATTGGCTTGACAAAAGCGCTATCCTCTTTCGAGGGTTCAATCGTTAACTGACCATCTGCGTTGTCGACGCCCGCGATACGCCGCCCTGTCATCTGCTTTTCAATGCCTGCCTTAAGCGCCTGAGCATTGGGAAAAATGGCAGGATCAGCATTTTGAATCTTCTGACACACGAGATCGACCAATTGCTCGGCGCCTATGTTTGAATTCTGCACGCGCATCGCATCAATGCCGACATGCGCCGCCAGAAAAAGCATACCGAAGCCGACGGCGAAGTTGACAGCATAAGCCCCTTGTCGATCACTAAGGTAACGCCTCAACTTGTTCCACAATCTGATCACAGCAATGAATCCTGAAAATACAAAATCAACGACGGTCAGCAATATCGACCGTCTTCCGATTTTAATCAGGAAGCGTTTGAAATTCGTTTCTGAATTCACCGAAACGCAAGGAAGAGCGTTTCCCGCCTATTAACCACAACGAGATGTTAAGCCGGCGCGCTATTGAGCGGCTTAAGACCCGCTTCAATTTCAACACGACGATGCTCAAGGAATGGTGGCAGGGACAATGTTTCCCCTAAGCGATCCATCGGCTCATCGGTCGCAAAACCCGGCCCCTCAGTGGCAAGTTCAAACAAAATGCCATTGGGCTCGCGGAAATAAAGGCTCTTGAACCAGAAGCGATCAACCGGACCACTATTGGGAACACGCAATTGTGCCAGACGCTCGGCCCAATCATGATAATCCGCATCAGCAACGCTAAAGGCGACATGATGCACACCCCCCGCGCCCTGCCGCGCCATCGGCAGATGCGGTTCGACCGCAACCTGCAGTTCCGCACCCGCGCCACCGTCGCCCATTTCATACACATGGACCGTCGAACCGGTGGCACTTTGATAGTCACGCACCCGGCGCATCCCCATCAAGGTCCTTAAAACGGCATCGGTCGGCGCGAGATCAGGCACGCTGATCGTGATGGGCCCCAAACCGCGGATCTGACGTTCGGCCGCAATCGGACTTTGACTCCAAGGATGGCTCGCACCCTGCCCGCCATCATCAACAAGGCTGAGCCTTTGTCCTTCAAAATCTTCGAATTCTAGCGTCGCCCGCTGATCACGGATGACAATGTCACCCGTGGTCACTTGCGCATCACGCAGATGCCGAGCCCACCATTCGAGATCATCAGCACTGCGCACACGAAAGCCGGTCCGCGTGATGGCATGGGTTCCGCGCGTCTCCCGCCCCACCGGCCAATCGAAAAATGTGATGTCGGAGCCAGGGGAGGCGATGCCGTCCGCGTAGAACAGATGATAAGCGCTCACATCGTCCTGATTGACGGTTTTCTTCACCAAACGCAGGCCGAGCGTGCCTGTATAGAAGCGGTGATTGTCGGCAGCCCGGGCTGTCACAGCGGTGAGATGATGAATACCTTTAAGCGACATCGGACGGACTCCGCGGAAAACCAGAATGATGGGCTTCACATGGGCCATGCAGAGCGGGCGGGCAAGTCCTGCAGAAAAGCCTTTGCGCCACGGCAAACGGCCGCTGACAGACTAAGGGCACTCGGCTAGCCTCGCAGCGGTATAAGGGGTTCGCCATGCGTTATCTTGTGTTCGATCGGGGGCTTGGGGCAGGCATGCTGATCGCTGCTTTGGCGGCGGTGTCGACGGTTCATGCGGCCAGTTTTGATTGTGCCAAGGCGACGAAGCCTGTCGAAAAAGTGATTTGCACCACGCCGAGCCTGTCTCAAGCGGATGAAACCTTGGCGCAAGACTATCGGCGCCTGATGGAAGGGCTGCCGCCTGCATTAAAACCCATCCTGCAAAAGGGGCAGCGGAGCTGGCTTGCCTATGTGCCCTTATATTGCTCAAGCGATGGACGCGGCACGATCGGTAAGCCCGCCGATTTTGCGCAATGCGTCACCCAAGAATATGCGCAGCGCGTCCGCAGCCTACAAAATCAGCCTGCCCGTATTGGACCGTTCAGCGCCATACAAGCTGATGAATTTCAGGCCATGCCCTCCTCAAGCAAGGAGCCGGATTTCTTTCCAATTGTATCGCACACCAAAAGTGTAGCGATGGTGTTTGGAGGCGAGGAACAGCAAGCCGCACGCGTGAATGAATGGCTGCAAATGATCGCCACAAACGAAAAAGCAAACTGGAACGATCCAGACACCAGTGCGTCATTCACATTGACGCTCATGAAAGCGAATACGGTCTTCGCAAGCGCCGTCGCGAATACAGATATTTTTGGGGTCGGAGCGGCTCATCCACTATCGCTTTCAAAAATGCACCATCTTTTTATGAAAACGGGCAAGCCGATCCAATGGCGTGACGTGTTTCAGCCTGATGCGCGCGCTAAACTCACACAATTGGCGTGGACTGCGCTTAAGAAAAAACTGGGCTCAGACTTAATGGTTGAAAAGCCAATAGCGATTGCCAAGCTTGTCGAAGATCCGGGTCATTGGCAGTTTGGCGCGCAGGGTTTGACGATTCAATTCAATGTCTACGAAGTCGCCGCTTACGTCATGGGGCCACAGGAAATCATGGTGCCATGGTCAGCGTTGAAGGATAGCCTCTCGCCAACAGGCCTCGCCATTGTTGAAGCGGCGCGCTGATGGTTAGACGAGACGTTCGACCTTTCCCGTCTTCAAATCATAAATTCCACCAGCCACTTTTAAATGACCGTCCCGAACGGCACGGCGTAAGATCGGCGTTGATCCAGCAAGCTTTGCGACATTCAGTCGGACATTTTCAAGGGTTGCCGCATTGACAAGATCATTGGCGCCACTCTTCTTAGCCTTCAAAACAGCCGGGGCAAGTTCAGTCGCAAGCGATTGGATGTGACCGGGGAAAGTTGCATCATCCGTCACCGCCTTGACGGCTGCTCCAATGGCCCCGCAGCTCGTATGCCCCAACACAAAAATCAGCGGCGTTTTGAGAACAGCGACGCCATATTCAAGGCTGGCCAGGATCGCAGGCGTTACAAAATTACCTGCGACACGCGTTACGAACAGATCGCCCTGACCTTCATCGAAGGCGAGCTCGGGGCTCACACGGGAATCCGCACACCCAAGAATGGCAGCATAAGGATTTTGACCACGCGCCAGCGCGTCACGCAGAGCAGGGAAACTATCCGGGATGGTTCGCCCCTGCAGATAGCGTTCATTACCGCGCAACAAACGCGTCAGAGCCTCATCCGGCGAGATCACATTTTCCGGTTTGGGAGGCGTTTGCGCAAAAACAGCGGAACTCGCAATACTGGCGAGGCCCGCCGCGAGACCGCCCAGAACATGACGCCGCGAGAGAGTGGTCTGGCAAAGCTGGCACATGAAAGCCCCCAACGATAGATTGACGCCAATGATTGCAGTGTGAAAGCCAGCAATGCAATAGATGATTTAGTTCTAAGTGCGCAGCGCATGGCATGGCATGGCAATGCGCTTTCTTCATCGCTTGTAACGCGACAAGCTCGATGAAGTAGCGAACGCGATTCGCTTTGACCCTGCAGCAATGGAGACGAAGGAAATGGCTCTGCGTTTGATGGTTTTGTTCTGCTTGGCGTTACTGATGGCGCCATCAGCCTCAGCCCAATCGGATCAATGTCAATCCACCGAGCGTTTCATTGTCTATTGCGTAAAACCGTCACAAACCGATCCGCGGATTACCCGCTATGATGACCCGCATTACATAACTTTCGCACGCGGCACCGAAAACCGCGACGCGCCACTTCTTGTCTTTATGCCGGGCACCAATGGCAAACCGCCCGGCGCCGTTGATTTTCTACGCACGGCAGCAGAGCAAGGCTACCGTGTAATTTCGCTTGAATACAATGACGACACATCAATTGCGGTCTTCTGTCCATCACGCCCTGATATTCGCGCCTGCTCAGCGCGCTTTCGTGAAATGCGGCTTTACGGACAAATCACTGTCGATCCCAGCATCGACAATACGCGACCCGAAGCGATTGTGGAGCGTCTTTACGCGCTGCTGCGCTGGCTCGACAAAAACTATCCGCATGAGCGTTGGTCACGTTATTTCAACAATGAAGGGATGATCTGGGATCGCATCGCATTATCGGGCCAATCGCAAGGCGCCGGCATGGCGGCATTCATCGGCAAGAAAAAGCTAGTCGAGCGGATCATCCTCTTTTCAAGCCCGTGGGATTTTTTGCCCGGTCGGAGCCCTGAGAAGGTTTTGGCCGGTTGGCTGTCCTGGCCGTCGGTGACACCGCCTGAGCGTTGGTTTGCGGGCTATAATCAGCGCGAGAACACAGCCGCTTTGTTGCAGCGCGCTTATGCGACGTTGCAGATCCCGCCGAACCATATTCGGGTGTTCAGTGAAATCCTGCCGAATGCGCGGCCGGGCCGCGGCAATCCCTATCACACGCAGGGCATCCACAATCCGATCTATAAGCCGGAATGGATTTTCTTTTTGACGGGCCGGTGAGGACGCCACTGGCGACGGGAATGCCGTGCCGTTCGAGACGAAAAATAATGGCGGAGAGGGGGAGATTCGAACTCCCGATAGGCTTGCACCTATGCCGCATTTCGAGTGCGGTGCATTCAACCACTCTGCCACCTCTCCGCAGGGCCGAGCGGCCGAAGCCGCGCGTGTGGTCGGCGGGGCGAATAGCATGGGCCTACAGACCCGGCAAGAGACCCCATCCCGGCCAGGCCTGATAAATCGCGCGAAGGTCGGTGGTTTGCGTTGACTCAGCCAACCCCATCCGGTAGGGAAACGCGATTGGCGCGGGGTTCCCGCGCTTTTCTGTTGCGCGCTCGCAAGGGCGTATCCGGTTCAACAACTGCCAAAAAGCCGTCCGGCGCGGGGTTCCGTTGTCAGGTCGGGCTGAACACGAGGAAAAAACGATGTTCGCAGTGATCAAGACCGGCGGCAAGCAATACAAGGTTGCCGCCAATGACGTGATTGTGATCGAGAAGCTCGATCTCGCCGCCGGTGACGCTGTCACCTTTGACGAGGTCTTGCTGGTTGGCGGCGATGCCGGCACCCAGATTGGCGCGCCCACCGTGGCTGGCGCCTCTGTATCGGCGCAGGTGGTCGAACAGACCCGCACCGCGCACTCGATCTCCTTCCATAAGCGTCGCCGTAAGAATTCGAAGCGCAAGCGCGGCCATCGCCAGGACCTCACCCGCGTCAAGATCCTTGAGATCCTGACAGGGGGTGCAGCCCCAAAGGCGAAAAAAGCGGCCAAGACGGCTGAAGCAGCCGAGTAATTCGCTCTTATTTCACGGTTTGGACAGGTTTCGGGGCTAAGGTCCCAGAAAGTAACGGAGCAGAACAATGGCTCACAAAAAAGCAGGCGGCTCATCCCGCAACGGTCGTGACTCAGAAGGCCGGCGCCTTGGCGTGAAGAAGTTCGGTGGCGAAGCCGTCGTCCCGGGCAACATCATCATTCGCCAGCGCGGCACGCGCGTCCATCCGGGCGCGAATGTTGGCATGGGCAAGGACCACACCCTGTTCGCCACGGCGCAGGGCACGGTTGAGTTTGAGAAAAAAGGCCAAGGCCGCATGTATGTAGCGGTACGTACGGCCGTAGCGGCCGAATAAGGCGGATTTCTTCACGATCTCCGCCGGCCCACAGCCCCGGCGGACGATCTGAAAAGAAAGTCCAGTTCTCCTCAGAGAGAGCGTTTCCGGGGAAGTGGGATCACCACTTCCCTTTGTCATTTCAGGGTCACACAACGGACTTACGACCCTGCGGGCAGGAGACGCCTCCATGTTACCCGACATTGCGCTTGATGATATTTTCCAGCTTGAGACCTCCCGTCTCTGGCTGCGCTGGCCCCGCGCGTCTGATGCGGCGGCGATTGCACGCTTTGCCGCGAAAAAGGAAGTCGCCGAAACCACGGCTGCGATCCCCCACCCCTATCCTGCTGGGGCAGCTGAAGAATTTGTCCTCCATGCACGGCAACGCAACGCCATCGGTCAATCGATCGAGCTCGTGGCCGTGCTGAATCGCTCGCCGCGCCAATTGATCGGGACAGTGGCCATCCGCTTTCCGGAGGGTGGTCTACCCTTGTTGGGCTATGCGTTCGACAGCACGTTCTGGCGGCAGGGCTTTGCCACGGAGGCAGCGGGAGCCTTGATCGACACGGTTTTCATGCTGACAGATATCCCCGCCATCGCCGCCCATGTGATGCCAGACAACCGGGCGTCGGCACGGGTTCTCGAAAAGCTGGGATTTAGCTGGCGGCGCAGAGCCCTGTCAGATCAGCCGGGGCGCTGCTCAAACGGCCCGATGGACCGGTTCGAGCTGGATCGGGCCGAGTGGTATGCGCAACGCGGCTTCGGCGCGACCACCGTGTCGGGCGCGTCAATCCTGCCCGAACCAGCCGCATGGTCCGAGAAGCGGGCTGAAGCGTAAACGCTTCAGCCTATTAACCGGATTGGAGAGACCCATGCGCCGCCTGTTTGTGTTGTTAGCCCTTGTCTTTCCGCTGATGGCCCTCCAACCGGCACATGCGGCAGATAAGCCCCTTGTGCTCGAAGAGTTTTTCCGCGGGACGCTGAAGGCCAAAGGCACATTCACAAGCCGGATTGATGGCACCAAACGGGGCCTCGATGTGGTCATGAAAGGCACATGGGACCGTAAAACCCAGACGCTGACGTTGGTTGAGGATTTCGTGTTCTCCGACGGGGAAAAGGACCGCAAAACCTGGCGGTTCAAGAAAATCGCCCCCGGCCGCTATACCGGCACCCGCGAGGATGTTCTGGGCGACGCCAAAATCTGGCAGGAAGGCCAAGATATCCGCCTCGCCTATGAGGCCCGTCTGAAGACCAAAGGGGGCTCCACCTTCGATGTCCGCTTCGACGATCTCCTTAAGCAGATTGACCCGAAAACGGTGCTCAACACAGCAACCGTCCATTGGTGGTTCCTCACTGTCGGCGACGTGGAACTCCGCATCACCCGGCGATAACGCCCTCTGAGACGGAAAGCTGTTCCCCTTCCCTCTCGGAATAGAGTAGGGAAACGGCATGAAATTTCTCGACGAAGCCAAAGTCTATATCCGGTCCGGCAATGGCGGCGCAGGCGCCGTCTCATTCCGGCGTGAAAAATTTATCGAGTTCGGCGGCCCCGATGGTGGCGATGGCGGACGCGGCGGTGATGTGTGGGCGGAATGCGTCGAGGGGCTGAACACGCTCATCGACTACCGCTATCAGCAACATTTCAAAGCCAGCTCCGGCGGGCATGGCATGGGGCGCAACCGCGCTGGTGCCAATGCGCCCAATGTGATTTTGAAAGTGCCGAAAGGCACGCAAATCTTCGAAGAAGATGGCGAGACATTAATCGCCGATCTCACCGAAATCGGCCAGCGTGTGCGTTTGGCGCGCGGCGGCAATGGCGGGTTCGGTAATCTCTATTTCACAACCTCAACCAATCGCGCGCCACGCCACGCCAATCCCGGACAGGAAGGGCAAGAACGCTGGATTCGCTTGAAGTTGAAATTGATTGCGGACGCAGGACTCGTCGGCCTGCCTAATGCGGGCAAATCGACATTCTTGGCGACCGTCACGGCCGCAAAGCCGAAGATCGCCGATTACCCATTCACGACCTTGCATCCCGGCCTCGGCGTTGTGCGCATCGATGGGCAGGAATTCGTCCTTGCCGATATTCCAGGCCTTATTGAAGGCGCGCATGAAGGCCATGGTCTCGGCGATCGTTTTCTGAGCCATGTCGAACGCTGCCGCGTGCTGCTCCATCTCGTCGACGCGACGGGCGAGGACGCAGGCGCGGCTTACAAAACTGTGCGCCATGAACTCGAAGCCTATGGCCATGAACTCGGCCAGAAGCCAGAAATCGTTGCGCTGTCAAAAATTGACGCATTAACGGACGAAGACATCACAAAGCAGAAGCGCTCGCTAAAAAAAGCGTCAGGCCGTGAGCCTTTGTTGATTTCTTCCGCGTCACGCCAAGGCATTGATGAAGCGCTGCGCGCCTTGCTCGCGATTATTGCCGAGCAACGCCGCGAAGAAACGGTCGAGAAGCCGGCTCCGGAGTGGAATCCGTGACCACGCCGTCCTTCCGCGATTTCCGCCGGATCACCATCAAGGTCGGCTCCTCGCTGCTCGTCGATTCAGCGCAGGGCAAGCTGAAGCAGGATTGGTTGGCGGCCTTATGCGCGGACATCGCCGCTCTCCATCACAGCGGCGCTGATGTGATCGTCGTCTCGTCTGGGGCCATCGCACTCGGTCGCAGCATTTTGAAATTGCCGAAGGGCGCTTTGAAACTGGAAGAAAGCCAAGGTGCGGCGGCCGTCGGCCAAATTGCGCTGGCAAAAAGTTGGGCCGATGCGCTCGGCGATCACAGCATTACCACGGGCCAAATTCTGCTCACCTTGTGGGATACGGAAGAGCGCCGTAACTATCTCAATGCGCGTGAGACGCTCACGCGTCTTTTGGAATGGCGTGCCATTCCAGTTGTGAATGAGAATGATACCGTCGCGACAAGCGAAATTCGCTATGGCGACAATGATCGTCTCGCCGCGCGCGTGGCAACAATGGCGAGCGCCGATTGTCTCGTTTTGCTTTCAGACGTCGATGGGCTGTACACCGCGCCACCGCAATCCGATCCGAACGCCATTCTTCTGCCGATTGTGCCGCGCATCACCGCCGAGATCGAAGCGATGGCAGGGGGTGCAGCTTCTGAACTATCGCGCGGCGGCATGCGCACAAAAATCGAAGCTGCCAAAATCGCGACGCTCGGCGGCACGCAAATGGTGATTGCCGATGGTCGGGTGATGAATCCGATCAAGCGCATCATTGATGGTGGTCGCTGCACCTGGTTCACAACACCAACAAACCCCGTTGCATCGCGCAAGAAATGGATTGCCGGAGTTCTAGAACCGAAAGGCGCCCTTCACGTCGATGATGGCGCCGCGCGCGCCATTCGGGACGGCAAAAGCCTGTTGCCTGCCGGGGTGAAAAATGTCGAAGGCACTTTTGAACGTGGCGATGTCGTCTTGCTGCGCGCGCCCGATGGCGAAGAAATTGGTCGCGGCCTCGCAGCCTATGATGCAGCCGAAGCACAGATGATTGCCGGACGCTCCTCGCGAGATATCGAAGCGATTCTTGGCTTTGCTGGCGGTGCAGCGATGGTGCATCGCGACGACATGACCTTGTCAGGGCATTGAGATGACAACCGATCATGCTGCTATCGAAGCGACGGTCTTAGCGATTGGCCAGAAGGCACGCCAAGCCGCGCGCACGCTTGCACTTGTTTCGTCCGATCAGCGCGTGCACGGCTTAGGCGAAGCAGCAAAGGCGTTGCGTCACGCAGCAGACACGATCCTCGCCGCCAATCAAGAGGACTGCCAAGACGCAATCGCACGCGGCACAAAAGGTGCGTTTCTTGACCGGCTTACGCTCAACCCTGAGCGGCTTGCCGCGATCGCCACCGCCGTGGATGACATCGCGTCTCTGCCTGATCCCGTTGGGCGTATTCTCGCAGCATGGGAACAACCGAACGGTTTAAAGATCGAGCGTGTTGCCACACCGCTTGGCGTGATTGGCGTGATCTTTGAAAGCCGTCCTAATGTAACCGCTGATGCGGCCGCTTTGTGTGTGAAGAGTGGTAACGCCGTCATTCTACGGTGCGGTTCAGAAAGCTTTCGCACCTCGACTGCGATTGCTGAAGCGATGCGGGCCGGGTTTCGTGCAGTTGGCCTACCAGAGGATGCTATTCAACTCATCCCCACGCGCGATCGTGAAGCTGTCGGCCTTATGCTGCGAGGCTTGAACGGCGCGATTGATGTGATCGTTCCGCGGGGAGGAAAGAGCTTGGTGGCGCGTGTACAAGACGAAGCGCGCGTGCCTGTCTTCGCCCATCTTGAAGGGCTCTGCCATGTCTATGTTGACGGCAAGGCTGATCTTGCTATGGCGCGTTCCCTTGTGAAAAACGCCAAGCTCCGGCGCACGGGAATTTGCGGTGCAGCCGAGACGCTTCTTGTCGATCGCGCATGTGTCCCGACTCACCTTGCGCCGCTTGTGAAAGACTTGCTTGACGCAGGCTGCGAAGTCCGTGGCGATGCTGACACCCAAAAGGTCGATCCGCGCGTTAAGCCCGCCACCGAAGCGGATTGGTCAACAGAATATCTCGACGCGATTATTGCGTGCCGCGTTGTTGATGGGCTGGACGGAGCGCTTGACCATATTGCGCATTGGAGTTCGAACCATACCGATTGCATCGTGACCGATGATCACGCGCGCGCGGAACGCTTTCTTCGCGAGGTCGATTCCGCCATCGTGCTCCATAATGCATCGACGCAATTCGCCGATGGCGGCGAATTTGGCTTCGGTGCAGAAATCGGTATTGCAACAGGCCGCATGCATGCGCGCGGACCGGTGGGTGTCGACCAATTGACGAGCTTCAATTACCGCGTACGCGGCACGGGGCAGACCCGTTCATAACGGATCGCTTCGACAATGCGTGTCGGCGAATAATGAGAGGCTCAACCCTTGGCGAGTTTTTTCAGCTTCGCCAGATCCCGATCAAGATCGTGCACTTGATTTTTCGGCAACTTCTCGGCGATGCCCAACATCCGCTCGCGTCGATCCATTTCGGCATAAACCTCTTCCGGTGTAATGCCGCATTCGGCCCAAAGCACCGTCAGATTGTAGATGAGGTCAGCGCTCTCAAGAATAGTGGCCTCGCGATTACCCTGCACGGCATCAAGGCCCACTTCCACCGCTTCCTCGGCGAGCTTTTTCGCCATCTTGGCCGTGCCTTCGGCAAGTAGCTTCGCCGTGCGCGACAAGGAGGGATCGCGCCCCTGGGAATCGAGGACCGCCTGATAGAGCCGCTTGATGGAATCGGTCATGGCCCCGCCCCTGATGAACAGATCCCTACTCTGCTCTGAATTTCCTAACGTCTTAATAACGCTTTTTTACGGCACACGCTGCCCGGCAAGAGGCGCAAAGATCGCGACGACCCGCTCATAAACCGGGCGCTTAAACGGAATGATCAGGCTTGGCAAAGAGGCCATATCCGCCCACCGCCAATCATTGAACTCGGGACGATGCTGTCCATTCCCGGGCGAATGAATGTCGATCTCACTCTCATCGCCCTCAAATTGCATGGCGAACCATTTTTGGGTCTGGCCACGATAGCGCCCTTTCCAGCTGCGCTTGATGATGTCATCGGGCAGATCATAGCTGAACCAGTCAGGTGCTTCGGCAATCACCCGCGCCGAGCTGACATTAGTTTCCTCATAGAGCTCACGAAACGCGGCATCACGCGGATCTTCGCCGTCATCAATCCCGCCTTGCGGCATTTGCCACGCATGCTGGCCGTCAACATGTTCGGGACCGGCCTCGCTTTTGCGCCGCCCAATAAAAACCTGACCATGAGCGTTGAGCAGCATCACGCCGACGCAGGGACGATAAGGAAGGGATGTCATCGAATAAGACCAAAAACGGAAGCTGTGAGAGTGCGGCCAAATCACAAAGACAGCAATCAGCCAACCCTATGTTCAATGCCACGCATGCGCGCGACTGGGAAGCGCCCACAATAAAACCGCGCCCGAACCAATGAAGAAGACGTCGTCCGGCTAGGGATGACTGGGCCGATCAAAACTCGCGCTCAAGGGCGCAAGCAAGATCCCACGTGTTGGCAGCTCATGCGCCCAAAGGGGGATTTTTTCGACCAGCGCCGGGGTGATCGGAACAATGCCAATGGCCACGCCCCGTGTTTTCGCAATTGTCTCAAGCTCAGATAGACCTTCATCAAGGGCAAGAGGATCGAGTGTCAGATGGGCCTGCCTGAGCCCCCCGCTCTTCGCGCGCCCCTGCCCATTGTCGATATAGAGAAGACCACGCCGCTCCACTTGCTCAAGAAAGCGTTGCATGGCGGGACTATCGCGAAACCGCCCACCCTGCAGATTAGTGAGCCCCACATAACCGGTCATGCGCGCCAAAGACCATAGAAGGCGGTCTGTATTGATATCGGCTGCAGCATCAGCGGCCAGCATCGCGGGCCCCGCGTCATTGGCGGGAAAGTCATAAGGTTCCATCGGAATTTGCAGCAGCAATTCACGATTATCCTGCCGCGCATTTTGGACCTGACGAACGAGATCCTGCCCGTAAGGCGAAAAAGCCAGCGTGACAGCCGGTGGCAATTGCATCAGCGCCTTATCGGTGACCGCGAGACCGAGACCGAGACCTGTCACCACCAAACTGATGCGTGGTTGTGCGCCTGCATCGGGAAAGGGCCGCGCATAAACCTGTCTTGGCTTAAGCCCATCCGCCGAAATGCGCGGGACCGCGCCGTGAATTGAGTTCTCAATCAGACGCGGATCACGCGCGAGACCCGCGACCGGAATCTGATCCTGCAACGGAACTTTGAGCGGAGTGATTGTGCTGGAAGCCGTGCGTGGCAGCTGCGGTGTCGCGATAGGTTCGACACTCACCTGAAAAGGCAGGGGCAATTCCGGCTCGTGCAGAAACGTCCACATCCACGACGTCGCCAGACCGACAGGGAATGCTATCGCAAGAATAAGCCCGCTCAATTTCTTTGCGAGATGCGAACGCACTTGCGGTGAAGCAAGACCAAGCGGCGCAACGAAGCGCACGGACGACCGCGGCGCAGAGTCGACGGCAGGATGGGTCCCGGCCTGGGCGGCAGCCTTATCGCGGGAAGAGCGGGCGGCAGGTTTGGGCATGGAACGTCCGGGTTGAGATGATCAACGCAAGACGCCACACACTGAGCGGGATTCTGAATCGAGACGGCGGCGTCAAGGACGCCGCCGTCATCATGATGATCCGCGGTTAATTCGCCGTTTTTGGCTTATTCGCGGGAGAGGCGTCATTCACCTTCACACCACGCAAAACATCGAGAGCATAATTGAGCTGCTTATCGTTCTTCGGATCCGGCGGGACATAGGCCGATGAACCGCCGCGCTCGTCTTCGCCATTTTTAAGATGGCCACGCAGGCTTGCTTCACCCTTTGTCTCGTCCTTACCCTTCAACTCCGGCGGCACATCCGGCATCACCTGAACATCAGGATCAATGCCCTTCGCCTGAATCGAACGACCCGACGGCGTGTAATAACGCGCCGTGGTGAGACGGATCGCACCGTTCTGGCCGAGCGGAATAATCGTCTGCACCGAACCCTTACCGAAGGATCGTGTGCCAACAACGGTCGCACGCTTATGATCCTGCAGCGCGCCCGCGACGATTTCGGACGCCGAGGCCGAGCCACCATTGATCAGAACGATCACTGGCTTGCCCTTCGTCAGATCACCCGCGCGCGCATTGAAACGCTGCGTTTCATCAGCGTTACGGCCTCGGGTTGAGACGATTTCGCCGCGTTCCAGGAACGCATCCGACACAGCAATGGCTTGATCAAGCAGGCCACCCGGATTGTTGCGCAGATCGATGACATAGCCCTTCAGCTTGTCAGCCGGGATTTCCTTGTTGAGATCCTCGATCGCCTTCTTCAATCCATCGAAAGTCTGCTCGTTGAACTGCGTGATACGGATGTAACCGATATCGCCACCTTCATTGCGCATGCGCACCGAGCGGATACGAATGACATCGCGCACAATCTTCACATCAAGCGGATCAGACATGCCCTTGCGGACAATCTTGAGGCGCACGGGCGTATTCACAGCGCCGCGCATTTTCTCAACCGCTTGATTGAGTGACAGGCCCTGCACAGGCTCGTCATCAATCGCTGCAATAATATCACCCGACATCACACCCGCCTTGGAGGCTGGCGTGTCATCAATGGGTGTCACGACCTTGAGCTGACCATCTTCCATCGTAACTTCGATGCCAAGACCGCCGAACTCACCGCGGGTCTGCACCTGCATGTCTTTGAAGCTCTTCGCATCCATATAGCTGGAATGCGGGTCGAGCGAGGTGAGCATGCCATTGATCGCAGACTCGATCAGCTTTGCGTCTTCCGGCTTCTCGACATAGTCGGAGCGAATCTTTTCGAACACATCGCCGAACAGATTGAGCTGCCGATAAGTATCGGACGCCGCGGCAATGGCGCGCGACGGGTTAAAGGCTCCGGTCTGGCCGGCCAAAATTGTCATGCCGGCGCCCATGGCGGCCCCGAGCAGAACCCATCTCATCTTGCGCATCATCCGCGAACTTTCCCGCCTGTCGTATTCGCCCACCAAGGTGAGGGGTCGAATGAATTCCCGTCTTTTCTGAACTCGATATAAAGGACCGGTTGATTCGTGTCCGCTCCGACCGACGCCGCCGTCGCTTTCGAGCTTTCACCCATCACTGCCACCGGCTCCCCCGCTAGGACGAACTGCCCGAGAGCCACGTTCACCCGCTCCATTCCTGCCAGCAACAAATAGTAGCCGCCGCCGGCATTGATGATCAAGAGTTGTCCGTAGGTCCTAAAGGGACCTGCAAACGCCACCCAGCCATCACAGGGGGCAGATACCACCGCACCCGGCCGTGTGGCATAGGCGACCCCCTTCACGGCCCCGCCAATCCCATCGGGCGCATTGAAGCCCTTGATCAACGATCCCGATATGGGGAGTGGCAAGGCACCTTTCATCTCCTGAAAAGGCGTTTTTGGGGCAAGGCGAGCCGGATCTTTGCCCGCCAGCATCGCAAAGCGCTCGCGCGCTTCCTTAGCCTTGGGGTCTCCCGCAGCGGCAGCCTTGGATTCAGCCTCGATTTCAGACTCAAGCCGACCCAGAAGATCGCGCAAGCCGCGCGCTTTTTGAGCCAACGCATCGAACCGCCGCTGCTCTTCGACAGCTAAGCCTTCCGCCTGTGCGAGCTCTTTTTGTCGTGCATCGACCAGCGCAGCAAGGCGCTGCCGCTCGGCGATCAGAAGATCCGTTTCGCGCGCCAGCGTATCGCGCTCAAACGCGGCCGCATCACGCAGCCGCACAAGTTCGGTTAGATCACCGGCCAGCGCTTCCGTTTCAGCGCGCAATTCCGGCACCACCGCGCCCAGCAGCATCGAAGAGCGCACCGCTTCGAGCATGTCTTCCGGCTTGACGAGAAGTGCAGGCGGCGGACGGCGGCCCATCCGTTGCAGCGAGGCAAGCACTTCAACAATAATTCCGCGCCTTGCATCAAGCGAACGGCGGATCGCTTCTTCGGTCTGGCCAAGTGTCGTCAATTTTTGCTGGACAGCTGAGATCCGCGTCTCGGTTGCTTTAAGCTTGGCCGTTACATCAACAAGCGATTGGTTGAGACGTCCGCGATCAGCGCGCAGCGTCTCTACCTCGGCCTGCAATTTATCGCGCGCGGCCTGCCCTTCCTTGAGATTACGCTCAGTGGCTTCCAGTTCGAATTGCTTCGTCGTCTTTTCCGCCTGTTTTTCGGCATTATCCATGGCAGGCGCTTGCGCGGCTGCATTTTGCGCCGCGGCGGGTAGCGCAAACGTCAGACAAAAAGAGATAGCAAGGATGAAGCGCATCATGTCACGCGCGATGATAGGGATGGCCGCTGAGAATGGTCACAGCGCGATAAAGCTGTTCTGCTGCAAGCACGCGAACCAATTGGTGCGGCAACGTCATCGCACCAAACGCAACAACTTTATCCGCCCGCGCCAGCACATGATCGGAAAATCCATCCGCACCACCAATGGCACAAAAGGCGGCCCGCCGTCCTTCATCACGAAAGCGCCCGATCAGCGCAGCAAAGCCTGCACTATCAATCGCACTTCCCTTTTCGTGAAATGCGATCAAGCGATCATCGCCAAGCTTGCCCAAGATCGCCTCTGCTTCTTCGTGCTTCCGATCATCAGCGCGGGAGGCGCGGCTTTCATTAAGCTCAACGACATCAAAGCCCGAAAGCCCAAGCGCGCGCCCAGCCTGCTTAGCTCTGTCGAGATAACGATCCGCAAGCAACCGTTCCGGACCATCTTTCAGACGGCCAACGGCAATCAGGCCCACGCGCATGAGAACGCCGGTTCAGGCGCTGGCGCGCTCGGCAGGACGGTCACCACTCCACATCTTTTCAAGATTGTAGAATTGGCGCACTTCCGGCCGGAAGATATGCAGGACGACATCGCCCGCATCGACGAGAACCCAGTCGCAATGCGGCTGTCCCTCGACACGCGGGGTGCCATAGCCCTTTTGTTTGAGCATTTCGATGACTTGGTCCGCGATCGCACCGACATGGCGGTTCGAACGGCCGGATGTGACAACCATCGCATCCGCCAACGCCGTCTTGCCTTTCAAGTCGATCAGGGCCGTATCTTCTGCTTTCGCGTCTTCGAGCGTGGCAATAATGGCGCCCAGCATGGCTCCATCGCCAGATGCTCCGGACACCGGCGCTTGAGCGCCGGGAGGCGTGTGGGGCCGGTTGCTCTCCGGCCCAGCTTCTGGAGGTCGTGTCAGCTTCGATCCCTCATGTGCATGCGGCTTTACTGCCGCGCTTCTCAATATCAGCGATCAGCCGTCGTTTTTCAATAGAATCAGCGTTTTCGGCTCAAAAAACCTACAAAGGCCAAAAGGCTCAATCCGCTTTACGGGCTGCACGGATAGCAGTCGATGACAAAGCCGAGCGCCGCCCATGTAAAAAAACCCAGGCAGGGGCCTTATAGAGCGGTAGCGCGCGCGCTGCATGTTCGGGAAGGCGCGAGCGCATCAAACGCGCCGCAGCCACGCCATGGAGGGCAGTGAGCGTTGTTCCCGGCCGATCAATGACAGCGATCGGCACCGCCGCAGCGATTGAGGGCCAGTTCCGCCAGCGCGCAAACCCAGCCAGATTATCGGAGCCCATGAGCCAGACGAAATGCGTGCCGGGACATGTGCGCTTAAGCCGTTTGAGGACATCGATAGTGAAGCGAAGCCCCCAGCGGGCCTCAATTCCCGTGATCAGGATCCGGGGATCATTGGCCAGCGCGGCTGCTTGCGCCATCCGGTCAGCTAAAGGTGGTAGGCTGCGATTGTCCTTGAGGGGATTGCCCGGCGTGACCAGCCACCAGACAGCATCGAGCCCAAGCCGTTTCATCGCAATCTGGCTGATCTGCCGATGGGCCGCATGGGCCGGATTGAAACTCCCGCCCAACAGCCCGATACGCAGCCCACGCCCATGGCGTGGCAAGCCAGAAAGGATGGGGGAGCGGGACAAGCGTGACATCAGCGCCGACACTGGCGTCAGGTTTGGCAATAGGCAACCCGTCTCCCTCCCTGCCAGACTGGTCAGGCCGAGCGTCTCCAGCTAATCTGCGACCTGTTGGCGCGCCGTAAGCCCGCCACGTTCCGGAACGATGGTCCCGGCCCCTTCCACACCCTTTCTGTTGGATCGACCATCGATGATGACGCGCCGCGCCATTATGGCCGGATTGGGCCTTTCGTTCACCGCATCCATGGTGCGCGCAGAGAGCGCAGTGACCTTGTTCGCCGCGGCGTCTCTCAAAACAGCGCTCGACGCGCTGGTGGCTCCCTTGCGCGCCGAACATGGCATCGCGCTACGCTGCGTCTACGCCTCATCATCCGCACTCGCACGCCAAATTGATCAGGGCGCACCCGCCGATCTCTTCTGGTCAGCCGATCGTGAATGGATGGATTGGTGCGTCACGCGCAACCTTGTGCAGAAAGACACGCTGGTCGATCTGCTCGGCAACACGCTGGTTCTGATTGCGCCAACGCAGACAAGGATTGATCAGCTGCCGCTCACGCGCGAGGCGATCACTCATGCACGCGGCACAGGCCGTATCGCAACAGGCGAGACGCGTTCTGTCCCGGCTGGTAAATATGCCAAGCAAGCCCTCGAACGGCTGGGCTTGTGGTCCGATGTTGCAAGCCATCTTGCCGAAACCGACAATGTCCGCGCCGCTCTTTTGCTCACAGCGCGCAGCGAAACACCTTTAGGAATTGTCTATGCCAGTGACGCGATGGCCGAGCCGCGCGTCAAAATTGTTGCGACCTTTCCTGCGTCATCCCATCAGCCCATCATCTACCCGCTTGCTTTAACGCGTGACACACGCCATCCCGCAAGCCTGACCACGCTCCGCTTTATGCAGAGCGCAACGGCGCGCGCACTCTTTGCGACACAGGGTTTTGCAATTCTATCGTCGATGCCACCCGCATGAATGATTGGCTTCATTTGACACCGCAAGAATGGGATGCGGTCCATATCAGCCTCAAAGTCGCCTTTTGGGGTACGCTCTGCACGCTTCCCTTCGGCATTGCGCTCGCTTTTTTACTGTCGCGCGGACGCTTTCCCGGCCGCGCTTGGCTTGATGCGCTTGTGCATCTGCCACTCGTGATGCCGCCGGTCGTCACAGGCTATGTGCTGCTTATTCTGCTTGGCCGCAAAGGTGTGATCGGCTCATTTCTCGCAGACCATTTTGGGATTGTTTTTTCCTTTCGTTGGACCGGCGCAGCCTTGGCGTCCGCCATCATGGGGTTGCCCCTCATGGTGCGTGCGATCCGGCTCTCTTTTGACGCTGTTCATCGTCGTCACGAAGAAGCCGCGGCCACGCTGGGTGCATCACCCATCCTCGTCTTTTTCACCGTATCACTCCCGCTAGCATGGCCGGGCGTGATCGCTGGCGCGATCCTGTGTTTTGCCAAGGCGCTTGGTGAGTTTGGCGCCACGATTACCTTTGTCTCAGCGATACCGGGCGAAACAGAAACCATCTCAGCGGCGATTTTTGCCGCACTGCAGACCCCCGGCGCCGAAGACACGGTGTGGCGCCTGGCGCTCGTTTCGATTGTCATTTCCTTTGCAGCGCTTCTAGCGGCGCAAGCGATGACACGCCGCAACCGTTCACGCGCGGGAGGGATCTGAGGATGCTCACGCTTCGGCTCCACCGCGCTGCACGGCATGGCCTTATTCCGATCGATGTCACGATTGCGACAGCCCGCGAGAGCGTTGCCTTATCGGGGCCTTCCGGTGCGGGAAAGACAACCATTTTGAAAATGGTCGCCGGTCTCGAAACACCTAACGACGGTCATATTTCTATTAATGGTCGAATTCTCTTTGACAGCCAAAGCAATATCAACATGCCAGCATGGCAGCGCCAGATTGGATTTGTCTTTCAAGACCACCGTCTATTTCCCCATCTGAACGTCAAAAATAATATCGGCTATGGACGCATCATGAGTCGCTTGCGTCGCGACACCCCCCATGAAGATCGCATCATTGAGATGCTCGCAATTGGTTCGCTGCTTAACCGTGATGTCGATGATCTATCCGGCGGTGAGAAACAACGCGTTGCGATCGCACGCGCACTCATCGCAAAACCGCAATTGCTTCTTCTCGATGAGCCTATGTCATCTCTTGATGAAGCGCGCAAACAGGAAATAGCCCCCTATCTACGCCGCCTCGCACAAGAGGGCGTTCCCATGCTTTACGTTTCTCACGATTTAGATGAAATCGCTGCGCTCACAGGGTGTGTCGTCAATGTTGCAAAGGGCCATGCCCAATTGATTGAGACCGCATAATCAGTGCTAAAAAATTTATAAAACTCCCGTCGAATGAAAAGGGCGGAGCTTGAAGCCCCGCTCATTTTTTATCAACGAAGCCGATTATTTGACGTCGATTCTTGGAATGTCATATGGCTTATCCAATTTAAACGTCTTGATGCCAGCGCCATCGAGATCAAGTTTACGCAAATCGATTTGTCGTAAAGCCTGATAATCGAGCGTCTTGAAATAATACCGCGCATTTTTGAGATCAGCGATTGTCGTCCATTGCGTCCGCTCCATCGGCGCACCGGGAGCAGCCGAACCGCGCTGATAGCCGAGCGGGATATCGAAATTGTTCATCACATGCTCAGTTAGCCGAACAGCATCATCAGCATTGGCGGGTGGCACGACGCTTGACGCATAGGCGACCGCGCGGATGAAACGCGAAGGCGGCGTGAGATCCCCCGGAACGCCCAACATGCCTGCACCCGTGCCCAACGCCTTGATCGTCTGGCCGAAAATCTTCAACGGCGGCGGATCATCCCGGGTCAGCTTCACATAATTGCTGAGGTTTTGGATGTGCCACGGTAAAGGTGGATCATTCGTCAACACGCCGAATGGATTGTCATACACGACGAGCTTACCATCGAGCGGCTCGACAACGATGTTGCCACCATTGGCATCGTGCAGCGTGTAATGAAAAGGTGGAATGAAGTTTGCGCCTGGCTGGTTCAGCGCAATCAGCGTGATGCCATTGATAGCCGCCTTCACTTCATCGACGGTCGCAAAATTTGTCAGCGCCCAAGTGAGAAATTCCCACGGTGCGAGCGATTGGTCTGGCTTCGCTGTTGCAGGATCCGCATATTTTGCAAAACCCGGGAAATAGAGAATGCCGCCAGCAAGGCCTTTTTCATTCATCCCGTCGATCAAAACCGGGATATTATAGGCGTTGAGTCCTGTGGCGGCATATTTCGCCGCCCATTGCAGGCCCTTCTGTCCATTCGCAGCGGTACCACTGAAGGCGTGCTTGCGCGGAACAACAATCGCGTCCGAGTCCAACGGAAACGCAAATTCCATCGTCCGGCCATAGAAGCGCGAACCATCAGCACTTGAAATAACGAGACTTGTGCAAGCCGCTGCAGGCTGTAGCGCGAAGGCGAGTGCGATCAAACCAGCGAGACAGGAACGCGATACGTTGGCAATCATGGACATGATAGAAACCTCCCGAATGCCACAAGCATAAGCTGTGCTGACCATCACCAGCAAGCGACCGCGCCGCGGCACGCATGCGCCAGTCTGAGGCCATCTCACGAGAGGAAGGATGGTGCCCCTAGCCGGAATCGAACCAGCACTCCTTGCGGAAACCGATTTTGAGTCGGTCGCGTCTACCAGTTCCGCCATAGGGGCAACGCGGGTGCCTTTTAGGACGAAACACCCCCTCCCCGCAAGCGGGCTCCTGTTATGTCCGTGCAAGAGAGAAGCTGCCTAAAGCGCTGCAATCGGCTAAGCTCCGGATTATGATTGCATTTCCCGCCCGCGTTCTGGCCCTTGTGGTCCCGCTTTGCCTCATGGCCGTACCTGAAGCCCGGGCTTTTGTGCAGACCATGCGCTGCGATGGCCGCTTTTCCTATTCCCTCAGCTATGACGACCTTAGAAAGCGGCTGACAATCGAGGTCGAGGGCATGAAACGGGTCTTACAGATCCGCCGCGTCAAATCAGAGAACAATGTGACGCTGATTTGGGCCTCGACCCCGGCTTTCGGCGGCGACCGCGACATGCTGATCCAGTTCGACCAGTTCGGCCGCGATAAATGGGTCCGCACCTATTTCCGCAATGGCAGTGATGAGACGGTCAAGTGCCGCTGACCTGCGGCAGAACACGCCGCAATGTCTCAAGCGACCCCATGCCGAGAAGGAACAAGCACAATTCACTGTGATAGGCCGGGTCGGCGTCGAGCTCGGCCGCCACAACCCCATGGCTGTCGCACACAATCCCAATCTCGAACCGGATCTCACGACGAAGCAAAGACGGGGAATGGACCGCTGCGATAAGGAACTGACCCGGCAATCGGGTCATGGCAAGCGTGTGCACATGGGCTTTGACATAGCCGTCCATCAACGCAGGCGCGCCGGGCGCTGGTAGGACTTTGAAATCCTGAACGAGAAACTGTTCGGTGATCGCCGGGTTCCACCCCTGCACATAGGAAGCCAGTCGCGTTGGCACAGCCTCATCCGCCGCGGCCAGAACGCGGTCAAGATAGGGAAGGGCATAGGGCATGAAATCCATCACGCGCGATCCCGTGCAGCAATGCCCCACGTTAATGCGACAATGTGCGCTTGGCACTATCCCTAAACGCCACAATTTGCGCCGATGCCCTTAGGGTGTGCGGTTGAATGACCCGAATGCAACGCGCCTTTGGCCTGCGCCACGGCATGGACAAGCCTCCCGCGCTCCGCTAACCGTCCGTCATGTTGCGCCGCCTCTATGATTGGACTTTGAGACTCTCAGAAAGCCCGCGCGCCCCTTGGGCGCTGGCGGGCGTGTCGTTTGCTGAAAGCTCATTCTTCCCAATCCCACCTGATGTGCTGCTCGCGCCCATGGCGTTGGCGCGGCCTGAGCGTGCGTTCTTCTATGCGGGCATTTGCACCATCGCATCAGTAGCTGGCGGTGTCGCAGGCTGGATGATCGGGCATCTCTTGTTCGACACGCTCGGCCTTTGGTTGCTCAATCTTTATGGCTATGCCGATCGCATCCCGGCGCTGAAAGAATTCTACGCCAAATGGGGTGCGTGGTTCATCCTTATCAAAGGGCTGACGCCCATCCCCTATAAGCTCGTCACCATCGTGTCGGGCGCGCTTGATTACAATCTCGTCCTGTTCATCGTGCTGTCACTCATCACCCGTGGTGCGCGCTTTTTCATTCTCGCAGGCATCTTCAACAAATGGGGTGGCCCGCTGAAAGCCATCCTCGAAAAACATCTCGGCCTGATTGTCGCCATCTCTGTTGCCATCATCGTGTTGGGCTTTTGGCTTGCGGTGAAAGTGATATGAACAGCCTGTTCACCCCACGCAACACAGCGCTCATCATTGCACTGGGTGCACTCGCCACAATTGGTGGCGCCTGGTTTATCGAGCTCGTGCTAGGCGTGAAGCCCTGTCCGCTCTGCCTTGAACAGCGCCTGCCCTATTATGCGGGCATCCCGGTCGCGCTCGCCGCAGCCTATGCCGCCAAGCCGGCGCCAAACATCGCCCGCGCCCTTCTTGCACTCACCGCCATCATCTTCCTGATTGGCGCAGGCATGGGTGTTTATCACAGCGGCGTCGAAGAAGGTTTGTGGAAAGGCCCCGCCGATTGCACCGGCCCTATCCCGCAAGCCGCTGCCATGGGAGACTTCCTCAAAAGTCTCGACACAGTGCGCGTGATCCGCTGTGACGAAGTAGCCATGCGGATCTTCGGCCTCTCGCTCGCAAGTTGGAATGCAGTGATAGCGGGTGGTTTAGCTCTGGCAGCTGGATTAGCGGCTCGCACCCGTTAGGCCAAGAAGCGTGATATTTGTAATTCGGCTTTATAGGCCCGAATCTAGATTTAGCTTTGTTTTGCCAAAACTGGCCCTCCTCTTCGCCTTTTAGTTCCCACTGATATGATTGTTGTTTGTGCGTTTTCCCTTGCTTTTCTGCGCGATAGGGTAAGGAGCTAATTACTTCCAGAAGCGGCAATCATAAATTTCAGACGCCTAGCTATTGGCCCTTTGGAAACAGGGAAGAACAGGGAAGAACAGGGTCGAATTATCGCACTATCCTTTGCGCGCGAGTGCGCGGGGGAGTGAGTGGGTGCGCAGGCGCGGGCGCGGAGATTAATTTTATAATTCTTAAGGGCTTACGATTCATTCATTTGACAAAATAAAAATCTGTGGCACATTTTGTAATGTGATCAGAGAACCCCCGGCGTGGTTCGGCTTTGAGAGCTACTCTTGATCACCACGATGCGACCTCCTCGGCGTGAGGTTGGGCAATCATTCCAACGCAATAGTTTAGCGCAGTTTCTGCTGTGCTACGATTTTGGATGGTTTACCCATGGCTCAACGAACG
>VERN01000151.1 GCA_018882635.1 Beijerinckiaceae bacterium | reverse complement strand
ACCCTGGCCGATACGGTTTGGCCCACCACCGAGAATGGCAACCTTCTTCCGATTGGAGGGTTGCGCCTCATCAGCAGGCGCACCAGCAAACGGCGCTGCATACGTTGAATACATATAGGCCGTCGGCGAGGCGAATTCGGCCGCACATGTATCAATGCGCTTATAGACCGGACGAACATTGAGCGAATGGCGCAATTTGCGCACATCGGTTTCTGACATTTTCGCCAGCACAGCGAGACGCGCATCCGAAAAGCCCTTGGCCTTCAGCTGACGCAGCGCGCCCGGTGTCTGCGGCAGGCCATGCGCGCGCACGCGCTCTTCCGTGTCGACAATGTCCTTGAGCTGTTCCAGGAACCAAGGGTCGATCTTGCAGCTCTCATGGACCTGCTCATTCGAGAAGCCCAAGCGCATCGCCTGCACAACTTTCAGCAAACGATCTGGCGTCGGTGTGCCGATCGCTGCACGAATGGCATTCTTGTCATCGCCCTGCCCCATCCCCTCAATCTCGATTTCGTCGAGACCTGTGAGGCCTGTTTCAAGCGAGCGCAAAGCCTTCTGCAAGGATTCTTGGAACGTGCGCCCAATCGCCATCGCTTCACCGACGGATTTCATCGCCGTGGTCAGCGTCGGCTCAGCACCAGGGAATTTTTCAAAGGCAAAGCGCGGAATTTTTGTGACGACATAATCGATCGTCGGCTCGAAGGAGGCTGGCGTCGCGCCACCCGTGATGTCATTGGCAATTTCATCAAGCGTGTAGCCGACAGCGAGCTTGGCTGCGACTTTCGCAATCGGGAAACCGGTTGCTTTTGAGGCGAGTGCGGA
This sequence comes from Beijerinckiaceae bacterium, assembly GCA_018882635.1. Lineage (GTDB taxonomy): Bacteria > Pseudomonadota > Alphaproteobacteria > Rhizobiales > Beijerinckiaceae > TNE-4. The sequence continues at coordinate 6,369 of VERN01000151.1, read as the reverse complement.
AGAGCGCGACACGCGCGGATTCATTTCAATCACGATCATACGGCCGGTGGCCGGATCGATCGCGAATTGCACATTCGAGCCACCCGTTTCGACGCCAATCTCGCGCAAAACCGCGAGCGAGGCATCGCGCATGCGCTGATATTCTTTGTCGGTCAGGGTCAAGGCTGGGGCAACCGTGATCGAGTCACCTGTATGCACGCCCATCGGATCGAGATTTTCGATTGAGCACACAATGATGCAATTGTCCGCTTTATCGCGAACCACTTCCATCTCGTATTCCTTCCAACCGAGAACACTTTCCTCGATCAGCACTTCATTTGTGGGTGACGCGTCGATGCCGCGCTCGACAATGTCGATAAATTCCGCCTTGTTATAGGCAATGCCGCCGCCCGTGCCACCCATTGTGAAGGAGGGGCGAATGATTGCTGGCAAACCAATATCGGCGAGCGCTTCGAGCGCAGCAGCCAAGGTCTTCACATGATGCGAGCGCGGCGTATCCAGACCGATTTTCGTCATCGCATTACGGAACAATTCGCGGTCTTCCGCCTTGTCGATGGCTTCCGCGGTCGCGCCAATCATTTCGACATTGTATTTTTCAAGCACGCCCATTTTCTTGAGCGACAGCGCACAATTCAGCGCCGTCTGTCCGCCCATCGTCGGCAGAAGCGCATCGGGGCGCTCTTTTTCAATGATCTTAGCGACGATCTCCGGCGTGATCGGTTCGACATAGGTGCGATCCGCCATATTCGGATCGGTCATAATCGTCGCCGGATTCGAATTGACGAGGATGATGCGATAGCCCTCTTCGCGCAGCGCCTTGCAGGCTTGTGTGCCCGAATAATCAAACTCGCACGCCTGTCCGATCACGATAGGACCGGCCCCGACGATGAGGATGGATTTGATGTCTGTCCGCTTCGGCATCTCGTTCGTCTTTCCTCGCCGCTTTGAGGGCGGCATGCGCGCACAAAAACAGGGCCGCTCGGCCCTGATCGGTCGGCGTTGACCCCGGATGAAACCTGATTTGAAAGGCTCAGGCGGGGGCTCGCGTCTGACTTCCCGCTGAAGTCACGGGTTACTAAACGAGAATCGAGGCAGAGAAAAGGCCAAAACCGGCCCTGTCCCCTGCCCTTAAGGGGTTTCTTGGTTGATCGATCAGGTTTAGGAGAAGCGACCCTCGGAGCTGCTCATGCGCATCCTCGCCCGTCAATTCTCTGCCTTTGTGGTCGTCGGCGTCCTCGCCGCAATCGCCCATTACGGCGTGCTAATTGGGCTAGTGGAGAGCCAGATGATGGGTCCAGTGGCCGCCACCCTTCTCGGCTTCATCGCCGGCGCAGCGGTTTCCTACCTTCTCAACCGTCGCTTTTCCTTCACATCAGAACGGCCTCACCGGGAGGCGGTTTGGCGGTTTGGTATTGTCTCGCTGGTTGGCTTCGGCCTCACCGGCCTGATCATGGGGGTCTTAACGGGACACTTCCACGCGCCCTACCTACCGGCCCAACTGCTCACCACAGGTATCGTTCTGTTTTGGAGCTTTCTCGCCAACCGGTTCTGGACGTTTTCAACGCCGCCGGTGCCCTAAGGCGTCATCCGCGCTCTTGCGCCATTCAGACGGATCCGCGCTTCCATCCTTCAAAGGCCATGCGCATTTGGTTGTGGCCAAAATTGATAGCCAATCGCTTAGGCTCGAAACCGCAATCCCGCAAAAGCGCAAGGAAATCGCCTTCCGTCCATGTTGTCAGGCCAAGAGCACCGCGGATTTTGCGATAATCGCTTAAAGATGTGCGTATGAGGCCGCCAAGAGCGGCGAGAAAAAATCCACCTTCCGCTCCGAACTTCAAAAGCGCCATCGCGTCAGTCAGCGCTCCTGTGGTGGGCTCAATGACATCGCCAATGATGAGCCGTCCGCCGGGCTTGAGCTTTGTGAATAAGCGACGCACCAGCTTCGCTGTCTCTTCGCGCGAGAGATATTGCAACAACGAATTGATAATCACGAGATCAATCGTTCCATCAGGCCAATGAGCCGTTTCTTCTGGCGCCTGAATGGTGATGTTGTTTATTGTGCCAAACCGATTTTGCAGCTTCTCGCGCACGCTTGGTGCGCCATCCGATAAGATGAGCTGCGAACAATGATTGGCCACGCGGCCTGCTTCGGTCGCTTCGCCACACGCGTAATCGAGAACAACCAGACCGGGGCGATTAATGTGCGCAATGATGTCATCGGCCACACGCCGATCATGCAGCGTCCGATGACGTTGATTGACATAGATGGAATGATCGCCATCCCAAAAAGAGCGCCAATCCATCTCACTGCTTACGGTTGATACGTTTCAAATAGACAATGATGTCGTCAATTTCCGTAGGCTCGAAGATGAAATGCGGCATCTCCGCGCCGCCATGGCCCACCACAATCCCTTCAGCGAGCGCTTCCTGCAGATCGTCGAGCTTGTAGCGTTGGCCCAGCGTGCGGAAGGGCGGTGCTTTTGGATTGGGACTATCGCCTTTGACACCGGTCGCATGGCATTCGGCGCAGTTGGTGTTGAGCAAAACTTCGCCCCGCTTCGCTGAAGCGCTCTGTGCCACGGCAATCCCCGGCAGGCTCATCAACAAGAGCGATGCTGCTGCCAAACGACGAAGAACCATCCTGCGCCCCCGCGATTCGATGTTTAACCGAAGGTCGCCCGAGCGGGCGCCTTACGCAACAGGAGCTTTCGTTTCCATCATGGTGACGAAGCGATCAAAGAGATAATGGCTGTCCTGCGGGCCCGGCGATGCCTCGGGATGGTGCTGCACAGAGAAAGCTGGCTTGTCTTTCAGCGCAATGCCGCAATTGGACCCATCGAACAGCGAAACATGCGTCTCGACGGCATTGTTGGGCAACGTGTCGCGATCCACTGCGAAGCCATGGTTCATCGAAACGATCTCGACCTTGCCGGTCGTGAAATCCTTCACGGGATGGTTCGCCCCGTGATGACCTTGATGCATTTTCGTCGTCTGCGCGCCGACAGCGAGCGCCAACATTTGATGGCCAAGGCAGATGCCGAAAGTCGGCACATTATGCGCGATCAATGTCTGGATCACGGGCACGGAATAAGCGCCTGTGGCGGCCGGATCACCGGGACCGTTTGAGAGGAACACGCCATCGGGTTTGAGTGCGAGAATGTCGTCCGCCGAGGTCGTGGCAGGCACCACGGTGACCTTGCAGCCGCGATCGGCCAACAGGCGCAGAATGTTCCGCTTCACGCCGAAATCAATCGCCACGACATGCTTTTGCGGCGCTGATTGCCGGCCATAGCCTTCGCCAAGCTTCCAACTCGTTTCATCCCAAACCGAGCGCTGGGCCGAGGTCACACCCGGCACAAGATCGAGCCCTTCCATCGAGGGCATCGCAGCCGCCTGCTTTTTCAATGCAGCGACGTCGAACACACCCTCGGGATTGTGGGCGATCACGGCGTTCGGCATGCCCTTGTCACGAATAAGGGCCGTTAGCGCACGCGTGTCGATGCCGGAAATCCCGACAATGCCGCGTGACTTCAGCCACGCATCAAAATGACGGCTGGCGCGGAAATTCGAGGGTTCGGTAATCGCGGCATGCACCACCACACCGCGCACCCCGGAGGCGGCGGCCATATTCAGCGTCTCGATGTCCTCATCGTTCACGCCGACATTACCGATATGGGGAAAGGTGAAGGTGACGATCTGGCCGGTATAGGACGGGTCCGTCAGGATCTCCTGATACCCGGTCATGGCGGTGTTGAAGCAGACCTCGCCGGGCGAGACACCTTCAGCACCAATCCCGAAACCTTCGAGAACCGTTCCGTCAGCCAGCACGAGGAGCGCTGTCGCGCGCGGTTCCGCCCAACCGGCCGGAGCCGGAGCCTGATCTTGCTGCATCGCCATTTTGGTCCTAAACCCTGCGGCCCGGATCGGATGTGAGTGCGGGCGCGCGGAATCGCCCAGCGGTCCGGGATCGGGCGCTATCCCTAGGCGTCCTGCCCGTTAACGTCAACATTTGGAGAGCGCCATGCGCGAGGCTTTCAACACCGCCCTCAAGGACGCCATGCGGTCCGGCGACAAGGTCAAGGTGGCGACCGTCCGCATGATCACCGCAGCGCTCAAGGATCGTGACATCGAAGCGCGTGGCGCTGGCAAAGGCCCACTCGGTGACGATGAAATCCTCTCGCTGATGCAGAAGATGATCAAGCAGCGGCAGGAATCGCAAAAGATCTATCAGGACAATGGCCGCCCAGAATTGGCCGAGCAGGAAGCCGCCGAAATCGCGGTCATCGCCTCCTTCATGCCAGCCCAATTGTCCGAAGCCGAAATCGACGCAGCCATTGCCGCCGCGATCGCTGAAACCGGCGCTGCCGGCATGAAGGACATGGGCAAGGTCGTCGGTAAGCTCAAAGAAAACTATGCTGGCCGTATGGATTTCGCGAAAGCCTCCGCGGCCGTGAAGGCAAAACTGTCTTAAACGACAGGCTCCCCGGCCCTTCGCGTTCATGCTATCCTTTGGCTATGAACGCGCCCGTGACATTGGCTGCCGAAGGTCTTCCCCGCCGCGCTTTTAGCGTGGCGGATGTTGAGCGTATGGTGGAAGTGGGCCTGCTCGATCCCGATGAGCGCATTGAACTCATCGGAGGCGAGCTGGTCCCCATGTCCCCGAAAGGTGCCCGCCATGAGGCGCTGAAAATCCTCATGATTAAATACATCGTCCCCCGCTTGGGCGACGATTATTTTCTGGCGCCGGAAACCACATTCCGGATGTCCGACAACACCTATCTGGAGCCGGACTTTGTATTTTATCCAGCCTCGGTCGGGCCTGTTGGATTGAAAACGGACAATGTCCGCCTTGTCATCGAAATCGCGGATTCCTCGCTCGACTATGATCTCGGCCGCAAAGCCGCGCTCTATGCCGCGTTCGGCATTCCGGAACTGTGGGTCATCAATGCAAGGACGTGGGTCACCATGCGCCACCGCCAACCGGCCCAAGGCGCTTATGGGGAGATCACGACTATTCCCAAAAATGGATCTCTTGAAGCCGCATTCGTGCCGGGTCTCGCCCTCTCGCTGGCGCAGTTGGAAAAGCACAAATAAGGCGCTCAACGGCCCGAATAACCCTGTGGATAACGGGGACGCACGGCCGTTTCAGCCGCTTTCCGGCACGCGTCCGGCGTAACCACTAAGCATGAAGTTTCCGCCCGGCCTCCTTGATGAGATCCGCTCCCGCCTGCCGGTTTCGGCAGTCGTCGGCCGCCGCGTGAAATTGCAGAAGGCCGGCAAGGAATGGCGCGGCCTGTCGCCCTTCAACGCGGAAAAATCGCCGTCCTTTTTCGTGAACGATCAGAAGGCGTTTTATCACGACTTCTCTTCCGGCAAGCATGGCGACATCTTCACCTTCGTGATGGAAACCGAAGGGCTTTCATTTCCGGAAGCGGTTGAGCGGCTCGCATCAGAAGCGGGCGTCACACTGCCGAAAATATCGCGCGAGGCGGAAGCCGAAGAAGCGCGCCGCAGAGATCTTTATGATGTAATGGCGCTGGCGCATGAATTTTTTATCGCGCAGATGCGCACGGGCGCTGGCAGCGCAGCACGCGCTTATTGCGACAATCGCGGATTGACCGCCGCTGTGCGCGCCGATTTTGGCATTGGCTACGCCCCACCCGACCGTTTTGCGATGCGGGACTTTCTTGCTGCCAAAGGCGTCGAGAGTGCCGCGATGATTGAGGCAGGCCTCCTCATCAGCAATGCCGAAATCGCTGTGCCTTACGATCGTTTTCGCGATCGCGTGATGTTCCCCATCGCTGATCTGAAGGGCCGCGTCATCGCATTTGGTGGCCGCGCGATGGCGAAAGATGCGCAGGCGAAATATCTCAATTCACCTGATACGCCGCTGTTTCATAAAGGTCGCGTGCTGTTCAATCATCATCGCGCTCGCAAAGCCGCCCATGATTCAGGCCGCGTCATTGCGGTTGAAGGCTATGTTGACGTCATCGGCATGAGCATGGTCGGCGTGAAGGAAACCGTGGCTCCGCTCGGCACGGCGTTGACCGAGGATCAGCTTGCCCTGCTCTGGCGCATGGCAGACGAACCGATCCTTTGTTTTGACGGCGACAAGGCGGGTCGACGCGCCGCATTCCGGGCCGTTGAATTGGCGCTTCCACAGCTCGAACCGGGCCGCTCGCTCCGCTTCGCACTTTTGCCCGACGGCCAAGACCCCGATGATCTCGCTCGCTCCGGTGGCCGTCCCGCACTCGAAAACGTCCTATCCTCGGCACGCCCCCTCGTCGACATGCTCTGGTCGCGCGAGGTTGAGGCGGGTCCGCTCGATACGCCTGAGCGCCGTGCGGCCCTTGAGCGGCGGTTAAAGAC
>VERN01000150.1 GCA_018882635.1 Beijerinckiaceae bacterium | reverse complement strand
CGGTGTGGCATCGTCGGCAACACGATGACATCGACCTTTTCGAACAATTGCTCAGCTGTTTGCGCGCGCAAAACCGATAGCCCGGCATAGGCGGCCGCATAGGTCTCAGGTGAAATGGTCGCGCCATGCGAGAGACGGCGTGTCAACACCGGATCAAGCGCACCCGCTTCAAGCAGCTTTTGGTTCGCGAGATAGGCTTCACGCTGCAAAAGGGTGAGAACAACATCGTCACACAATTCAATGACGGATTGTAGGCTCACAGACGTTGGATGAAGCGTCGCGACCGCTGCCTTGATGCGTTTATGGTCATCCTCGTTAGGCCAGATGAGATCATCGGCAATAGCGATACGCATCGCGCCTTGCGGACGTTCGGGCACCAACGCCTGTACAACGCGCAGGAGCATCGCGATGTCGCGTGCTAAAAAACCAAGTGTATCGAGTGATGGCGCGAGCGGCCAAGAGCCAGCGCGGCAGAAGAGACCAAAGCTCGGCTTCCACGCGGCGACGCCGCAGCAATGCGCCGGAATACGCAGTGAGCCGGCCGTATCCGATCCGACAGCAAAATCAACAAGCCCCGCCGCGACAAGAACGGCTGAACCGGATGATGATCCGCCACACACATAATCGGCATTGAGCGGGTTGAGTGGGCGCGCGCGATAGAGATTGCCACCCGATGGCTCATAGGCGAGCGGCGTCATTTCCGAAAAACCGAGCAGTGCCGCGCCTTCTGCTGTCAATTGTTTGAGGAGCAGCGCGGACTGGCCATCATCAGGCTGGGCGACCGCAAGGCCGCGCGACATCGCATGACCGGGCCATGAAAACATATCCTTCGCGACGAAGGTGAGGCCGCTCAGTGTGCCTTCTTGCGCTGGCATCGGATCAGCCAACGCCACCAGCGCGTTGAGGCGTGTTCCTTCCCGTCGCAGCGTTTCGCGATTAAGGCCTTCTCTGGTCAAATCGCTTGGCAACGCTGCGTTCATCAAGCCCTCAGAAGGATCGCGGCAGGCCGAGCACGTGCTCGCCGACATATGACAAAATCAAATTCGTCGAAATCGGCGCCACTTGATAAAGCCGTGTCTCGCGGAATTTTCGCTCGACATCATATTCGGCGGCGAAACCGAAGCCGCCATGTGTCTGCAAGCACGCATTGGCGGCTTCCCAAGACGCATCGGCGCATAGCAATTTCGCCATGTTTGCCTCGGTCCCATAGGGTTCGTTCGCGTCGTGCAAGGCTGCGGCTTGATAGCGAATGGAATCGGCGGCCCGCGTGTTCACGTAAGCGCGTGCGATCGGAAATTGGATTCCTTGATTCTGGCCAATCGGGCGGTCGAACACGATGCGCTCATTGGCATAGGCTTTCGCACGATCAATAAACCACCATGCATCACCGACGCATTCCGCAGCAATCAGCACGCGTTCTGCATTGAGACCTTCAAGGATAATCTTGAGACCCTTATTCTCTTCACCGATCAAATTTTCAGCCGGTACTTCGAGATTGTCGAAGAAGACTTCGTTTGTCTCGTGATTGACCATGTTGCGGATTGGACGCACGGTCATGCCCTTACCAATCGCGTCCTTCAGATCGACGAGAAAAACCGAAAGCCCTTCCGATTTCCGCTTCACCTGATCGAGCGGCGTGGTGCGCGCGAGGAGAATCATCAGGTCAGAGTGTTGAACGCGGCTCGTCCACACTTTCTGGCCATTGATGATGTAGCGGTCGCCTTTGCGTACCGCCGTCGTTTTCAATTTCGTTGTGTCGGTTCCCGTCGTTGGTTCGGTGACGGCCATCGATTGCAAGCGCAGGCGGCCCGCAGCGATCTCAGGGAGATAGCGCTTCTTCTGCTCGGCCGATCCGGCGCGCAGAAGCGTCGACATATTGTACATCTGGCCATGAACCGCGCCGGAATTGCCGCCAGAGCGATTAATCTCTTCCATGATGATCGAGGCTTCCGTCAGCCCCAGACCTGCGCCGCCAAACTCTTCGGGGATCAGCGCGGCGAGCCAACCGGCTTCGGTCAAAGCGTTAGCAAAGGCCTCGGGGTAGCCGCGCTCCTCGTCGATCTCGCGCCAATAGGCGCCGTCGAAGCGGGAGCACAGCGCGCGAACCGCTTCGCGCATATCGGAATGGTCGTCGGCAGACGGAATAGAAATCGCCAAGGCACACCTCACTAGGGATGAGTATGACTCGGCTCAGATTTAGCGAAATAAGAAATATTGGCATAGTGGTTTCTAATAATTAGAAATCTTTCCCATTTCTTAGGGCCTCGATGAGCTTTTGGGTTGGGATATCGGGCTCCCCACCGGCCCGCCAGCACAGATCGAGGTGTCGGATAGCCCAGGAATCCTCAAGATGAAGCAGTTTCAACCCCAAAGTGTTGGCAAAGGGCCGCAGCGCGGCTTCGGGGAGAATGCCTGTCCCAAGCCCCTGTGCGACCATTTGGCACACCGTCTCGAAAGTGCGGACCTGCACCTTGCGGCGAAAAGGGCGGCCGAGCAGGCGGGCCTGTTCGGCCAGCAAGCGGTCGATGGCGGTGCCGCCTTCGAGCGCCACAAAGTCATCATCCAGCAGGTCACGGAACCAGACCCGCTCAGCCTGCGCCAGAAAATGGCCGGACGGCACGGCCACCGCCAGCCTGTCTTCGGCATAGGGCAATGACACATATTGCGGCAGCGCGATCGGTCCCCGCACGACGACGCCGAGATCCGCCATGTTCTTCGCTAGCGCGTCGAGTGTCTCCTGCGACGGCCTTTCCTCGAGTTCGATGCTGATGCCCGGTTCATTCCGGGAAAAGGCGGCGAGATCGGCCGCGAGCTTGTGCACTAAGGCCGAGGACGAGGCGGAGACCCGCACCCGACCGAGCATCCCGAGCCGGTAATCGCGGGAGGCCGCCTCAAATTGATCGGCGAGGCGCAGGACCTGTTCCGCATAACGCAGCGCCGTGATGCCCGCCGGCGTTGGTTCAACCCCATGCGCGAGGCGACGCACCAGAGGCGTGCCCGCCTCTTCCTCGAACAACTTGATTCGACGGCTCGCCGCAGACAAAGCGAGATTAAGCCGCGCGGCCGCCCGGCTGAGATTGCGCAATTCGCACAAGGCCGCAAAGAGGCGCAGGGTCTGCAGATCATGATGCAACATGCCCGGCATGGGACCGGGTCAGGCGGGCAGCGTCAAGCGGGCAAGATCGACGGGGCCACATAAACCGGGCCACATAAACCGGGGTTGCATCGTGAGCTTCGATCGCCGAGTTTTGCGGCATGACCGAATCCGCTTTCTCGCTCCACCCGCGTCTGGCGGCGGACACCTTGCCCATCGGCGACTTGGCACTGTGCCAAGTGATGCTGATGAACGATGCCCGCTTCCCGTGGATTATTCTCGTCCCGCGCCGGCCTGATCTGCGCGAAATTATTGATCTCGCGCCCGAGGATCAGGCCACTTTGTTGGCCGAGATCACCGCTGTTAGCCGCGTGCTAAAGCGCCTTATCGAACCGCAGAAATTGAATGTCGCAGCCATTGGTAATGTCGTGGCACAATTGCACATTCATGTCGTAGCGCGCTTTGAAGATGATGGCGCATGGCCGGCGCCTGTATGGGGCCACGGCGCGCGCGAACCTTATGATGATAATGAGAGTAGCGGTTTCGTTGCCCTCTTACGAAGGGAATTGGGGCATTTGTAATGGCGTTGCAGCGAAACGAACGATCGGCCCAAACCGGCTATGCCGAAAATCCTCTGGATCGAAAAGCCGCGCTGCGCAGCGATGAAGCGGTGATCGAGGCCTATGCGCAGCATGACGCTGCGCGCTTTCTGATCCTTGCTGGTGATGTCCCACTCTTGCGCCGCGCAGGTGAAGGGCTTGATCCGTTTTTTGATCGCGCTGCGGCCGAAGCCTGTGGTGTGTTGCGAGAGAGAGCGTTCCTCGGTGTCGATGAGGCGGGTCCTGTCTTCGCGGTCGAACTCGATCAGCCTGTGGCAGAAAGCGATCAGGATGCCGCGGGAATTGTGCGCATCGATTTGCGCACGCTCGCGGTGCAAGGCTTGCTAACCCCACCTGTGCTGGGCGTGGTGGGTGAAGGTAAGGCGCTTCTTCATTGGCATCGGCGCCATCGTTTTTGTGCCCATTGCGGCGCACTGACTACGTTATCATCCGCGGGGTGGCGGCGTGATTGTGCGCAATGTGGCGCGCAGCATTTTCCGCGCACTGATCCTGTCGCGATCATGCTTGCGGTGCGGGGTGATTATTGCTTGCTCGGGCGGCAGGCGCGGTTTGTCCCCGGCGTTGTGTCATGTCTGGCCGGTTTCATTGAGCCGGGCGAGACATTGGAAGATGCCGTACGCCGCGAATTGTTTGAAGAAGCAGGCATTGAATGCGAGGCTGTGCGCTATCTCGCCTCACAACCTTGGGCGTTTCCATCCTCGTTGATGATCGGTTGCATCGCTGAATCGATCACAGATGAATTGGTGATCGATACCGAAGAGCTTGAATATGCGCGCTGGTTCTCGCGCGATGAAGCGCGCGCTATTCTAGCAGGCACACATCCCGAGGGTTTTACTTGCCCGCCTCCCATCGCCATTGCGCATCATCTGCTCCGCGCTTGGGCGCTTGATGGCGAGATGCCGTAATCAATAATCACGAATGCCACTAATGCGGGGCGGCTGATGCGACCAGCTGATCCCGCCCGCGTCGCGGCACGCCCAATCAATATTACCGCTCGTGATGGATGCACCATTGCGGCATTGGCCCAGCACGGTCCCTTCAGCGGGGCCATTCGGCATCGGGCGTAATGGACTTTTTTTGCTGTAGCGGCCTACGCGAATATGCATGTCCTTATGCACAACGCTGCCATCTTTCCGCATCTTGAAGCCGCCGCTGGCGAGCTTCGCTTCGCGCCTTTGGCGAACGAAATTGCGATAGCCGTAAATGTCTTTGCCGTTGAACCGATAGGTTTTCATCCGCGGGGGCTTCATCGGGCGCGTGGCCATGCGTGGTCCACGAACACCGCGCGCCTCTGCACGGTCAGGAGCCAGCAACGCCCCACTCGCGTGCCACACGAGGCTGATGAGTGTGATCGAAATCAACTGCGCCCAGCGTTTCATCGATGGCCACCTTCCTCTTCAGCGAAGGATCCATCGTGACGGTGAGCAAGCGAGACGAAAACCCGTCAGATCAGACGGTCAGGCTGATTCCGTTTCCTTCCGGAAGGGGTGTGCCGGATAGACGCCGAGAATCTTGACTTCCTTTGAGAAGAAATCGAGCTCTTCGAGTGCAAGTTTCAGGTTCGGATCATCCGGATGGCCGTCAACATCGGCAAGAAATTGTGTGGCCGAGAAATGGCCGCCAATCATGTAGCTTTCGAGCTTGGTCATGTTGACGCCATTGGTCGCAAAACCGCCAAGCGCTTTATAGAGGGCCGCTGGCACGTTGCGCACGCGGAACAGGAATGTGGTGATCGTCGGACCGTTATTCGGCTTCGCCCATTGCGGTGTCTTCGACAAGATCACGAAACGCGTTGTGTTGTTCTTTTCGTCTTCTACATTTTCCGCGAGTGTCTCCAGACCATAAATCTTGCCTGCGAGCGCGGTTGCGAGTGACGCTTTGGTGGGATCCTTCCATTCCGACACTTCACGCGCCGAGCCGGCCGTATCGCCCGCGATAACAGCGCGCCATCCATGCTCGCGAATGATCTTGCGGCATTGGCCGAGCGCATGGACATGGCTGTGCACAGTTTTGATCGTCTTCATCGTGGCGCCCGGCACCGCGAGCAATTGAAAACGAATGGGCAAAAAGGTTTCACCAATGATGTGCAAACCCGATTGCGGCAGAAAGTGATGGATGTCTGCGACACGACCTGCGATCGAATTCTCAATCGGGATCGCACCGAGATCAGCACGCCCTTCATTGATGGCGGAAAATGCTTCCTCGAATGAGGCACAAGGCAGCGGAATGCCTTCAGGGAATAAATCGCGGCACACAATGTCGGAATTGGCGCCCGGCTCGCCTTGATAGGCGATGGTCAAAGGCTTCGACATAGAAAAATCCTTCACTTAATGGGGACGCGCGCGTGCGGCCAAAACGGCGCGGGCGCGTTCGAGATCGTCAGGGGAATCGACACCGAGCGGCACGACATCAACGAGCGCCACGTCGATCCGCATGCCATTTTCAAGCGCGCGCAATTGTTCGAGTCGTTCGCGTTTTTCAAGCGGCGAGGGCGGCAGCGTCACAAACCGCGCCAGCGCTTTGCGGCGATAAGCGTAAAGCCCGATGTGATGATAGAGCGGCCCATCGCCCGACGGCGCAGTCGAGCGCGTGAAATAGAGCGCCCGGAATCGGTTTTCGCCGACCGGCGTCATCACCGGTTTGACTACATTGGGGTTGGTACGTTCATCGGCGCGGGTGATTTCGACAGCAATGGTGGTGATGTCCACAGAAGGATCGCTGAGCGGTGGCAGTGACGCGGCAATCGCCTTGGGGTCGATAGTCGGCAGGTCACCCTGCACATTGACGATCACATCATGCCGCCCTTCCGGGTCGAACAATTCAACCGCCTCATGGATCCGGTCTGAACCGGATGGATGGTCGGAGCGGGTCATCATGGCGATCCCACCGGCCTTCTCGACCGCCTCCACAATGGCCTTTTCGTCGGTCGCGACCACCACAGGGCCGATCCCGGCTTCGATGGCGCGGCGCCAGACATGCACGATCATGGGCTCTCCGCCGATATCGGCCAGCGGTTTGCCGGGGAGGCGGGTTGCGGCCATACGGGCCGGAATGAGGATGACAGGGTCAGACATAAGATTAGGGCCTTAGAGGGCTTTTCGTGCGTTTTCCCGGGGGGCGGCGGAAAGTATCACGAGCTAGGCCGCTTATACGAGTTGCCAAGGACGCGTCAAAGCGGGTAATCAGACGCGCCGTTCCGAAGGACTCGGGCGGTAAAGTGTTTTCCTGCGCCTCAGGCGCAGTCAGGGCAAGTCTTAAGGCAAGTCTCGGAGCTCGGAATGGATTCCTTCGAATTGAACAAGATCGCTGGCGCGCTTCTCGGCACGCTTTTGTTCGTGATGGGACTTGGGCTCCTCGGCGATATCATTTTCAACCCGCACAAAGCGGTTGTCGCCGGTTATGAGCTCCCAGTGGGCGAAGAAGCGCCCAAGCCCGGTGCTGCGCAGGCTGCTGCCGCTCCGTCCGTGCCGCTGCCGCAGCTTTTGGCGAAGGCTGACGCCAAGAAGGGCGAAGCGCAGGTTAAGGCTTGCGCCGCCTGCCAC
>VERN01000149.1 GCA_018882635.1 Beijerinckiaceae bacterium | reverse complement strand
AGAATGTGTATAAGAGACAGCATGAGACCGACATTCACCTCGTTGTCACGGCATTCAACAATCCGCTCGCGGCGCAGCTTGGCGGTAAAGCCACCCATGGTGATATCTGAGTAGAGGACGCCGAAGGCGAGGATCAGATCGGCATCTTCGACCATACGCACCACAGGCTCTAGGCTGACCGCACCCATATAGACGCCCAAGGCCAGCGGATGGCGCTCCGAGATTGCGCCCTTCGAGAGGATGCCGGTGGCAAACGGGATGCTCAAATGCTCGACGAGCGCTTTGATGTCGTCGACATCGCCACGGCGGGTTGCTTGCAGACCGGCCACGGCAACGATGTTGCGCGCTTGCGCCATCGCATCAATCACGGCGTCAACGGCTGCTTTCAAGCGATCGGGATCTGCGCTTTGAGCAATACGTTGGAGCGGGGCTGTCGGCGATATAATCGGCTTGTCGATGAGGTCGCGTGGAACTTCGATATAGCCGGGGCGCTGATGGAGCAGAATTGCTTCAATCACGCGATCAATTTCGCTCGCAGCTGTCAAAGGATTGGCGAGTGCGGCTTGAGCAATCGTTAGATCTTGGAACACATTCATTTGTGTTTCGAAATTTTTCACCCGGTGATGGAGAAGCGGTTCACCTTGACGTTCCACCAATCCCGGTGCGCCACTCAGGATCAGGAGCGGCACCTGTTCGGCCCATGCGCCTGCGGTGGCGTTAACGACTTTGAGGCCTCCGACGCCATAAGTGATCGCGCAGACGCCAAAGCCGCGCATGCGTGCATAGGCATCCGCAGCGAAGGCGGCACCTTGTTCGTCTGCAGTGACGTGGATTGGAAAATGTTCGTCTGCAATCCGGCCGAACAGGCGCAAAGCGAAATCGCCGACAATGCCGAAGGCTTCGTCGATGCCGAGTTCACGAAAACGGCGGACCAGATGTTTGGCGATCGTTGTTTCGCCTGCTGCCATCGGGGTGGATGTCGTCATCGTCAACTCTCCAAAACGCAATTACAGAATGAGCCCGAAGGGCAAGGCGCGCTTTATCGCTCAGCAGGGTAAAGCGTTTGCGACAGAAGAAACATCACCGATGTGCTCCAGCCGAATGAAAACAGGCCCGTGGTCGCCATGATAATCGTCAACAATTGCCAACCGATGGGGAGTGGGTCATTGACGAAGCCGACTGTGGTGTAAGTGCTACCCGCAAAAACCATGGCGGTGTGAGGATCTTTGATGACGCCAGCCCAGTATAAGGAATATCCCCAAAGATAGATTTGAAACAGATGCGAACATAAAAGAATGAGGGCGCTGCCGAAAAATACGGCCTGTGCAATCCAGATACGCTTGGCCGCTGCCAATTTCCCAATCTGCGGTTTGATTTTGGTCGTGGTCAAACCCACAGTGACAGCCTGGCAAAAAAGGCAGACCAACATTGTGACGCTGCCGAGGATCAGCGCCTGAAAATTAAAAACATCGTTTTCGGTGGTGAAGCTGAAAAAAATCATTGGCGATAGGCCGTCCAGGAATCGATGTTAAAGCCTGGCTGGGACCGCCAAGCGGCAAGCGCTTTTGATTGTAATGGAAATACGAGTGGCGCAGCAAGGTCAGCGCGCCGCCCGCCGACGAGCTTGGTCTGGTTCATCCAAAAATCCGCGCCCAGCGTTGTAAAGTCCGCCGTCACGATTTCCTCACGATCGACCGAGCCCACCACCGGGCCTTCGAGGGAGTCGATTGGGTTGATGGTCAATAAGCCACTTGAGCCCATCATCCCATCGGCCACGGCGTTTGCTACAAGCGTATAAGCCTGCGCTGTTTTCGCCGCGGCGTACCATAAGATCATCGTATTGGCCGCATAGGGATGGTCAAAAAGGCCAGCAGCGTCTTGCAGCGGGCCACCATATTGACCAGACCATGAGACAGGTGCGGCGATGATATCAGCACGCCGCAAGCCCAAGACGGCTGAGGCTTCCGGGAAACGGAAATCATCATTGAGCAAGAGGCCAAGGCGACCAATGGCGGTTTCAAACACCGGCAAATCATCGCCCGGTGTCAGAATGCCATCGAGTACGGGATCAAGATGGGTTTGGCGATAGCGGCCAATCACCTTGCCATCTGGCCCAACGAGGATGGCCGTGTGGTAGAAGAGATTGGCGTCCTTCTCAATAAAGCTCGCGACAAGATGTGCTTTTAAGCGTACGGCGAAATCACTGGCGGCTTGCGTGGTTTTCCCCAATGCGCTTTCTGCGATTTGATCACGATTGTCTTTTGTCACCGGTCCGCAGAACGAAAAAGCCGGCAGTACGACCAGATCCTTGGTCGCATTGCCATTTTGTAGCGAGGCGACCATCGCAGCGCAGCGATTAAGATTGGTGTCGAAATCATTCATCGCGACGCGATATTGAAAAGCCGCGCTGCGGACGTGATGTGCGCTCTTTGAGGCGGCGCCATCAGTTGGTGCGCGGAAAAAAGCAATATCACCGTAGAGTTCCGGGCGGCGGCGCGCGAGCGTCTGTTTTTGCGCATTGTCGAAACGGGCGGGATCAATCGTGCCGTAAAGGATCGAGCCTTTGGCCGTCATCGTGGTGGTATAGTCGGTGGATGCTGCATGCGCCACGCGTTCGCCATCGGCCTGCCAGATTGAGGCGGCGCCACCATAGGTCACGGTAACGCCGGTGGTGGGATTGGTCTCTGCATTGCTGCGGTCGGCTGCAACCATGGCCAGTCCATTCCACGCACATTGGTGCTGCACGGCGGCGATGGTTGAATGTTTGCCTGCTGCTTCCGCACCTAATTGCGGTAAGACCCGATCAGACGAACAAATGTAAGCGATGATATCGCAGCCTTTCACAGCGGCGACGCGGGCGGGTTCCCAATAGGTGTCATCATAGCAGATGATCATGGTGATCCGGCCAAGCTCGGTTTCAAAAACCGGATAGCCCGTATTCCCCGGCACAAACCACAAGATGTCAGACGGGTTCAAACCGTTCTTGCGATATTTGCCAATGAAACCATTTGGGCCGACCAGAGCGCCAGTGTTGTAGGTGAGGCCAGTGTCAGCATCGCGTTCTGCAATGCCGATGGCGATGTAGCAATTATAGCGTTTGGTGATGACAGAGAGGGCGTCCGTCGTCTTGCCCGGCACCGTATCCATATAGGGAAGGAATTGGGCGAGATCGCGATAGATATAGCCCGATATCGCTGCCTCCGGCAGCACGATCAGGCGGGCGCCATTTTTTGCAGCTTCCTCGGCCATTGCGCAGGCGCCCGCGATATTCTTTTCGAACTCCATGAATTCGGGATTGAATTCGACAGCGGCTACTTTGAAGGGGGTGGTGACGCGGTTCATCAGGGCCTCTTTCAATCGTCCGTTGTCATGCTTTCGCCGGGCCATCGTGGCGATGGCCAATTGCGCGTGATGCTTAATGTATAGAGCAAGGCTGTGATCATAACAGTCACGCCTGTCGCGATGTAGAAGTTTAATTGCGTCGTCAGCCCGTAATAGACCGTGCTGCCGATTGCGAGGGTCGTAATCACCCAATGAGCCTGGCTAAAAGCCGAGGCGCGGTGTTTGGTCAACGCATCAAGCGCCATGCCGCCCACCGATGCGGTGAGGATGGCGCAGAATATGGCGGAGAGTGGTGGCGCACCGAGGGAGAGCGCGCGTTGGCAGCCAATGCTGATGAGAAACCCAAATGCAATGCCGTGAATGATCAGGTTGGGCAATGCCATCGCAACGACGCGATAGAAAAACAACGCACCAATCAGCGAGGACAGCAGCACACTTGGAATAAGATAGGGATTGGAAATCGCAACTGCTTCCGTTCCCAAAAGCACATCACGCGCCATGCCGCCACCCAGACCCACCATGATCCCGGCAAGAAATGTTCCCGCCACCGGCACGTTACGACTGCGTGCAGCCGCTGCGCCATAAAGGCCGTTCGTCGCCATAGCGACCACTTCAAGCCAAAGGGGGAGGGATGGTTCTGTCGCGGGCATCAGACAATCCAGCTTGATAGCAAGTGCAGGGTCGAGTGCGGTTTACCGCATAACGGCGATGATCAAACGGGAAATAGTGATCTCCGATAAACGTCAACCGCTCGCCCGATTTGGGTTCTCTACGGCAAAACCTTGCCACGCATGATTTAGAATAATTGGCCTTATTCCAACAAAACTTTGTGAATCAGGACGAATCACGTAGCGGTAACTCAACGTTAACCATGTTGAGTCGCGTTGATGCGTTATTTGCTCGCCTCTCTTGTCGCGGTGTCGCTACCGAGCGCAGCGCTTGCACAGTCGCAAAATCGTAACGTCGCGAATAAGCCAGTCCAGAACCAACCTGCTCCGAATCTGGCAGCGACTGCGTTGCCTTGGACGGGTGCGTATGGCGGTATTTCGTTTGGCCTTGGCGGTTCAAAATATTCTTACCCGGGCAATGGCGAGCAGCCCAATGGCGCTGTCGGCACCGACAACACCGTGAACTCAGCGTCCGGTTATGTGGGTGGCTTTCAGGCGGGCTATAATTACCAGTTTGGCAATAACATCGTTCTCGGTCTTGAAGCAGATTTTCAATGGTCTTCGATCGCTGCGAATTATTCGCGCGTCGATTTACGGACCGATTATGAATGGGACCTCCGCAAATCGCGGTTGCTCTATTTCGGCACCATTCGCGGTCGCGTTGGCTACGCGTTTGGGCCATTATTGCCCTATCTCACCGGTGGTGTCTCTTATGGCCGCACGGCGTCCTATGACGAAGAGGGCGGCGATATTCAAACAAATGGCACGTTTGAGCCAACCACAATCGGGCGCGCAGCAAGCCTCAAATGGGGTTGGACGGTTGGCGCTGGCCTAGAATACGCGATCGACTCGCGGTGGCGCGTGAAAACAGAATACCTCCTCGTTGATCTGGGCGGCATGCGTGCGATTGATCACGCTGGCGGGGTCTATAACCTCCGCTCACGCGCCAATGTCGTGCGGTTGGGCGTGAATTACGCCTTCGGCGATGTCGTGAGTGGCCAGCCCCCGGTGGCACCCACATACCTTGTTAAGCAGGGCTTCAAGGATTGGACGGGGCCGCATATTGGTGTGAACCTCGGCATCGGCGGGAACGGCATTCACATCCGTTATCTTGAGCAGGGAGAAGGTACGCGTAACCTGAACTCCTTCGGCTTTCTGGGCGGCGCTGAACTCGGCTACGATTACCAATTCAGCAATGCGGTTGTTGTTGGTGCGGTTATCGATGGCGCCTTCACATCCATTGAGGGCTACCGCAAAAAGATTGAGCCGCCGCCGGATCCGGCCGAACCGCCGGGCCCTGTTGGCACGAATGGTCTCAAATATCGCGTTAAAACTCTTAGCAATGCACGCATTCGCGTTGGCTATGCGATGGGTTCGTTCCTGCCTTATCTCACGGCGGGTTTCGCGGTAGGGCTCACGCAGTTCAGCCAATATGATCCGGCTGACAAGGTGTCGTTGCAGCAGAAGCGCTTGCGCTATCAGCCCGGCGTGACGGCGGGCGCAGGCTTTGAATATGCGCTTGGCGATTCTTGGACGTTCAAGGCGGACTATCTCTATTACAACCTCAATTCATTTAATGGCTTTGAGGTTGATCTTGATGCGTTCAAAACCAAGATCAGCTTTAGCACTGTGCGCGCGGGCGTGAATTATCGCTTCTAAGATGCGCGCAGCCTGCCGGGTTTGATCGACCTTCGCGGCCGATCAAACGCCGCTTTGCAGCGCGCTGGCGACTCACGCATGGTGAGACGCGAAGAGTGGCGCGGGGTTGCGTGTGGCGTTAGACGAAGAGGCGATGGTCGCCGCGCTGGAAGCGAGTGGCCGTTACAAAGTCTTGCGGAAGCTTGAAGTGGGCCGCCCGGTTGCGCCGCCGGAGGGCGTTGTCTGTCGAGCGGCCTTGTTCGTCGACGTGGAGACAACGGGGCTCGATCCCCAGAGCGATGAAATCATCGAACTTGCGATGGTGCGCTTTTCCTACGGCCCGGACGGCACGATCTATTCCGTTGAAGAAGCGTTCCAGGGCCTGCGCGAGCCATCGATTGTGATCACGCCGGAGATCACGCGCCTTACTGGTATCGACCAGAATATGGTTGCCGGTCATGCCATCAATCCTGCAGAGATCGCAGCGTTGGTCGAGCCAGCCGATCTTATCCTTGCGCATAATGCTGCCTTTGATCGAAAATTTCTGGAACGATTTTGCGACGCTTTCGTGCATAAGCCATGGGCCTGCACGCAAAGCCAGATCGATTGGAAAAGCGAAGGTTTTGAGGGAACGCGGCTCGGCTATCTCGCGCAAGGGGCGGGGTTCTTTTACGACCGTCACCGTGCCTTGAATGATTGCTATGCGGCGATCGCGCTTTTAGCCCTACCGCTTCCGCAAAGTGGAACGGCTACACTGGCAGCCTTGCTCGCCGTCGCACGGAAGGCCCAGGTTCGTCTCTTTGCAACGCAGGCCCCTTTCGACATGAAGGACCGTCTGCGGGCGCGCGGCTATCGCTGGAATGGTGAGGGCCATGGTCCGGCACGCGCATGGTATATTGATCTGGACGAGGATGCGGTGGCGGCCGAAACCGATTGGCTTGAGACCGAGATTTATGGGCGGCAAGCCGATCTCCATGCCGTTCGGATTGATGCGTTCAACCGTTTTTCGGTCAGGCTCTAACGGTTGTCAGTGCGGCAAGGCGCCTGCTAAGTTGCCGCCGATCATTCAGAGGGGATTTGCGAAATGGCGCGGCATTCAGGGCTTGCATTTTTGGTTGTCGTGGTTGGCCTATCGAGCACGGCGGCGATGGCCCAGCCAGTGACCTGTTCCGATCTGTTGCGTCAGAGTAAGGCGAAGACGAGCCAGGCGATTAAGGCTTGGAATGCATTCATCGACGCCTTCAACAAATATGCATTTGTTCCCGATTATTCGGGGCAGGATCGTGGGCCACAGCAATTGACCCCAGCCATCACGCAAATTCGGTCGCTGTCGGCGAATGCATCGGGCTATATCGCGCAGGCGACGCAGATGAATTGCAAGATGGATCCGTTCCAGCCGCTCCAAACGGAACTTGAGGATATTGCTGCGCAGCTTGATCGGGCCGTGTTGCAACTCACCCCCTGATAAGATGGGCAGTCAATTTGCCCCTGCCTGATGCGCGCGGCCGCCGATCTGGTTGAACAGCGCGCCTATCGCTCTTTGGCTTGAGGGAGAGGCGGGAGCCGGTCTCTCTAGCTCGGTAACCT
>VERN01000148.1 GCA_018882635.1 Beijerinckiaceae bacterium | reverse complement strand
GATCAGCGAAGATGATTTGGTGAAGATTGCCGAAACGCGCGGACCCTTGCATCTGCGCGCCGTGGCCGCGCGCGAAACGCTGGGCGAACGCGTGACTGATATTCTGGTCGACCGTGGTGACACAGATGTTCATCACATCGTCGCGGGCAATATCGGTGCGAAATTCTCAGAAACCGGCTATCGCAAACTCGCTGAGACCGCGGCCGAGGATGGTGCCTTAATGGCACTCCTGCGCCAGCGCGGCGATGACGCCAGCACGCTTGAGGCGATCGCCCATGCAGCGCGCGAAAGAGCAGCAACGCGACTTGCCGAAAATGGCATTACCGAGCGCGGTATGACGGGACTGACCACTATTCTTGCCACCCATGCAGATGCTTTGCTGGCGCGCGATACAGCTCTCGATCTTGTTGCGGCGATCGAAAGCGCGATGCCGCAAATCGAAAAACTACACGCCGAAGATCGGCTGGATGAGAACGCCTTGAGTGGGATGTTACAACGCGAGCAGATTCCCGATGCTCTGGCCGCACTCTCCCTTTTGGCAGGTGCGCCGTCTGCGATCGTTGCGCGGGCGTTTGACGCCCCTCAGTTTGATCCGCTCTTATTCTTGGTGCGCTCAATCCGATTTAATTGGCCGATTTTCAAAGCGTTTCTTGTCGCCAAATCAGGACGCGAGCTGCCGGAAGCTTTACAGCGCAGCGCTTTTTCAAGTTTTGATGAATTGACTGTGCCGACAGCGCAACGTGTGATCCGCTTCGTTTGCGCGCGCGCACGTATTCAAGATAGTGACGAGACGGCTTAAGCCGACCGGCGCTTAAATCTCAAATAGCTTGGGATACGCCCCTCACGCTTGGCCTTCGCTTCATAGCGGGTGCCGGGCCAAGTTTCATAAGGCGCCTGCCAATCGCGCGCACTGGTCGCAGGCCATGCAAAATCAGGCGAACGAAGAATGCGCGCGAGTGTCCAGCCAACATAATGATCAATATCGCTGGCGAACCAGAAATCGCCATCAGGACGAATGATGCGTGCGAGTTTTGTGAGCATCTCGTCGGACACGAAGCGGCGCTTATGATGACGACGCTTCGGCCATGGATCAGGATAAAGCAAAAACGCGCGTGCGATGGACGCGTTCGGCAAGCCTTCGATCACATGAGCGGCATCGCTGTCATAGAGGCGGATATTATCGAGGTTCTCGCTTTCGATCGCGGCCAATAATTTCGCCATACCATTGACGAACGGTTCGCAGCCGATGAAGCCGATATTCGGATTTTCGCGGGCGCGATGGGCCAAATGTTCGCCACCGCCAAAGCCAATTTCGAGCCAGATTTCCTTGACGGGGCGCGGAAACAAGGCTGCGGGATTGGCTAACGCGTCTGGCTGAACACGCAAGCGCGGCAAGAGTTCTTCAAACAGCCGCGCTTGATGAGCGCGGAGCGCATGACCCTTGCGGCGGCCATAAAAGGCCGTGTCACGACGCTCCGCATTCATGATTAGAATTGCGATTTCAGCTTGTCCGCGAGGTCGGTCTTCTCCCAAGAGAAACCGCCATCAGCTTCCGGCTTGCGGCCAAAATGCCCGTAGGCAGCGGTGCGCGCATAAATCGGCTTGTTGAGATCGAGATGGGTGCGGATGCCACGCGGCGACAAATCCATCGCGTCCATCAGAACTGTCTCGAGCTTCGCGGCATCGACTTTTCCAGTGCCGTGCAAATCAGCATAGATCGAAAGCGGCTTGGCAACGCCAATCGCGTAAGACAGCTGAATGGTGCAACGGTCAGCAAGGCCAGCAGCGACCACATTCTTCGCAAGATAACGCGCGGCATAAGCCGCTGAGCGGTCCACCTTGGTCGGATCCTTACCGGAGAACGCGCCGCCACCATGCGGAGCCGCGCCACCATAAGTATCGACGATGATCTTACGACCGGTGAGGCCGGTATCACCATCGGGGCCGCCGATAACGAATTTGCCGGTTGGATTGACGTGCCACACTGTCTTGGCATCGATCCAGCCATTGGGCAGCGTTTCACGGACATAGGGTTCGATGATCGCGCGCACATCATGGGACGACAGCTTGTCATCGAGATGCTGCGTCGAGACGACGATCTGCGTCACACCAACTGGCTTGCCATCGGCATAGCGCACAGTGACCTGGCTCTTCGCATCCGGGCCGAGCACAGCGCTTTCGCCCGAGCGGCGCGCTTGCGACAGGCGCTGGAGAATATTGTGCGCGTAATGGATGGGGGCCGGCATCAATTCCGGTGTTTCGCGGCAAGCGTAACCAAACATGATGCCTTGGTCGCCAGCGCCTTCATCCTTGTTGCCAGCGGAATCAACGCCGACGGCGATATCAGCCGATTGCGGATGCAGGAGCACTTCGATGTCAGCATCCTGCCAATGGAAACCATCCTGCTCATAACCAATGTCGCGGATCGCGAGACGGGCCAGATGAGCGATCAGATCCGGCGTCAGCGTTTCCGGACCGCGGGTTTCGCCCGCGATGACAACGCGATTGGTGGTGGCGAGTGTCTCGCAGGCAACGCGGATTTGCCAGGGATCAATCCCGTGCGCCGCACCTTCACGGAAAAAGGCGTCCACCACCTCATCAGAGATGCGATCGCACACCTTATCGGGATGGCCTTCCGAAACGGACTCACTGGTGAACAGATAATCTGAGCGCGCCATGCGGGTCTCCTGCTGCGGCAAGAAAACGGCCCGGGAGCCGGGCCGTCCTAGGGGCCGGAGCTCCGACCCAATCGGCCCGCTTCGTGGCATAGCGACGAACCGTCCGTCAAGATCCGCCGGACGAATTGTTCGGTTTGGCGAACGCTCTCAAGGGCGAACGGGGCTCAAGCGGCCTCTTCCGGTGCGCCTGCGATCTCCTTGACCAGTTCGACGACTTTCCGCCGGAGCCGGGCATCGCGGATCCGGACGAAGGCCTTGTTGAGTTGGACACCCTCGCTGGTGGCGAGGAAATCGACCACGTAAGTGGCCTCGTCCGGAGACCCATCGGCCATGTCAAGCATCGGCGTGGTCTCGTCCATGGGTTTGCCGTCGAAGAAATATTCGACCGGTACGCCGAGGATTGTTGAGATGTGCTGCAAGCGGCTGGCGCCAATGCGGTTGGTGCCCTTCTCATATTTCTGGACCTGCTGAAACGTCAGGCCCAAAGCATCGCCGAGCTTTTCTTGGCTCATCCCGATCAGAATCCGGCGCATCCGGACGCGGCTGCCCACATGGACATCAACGGGGTTGGGGATCTTCTTCATAGTGCGTCCTCTGCGCAGACAATCGGGCCAGCACGCATGACGCAACGAAACAAAAGCTCTTCAATACCCGATCAGCAATTGATGGTTGTAATATCTAAATGAAACAACTTTTCGAATAGAACTCGTATTAATTCTATCAATAGTCTCTACACGTTCTAAGGGTAAGTCAATCGAAATGACGGCCCGCAATAGCAATTCCACCAAGCAAACCAAGCATTAAGATTAAAAAAATCGATCGCATTTGAGTAAAAATGGGTGGATCGATTGCTCCGGGTAGCATTCCATCGACAACACCTGTTTCACCGAGGCCCAACATCGCCCGCACACGGCCGTAGGGATCGATAATGGCCGAGATACCATTATTGGCCGCACGGACCATCGGCAGACCTTCCTCGATGGTTCTGAGCCTTGCCTGCGCGAAATGCTGATGCGGCCCTGCGGTCAGACCGAACCAAGCATCATTCGTAATGTTGAGGAGCCAGCGGGGCCGTTCCCCGCTTTGCGGTAGCACTTCGCCCGGGAAGATCGCCTCATAACAAATGAGAGGCGAGGCATCCGGCAGGCCCGGTATTTTCAGCCCGCGCCGCTCTTCCCCCGGCGTGAATACGCCCGGCACGGGAACGAATGTGCGCAAGCCCATCGCTTCAAGCCAATCGGCGAGCGGCAAATATTCGCCAAAGGGAACGAGATGAACCTTGTCAGCGTGATCGCCGAGCATGCCATGCGGGCCGACGATTTGGACGCCGTTGAAATAGGCGTTGCTGACCTCGCCCGGCAAAGCGGGGCGCGTACGCACCGCGCCCGTAACCAGAACAGCGCGATCGCCCACCATCGCCGCGATATCATTAAGCGCCTGCCGATCCCGATTGAGCAAAAAGGGGAAGGGCGATTCCGGCCAAATGTAATGCGTGATGGTGTCTGCACCCGGCGCACCGGATACAGAGAAATAACGCGCCATGATTGCATCACGATTATGCGGACGGAATTTTGCGTCCTGCGGCACATCGGGCTGCATGATGCGGAGCTTGGCGCCTGGCACATCAGGCGGAACAGGCTGCGCCAAACGCCATGAGCCAAAGGCCGTCATCGCACCTATGATGACAAGCGCTCCAAGCATCGGCGTCGCGCGGCGCAACCATGATCCGTTACTGAATAAGGCGGCTGGTGATGCAGCGATGATGAGCGCCAGCCCGTTCAAGCCATAGGCACCAATCAACGATGCCGTTTGCGCCAGCGTCAATGATCCCGCCAGCGCCATGCCGGGCATGTTCCACGGAAAGCCGGTGAAGATGTGACCGCGCACCCATTCGATCAGCGTGAATGCAAACGCAAACGCGGCGATGCGCGCGGGCCCTTGTGACCACACAGACAGGGCCAGCATGAAAGCAAGCCCCGTGAAGATCGCAAGAACCGCGGGCAGACCAAGGACGCCGAGCGGCAGCAACAAAGCAAATTGATCAGGTTCGACAAGAAAGGCCGCGCCGAGCCACCACAATCCGGCGACAAACCAGCCAAAACCAAAACACCAACCTATCGCAAAAGCGGCGCGATAACGGTACCAGCCGCGCAAAGATTGAGCAGCCACGGAATCGACAAGCAGCACCGCCGCACTTATCGAAACAAAAAGCGCTGGCAAAACATGATAAGGGGCCAGCGCAAACGTGCCGATTGCGCCGCTGATGATGGCAAACAGCGCACGACGCCAACCGCTCTGCACGCGGATGGCGCTGAGAGCATCGGCGCCGGTCATTCCGGCTTGTCTGCCTTTTTGAGATCCACGGGTTCAGCATTATCCGTGCTGACACGCTGAATGCGCGCTTTTTTGATACGGCGCGGATCAGCATCAAGCACTTGGAACTCAAGTCCGAGTGGTCCGGCAATAACTTCCCCACGGACTGGCAAGCGACCAGCCAAAGTCGCAATCAAGCCGCCAACCGTATCAACATCTTCGGCGATATCGACGGAATCGAAATCGAGCGACAGCATTTCTTCGACATCTTCCAGCGAGGTGCGGCCATCAGCGATGAAACTGCCATCCTCTTCGGCCGTAATCATCTGCGTCGCGGCGTCGTCATGCTCGTCTTCAATGTCGCCCACAACAATCTCGACGAGATCCTCAATCGAAACGAGACCGTCGGTGCCGCCATATTCATCGATCACAAGAGCCATATGGGTACGCGTTGTCTGCATCTTCACGAGAAGATCGAGCGCTGGCATTGACGGCGGCACGAACAGAACCGGACGGAAAATGCGTGCTTCCGCAAGCGTGATGGTCAGATCGATGCGACCAAGATCCGGCGATGAGCTTGCGGTATCCTGTCCCGACGCTGCTTCAGCGCGTGCGGCGAGGTAATCAAGGAAATCACGGATATGAACCATACCGCGCGGATCATCGAGCGTATCGGAATAGACCGGCAGGCGGGAATGCCCTTCGGTGCGGAAGAGGCGCAGCATTTCGCCCAGTGTTGTGTCAATGTCGACGGCAACAATATCAGCACGCGGCACCATCACATCATGAACGCGTTGGATTCGCAGGCGCAAAACGTTGCGTAGCATCTCGCGTTCTTCCGGCGAGAAGCCACCATCATTGTCGCCCTCTTCGAGCGCGTCTTCCAATTCACCACGAATGAGCGCGCCCGAGCGAAGGCCAATCTTGCCAAGCAGGCGATCGATCAGGCTTTCGCTGTCACGTTCTGGCAGCGGTGAAATCTGATTGTTGTTCGCGGCTTGTTTCGATTCGTCCGACATCTCAATTCCTCAATGCCCTGCATCTGCATAGGGATCGGCAATGCCGAGTTCTGCGAGAATGCGGGTTTCAAGACCTTCCATCAACTCCGCTTCTTCGTCGTTCATATGGTCATGACCGATGAGATGCAGAAATCCATGCACGACCAAATGGGCGGCATGGTCATCAAAGGTTTTATCTTCGTCAGCGGCTTCACGCTCGACCGTTTCACACGCCAGCACAATGTCACCAAGAAAAGGCGCATGCGCAATCTTGCTCACCGGCACAGCTGGAAAGGACAGGACGTTTGTCGGCTTATCCTTCTCACGCCATTGTTTATTGATCGAACGCATCCGCATGTCATCGACGAGAAGCAACGCCACTTCAGCCCCCGGCAACAACGACAGGCCGCATGACGCCGCAGCTTGCGCCAGCGCACGTTCGGCAATCGCTTCCATCTCGGGATGGGCAGCCCAGAGATCGCTCTCACTTACGCAATCAAGCGTGATCATGAACGCGGCGGTTCCGACGCAGAGCGCGAATGCGATTCATAAGCCGTGACGATACGGCGAACGAGATCGTGCCGCACGACGTCCACATCCGCGAATGTGACACGGCCAATGCCTTCGACGCCATCGAGCACACGCACGGCTTCCACGAGGCCCGATTTCTGACCCGGTGGCAAATCGATCTGCGACGGATCGCCTGTGATGATCATGCGCGATCCTTCACCCAGACGCGTCAGAAACATTTTCATTTGCATCGACGTGGTATTTTGCGCTTCGTCGAGCAGGACCATCGCATTGGTCAGGGTGCGGCCGCGCATAAAGGCGAGCGGCGCAATTTCGATCATGCCGGTTTGTAAACCGCGCTCGACATGGCGTGCTTCCATGAAATCATAAAGCGCATCATAGATTGGACGCAGATAGGGATCGACTTTCTCGCGCATGTCACCCGGCAAGAAGCCCAGACGCTCCCCCGCCTCCACCGCCGGGCGTGACAGCACGAGCCGTTCGATAACGCCTTGCTCGAGCAATTGCACAGCATGGCCGACGGCAAGCCATGTCTTACCCGTGCCGGCCGGCCCTTCAGCAAAAACAAGCTCATGCTTTTTAAGAAGCTTGAGATAACGATGCTGTGCGGCGTTGCGTGCGCGCACACGCCTTTTACGCGTCGCAATCTCCTCAAAGCTCGACGCCGGCTCAGCCCCTTCAGGAAAGAGCGAGCCTTGCATCGATTGTTCTTGGATCATCCCGTCAACATCGCCGGTTGAAATCGCACCGCCCTGACGAACCCGATCATAAAGGCCTTCGAGAATGCGGCGCGCCTGCTCAATCGCTTCGGGCGTCCCCTTTATCG
>VERN01000147.1 GCA_018882635.1 Beijerinckiaceae bacterium | reverse complement strand
CGTCGTCATTGACTGCAAACACCCACCATTGCGAACGCGGGAATTCCGCGAGCGCTTCGGCGTTGATGACCGAATCCTTTTTGAAGCCCTTCGGGCCAGCAAGACCGGTTTTGCCAATCAGTTCGTCCTGCAAGCGCGCATAGACGTTACGGTCAAGAATCGCGAGTTCGTCATCGCGGTCCTTGGCCAAACGTTCGATCTCTTCGCGCTCGATCGCTTGTGCGCGCTCATCCTTGTCCACACCGTGACGGTTGAACACGCGCACTTCCACGACCGTGCCTTGCACGCCCGGCGGAACACGCAAGGATGTGTCGCGCACATCCGACGCTTTTTCACCGAAGATGGCGCGCAGAAGCTTTTCTTCCGGCGTCATCGGGCTTTCGCCCTTCGGCGTGATCTTGCCAACGAGAATGTCGCCTGCATTCACTTCAGCGCCGATGTAAACAATGCCTGCTTCGTCGAGATTCTTCAGCGCTTCTTCCGAAACATTCGGAATATCGCGCGTGATTTCTTCCGGACCCAGCTTCGTGTCGCGCGCCATCACTTCGAATTCTTCGATGTGAATCGAGGTGAACACGTCTTCCTTCGCAATACGCTCAGAAAGCAGGATCGAATCTTCGAAGTTGTAACCGTTCCATGGCATGAACGCGACGAGCACGTTGCGCCCAAGTGCGAGTTCACCGAGCTCCGTCGACGGACCGTCAGCGATGATGTCGCCCTTGCGCACGCTATCGCCCACTTGCACCAAAGGCTTCTGGTTGATGCAGGTGTTCTGGTTTGAACGCTGGAACTTCATCAGGCGATAGATATCGACGCCCGACTTCGACGGGTCGATATCTTCCGACGCGCGAATAACGATACGTGTCGCGTCCACCTGCAAACCGTGCCGGCACGACGCGCCGCAATCGCAGCACCCGAGTCACGTGCAACAACCGCTTCCATGCCGGTGCCGACGAACGGCGCATCGGCCTTCACCAGCGGCACAGCCTGACGCTGCATGTTCGAGCCCATCAGCGCGCGGTTCGCGTCATCGTTCTCAAGGAACGGGATGAGCGCGGCAGCGACTGACACGAGCTGCTTCGGCGAAACGTCCATGTAATCGACGCGCTCAACAGGAACGACGATCACATCGCCCGCATGACGCACGACAACGAGGTCGTCGGTCAGCTTGCCGTTCTTATCAACGGCTACGTTCGCCTGCGCGACGTAGTGCTTTCCTTCTTCCATCGCCGACATATAGATCACTTCGCTTGTGATCTGGCCGTCACGCACCTTGCGGTACGGGCTTTCGATGAAGCCATATTTGTTAACGCGCGCAAACGTTGCGAGCGAGTTGATCAGACCGATGTTTGGACCTTCCGGCGTTTCAATCGGGCAGATACGGCCATAATGCGTCGGATGCACGTCGCGAACTTCGAAGCCCGCGCGTTCGCGCGTCAGACCACCCGGGCCAAGCGCCGAAAGACGACGCTTATGGGTGATTTCCGACAACGGATTTGTCTGGTCCATGAACTGCGAGAGCTGCGACGAACCAAAGAATTCGCGCACGGCAGCAGCGGCTGGCTTCGCATTGATCAGATCCTGCGGCATGACCGTGTCGATATCGACCGACGACATGCGCTCCTTGATCGCGCGTTCCATGCGCAGCAAGCCGACGCGATATTGATTTTCCATCAATTCGCCGACCGAGCGCACACGACGATTGCCGAGATGGTCAATGTCGTCGACTTCGCCCTTGCCATCACGCAGATCGACAAGCGCGCGCACGACGGCGACAATGTCTTCCTTGCGCAGAACACGCATTGTGTCCGGCGCATCAAGATCAAGGCGCATGTTCATCTTCACGCGGCCGACGGCGGAGAGATCATAGCGCTCCGGATCGAAGAATAACGAATGGAACATCGCTTCCGCAGTATCGACCGTCGGCGGTTCGCCCGGACGCATCACGCGGTAAATGTCGAACAACGCTTCTTCGCGCGACGAGTTTTTATCGATCGCGAGCGTGTTGCGGATATAGGGGCCGATATTGACGTGGTCGATGTCAAGCACCGGCACTTCTGACAGGCCTTCTTCGAGAAGAACCTTCAGGCTCTTGTCGGTGATTTCGTCACCGGCTTCCGCGAAGATTTCGCCCGTTGCCGGATTGACGAGATCGTCGGCGATATATTGGCCATACAAATCTTCGTCATCGGCACGCAGGAACTTCGTGCCCTTTTCAGCGATGAGGCGCGCGGCGCGCGGCGTCATCTTCTTGCCGGCTTCGAACACCACGGCGCCCGTATCGGCGTCGATCAGATCCTTGACGACCTTAAGGCCACGCATGCGATCGGGATCGAACGGCACACGCCATCCATCCTTCATGCGGCTGTAGATCACGGTCTTGTAGAAGGTCGACAAAATGTCTTCGCCATCCATGCCGAGCGCATAGAGAAGCGACGTCGCCGGAATCTTGCGGCGGCGATCGATGCGCGCATAGACGATGTCTTTGGCGTCGAACTCGATATCGAGCCATGAGCCGCGATAAGGAATGATGCGGCCAGCAAACAGGAGTTTGCCTGACGAATGTGTCTTGCCTTTGTCGTGATCGAAGAACACGCCCGGCGAACGGTGCATCTGCGAGACGATGACGCGTTCCGTACCATTGACGATAAAGGTGCCGTTCGACGTCATGAGCGGCATGTCGCCCATGTAAACGTCTTGCTCCTTGATGTCCTTCACCGACTTCGCGCCGGTTTCTTCATCGACATCAAACACGATGAGGCGCAGCGTCACCTTCAGCGGCGCAGCGAATGTCATGCCGCGTTGGCGGCACTCATCGACGTCATATTTGGGTTGTTCGAACGTATACTTCACAAACTCCAGACGCGATGCGCCGGAGAAATCGAAGATCGGGAACACGGATTTGAAGACGGCCTGTAAACCGTCATCGTCTCGGCCCCCCGGCGGTTCGTCCACCTGCAAGAACTGGTCATATGACGCCTTTTGAACCTCGATCAGGTTCGGCATCTCCGCGACTTCGCGGATATGACCGAAGAACTTGCGCACACGCTTCCGGCCGGTGAAGGTCTGAGCCATCTGTTCCTCGCTTCCCGATAGTACCCCAGAGCGCCGCAGCGGGCCGGGTTCGGGTCTTGTCCATCACTCATTTCGAATCCGCCCAACCCAAAAAAGGGCCCGGACGGCAGAATGGCCCCGGAGGTTTTGGCCTCCGGGACCCTCGCCCCTTGCGGGGCCTTGTCACGCTGCGCCGCGAAAAAGCGGCGCGGTCGATTACTT
Organism: Beijerinckiaceae bacterium; assembly: GCA_018882635.1. Lineage (GTDB taxonomy): Bacteria > Pseudomonadota > Alphaproteobacteria > Rhizobiales > Beijerinckiaceae > TNE-4. The sequence goes on along the minus strand of VERN01000147.1, from coordinate 4,097 downwards.
AAGCTCGACCTTAGCGCCAACCTTCTCAAGGGTTTCCTTGATCTTGTTGGCTTCGTCCTTAGCAACGCCTTCCTTGAGCGGCTTCGGCGCGCCTTCGACGAGGTCCTTAGCTTCCTTGAGGCCGAGGCCGGTGATGCCACGGACTTCCTTAATCACTTCGATCTTCTTGTCGCCAGCCGAAGCGAGAACGACCGTGAATTCGGTCTGTTCTTCAGCAGCAGCAGCCGGGCCAGCAGCCGGGCCAGCAGCCACAGCCACTGCAGCAGCGGCCGAAACGCCCCACTTTTCTTCGAGCATCTTGGCGAGTTCGGCGGCCTCGAGGACCGTCAGCGACGACAATTCGTCGACGAGCTTGGTAAGATCAGCCATTGTAAACTTCCTTTAGGATTGGTTCGAACCGTTTGGGTTGTGACGGCCTTACGCCGCATCTCTCTTGGCATAGGCTCCGAAAACGCGTGCGAGCTTGCCCGCGGGCGCGTTGGCGAGCTGCGCGATCTTGGTCGCCGGGGCCTGAACCAGGCCGACGAGTTTCGCACGCAGTTCGTCGAGCGAAGGCAGCGAGGCCAAAGCCTTAACGCTGTTCGCATTCAGAGCGGTCGCTCCCATCGCACCGCCGAGGATGACAAGCTTGTCATTGGCCTTGGCGAATTCGACGGCGACCTTCGGTGCCGCAATCGGGTCACTGCTGTAAGCCAGCAGAGTCGGTCCCTTCAGAAGGGGCGCGATCGATGCGACATCCGTGCCTTCGAGAGCGATCTTGGCGAGGCGGTTTTTCGCGACTTTCACGGACGCACCGGCCTGCTTCATCTGCGAACGCAGCTTCTGCATGTCGGCGACCGTGAGGCCGGCGTAATGAGCAACGACGACCACACCGGTGCTTGTGAAAACACCGTTGAGGGTCGAGACGAGCTCAGTTTTTGCCGCTTTATCCACGGGGCTCTCTCTGGTTGGCGGGGACTTTGACGTCCCGCCGGTTGCATTAACCGGTCATTTGCGGAACAGTTCCGCAATCGACCGGCGGCTTCCGACGTGCCTGTCCCCGTGCGACGCCCCGAAGGGCGAGACCCGGTACATGGTTCGAACGAACCCCCTTGCCCCGCAGGGCAGCCATCCCGAAGGACAGATCCGTAGGCCGAAGCCCCGGAGCGGAGATTCTTTCTCCCCGTCTATGCAGGATCATTAAGCAGCAAAGCCGCCCCTGCAGTCTCGGACAGGACGATGACCGCCAGACCTGACGCTTGGGGCAAGCCCCGAAAACGCCCGGCCAGACGGCCTATCTGACTGATTTCTCAGCCAGAATCACAAAAATGACGAAGCGCTGGGTAAACTCTTCGCCCATCTCTGGTGAAACGCGGACCCCTCATCTATCCTTAGACGTCTGCTTTGCCAAGGGTTTTGGTAAAAAAAATGACGCAGACACCCGTTTCAGGTCGCCGAAGGGGGTTGCCCCCCTTCCAACCTGCTGATGGGGGCGGCTCTGGTGGCCGCACTCAATCGACCTGAACGCCCGTTGCCTTGGTGATCGGGCCCCACAGCGCCAATTGATCCTGAACGAACTTTGCCAGCGCATCAGGGCTCGAGAAGGTCACCGTCATGGTGAGATCATTCAGCCGCTGCTGCAAAGCCGGATCAGCGAGCGCCTTCTTCACTTCCGCATTGAGCTTGTCGACGATCGGCTTTGGCGTTTTGGGTGGCGCGAAGATCGCCTGCCAGGAATAGGTCTCGTAACCTTTCAGCCCTTGCTCATCGAGCGTCGGAATGTCCGGCATCTGGGCGACGCGCGTTTTGGTTGTCACGCCAAGCGCACGGATTTTTCCCGCCTTGATGAATTCAACTGAGGACGGAAGATTGTCGAACAGCACCGGCACCTGACCGGCCACAAGATCATTCATCGCAGGGCCCGCGCCACGATAAGGCACATGCGCCATCTTCGTGCCCGCCATCGCATTGAACATTTCACCCGATAAATGCAGCGGCGTTGCGACACCGGATGAAGCGTAGCTGTATTTATCCGGATTGGCTTTCGCGAGCGCGATCAATTCCTGCACATTTTTCGCTGGAACAGACGGATTGACGACGAGCACATTCGGAATATTGCCAATCAGCGCCACCGGCTCGAAATCCTTCACCGGATCATAGGCTGACTTTTTGGCCATCAACGGATTGAGCGTATGCGTTGAGATGGTCCCATAGAGAAGCGTATAGCCATCGGGCGTGGCTTTTGAGACAGCCGCCGCACCAATATTGCCGCCCGCGCCAGCGCGGTTTTCAACCACAACGCTCTGGCCCATTTGCTCTGTTAGCTTTTGCGCCAGAATGCGCGCGACAAGATCTGTCGAACCGCCGGCCGCAAACGGCACAACAAGGGTAATGGACCGATCAGGATAGGTCTGCGCCGAAGCCGTTCCGGCCAAAGCACCCAATACAAGAGCAGCCATCGATAGGCCAAGGCCAGCGCGGCGCGTGATCATGCAAATCCTCCCTTTCGTATCCTCGCCAAGAAGCTAACGCATCAGAGCCTCAAATCAACGCCCCACCTGTCGCACCCCATTCTGGGTGCCGCGGCAAATCACGCTTGCCCTTTGGCAAGCCTCCGCTACGCTCCGCCAACGAATAAGCATGGGCGGGGGAGCCGTGCGACACGGGTTCATACTTGCAGCGCGCGGGGCAGCCAGCCTGTTCCTCCTCGGTTTTGGCGTTTGGTCATCGCTCGCCCTCCTCTATTTGGCACGCAATGGCACGCTGGCTGCCACAGCGGCGGCCTGCACCGTTCCCATTGCGCTTTGGGCTGTCTGGCGCGGCAAGCTATGGGGCTTCCTGCCGCAAGCGCTTGCAGGCTTTCTCGCGCTCGCCCTTTTCTTTGGCCTCAAACCATCGAATGAGCGCGTTTGGGCGCCTGACGTTGCCCGCCTCGCCACCGGCAAGGTGAAGGGTGAGACCCTGAAAATGGATTCCGTGCGCAGCTTTCGCTGGCGTGCCGACGACACGGCTGAACCTGTGTGGGAAAAACGCAGCTATGATCTCGACCAACTCGTGAGCGTCGATCTCATTGCGTCTTATTGGATGGGCGAAGCGATCGCCCACACAATGCTGAGCTTTGGTTTTGAAAAACCCGACGGCACGCGGGACCATCTCGTCTTCTCAGCGGAAATCCGCAAAGAGAAAGGTGAATCCTATTCCGCCCTCGCGGGCTTCTTCCGCCAATATGAACTCGCCATCATCGCCGCCGATGAACCCGACATGATCGGCGTCCGCGCCGCCGTGCGTGGTGAAGATGTGCGGATTTATCCGCTGGCCATGCCCAAAGCGATCGCACGCGATCTCCTCTTGCGCCAAGTGAACCTCGCCAACCGCCTCGCTGTTCGCCCCAAATATTACAACACTATCACGGCGAATTGCACGACGGTGCCTTTTGAAATCGCGCGACGGCTGGTACCCGACCTGCCGACTGATTGGCGCATTCTCGCCTCTGGCTATTTCCCGGATTATCTTTACGGTCTCGGCGCCATTCCGAACGGGATCCCCTTCGCCGAATTGCGCACAATCGCCAAAGCATCAGACCGTGCCAAAACCGCAGCCGGACAGAATGATTATTCAATAGTGATCCGCAACGGCTTGCCGAAAGCCGGATTGTTTTAAAAGGTCAAAACCCAACATCATCATGCAGCCAACCTAACATCGTCGGCGTTGAAGCTGCTGAGGCTCGTATTCAGGAGCCTCACCGAACTGGTTGCGGATGTTGCAATCACCACATCGGCACCAACCTGTTTCGTGGCCGCCGAAACCGCATTCCAGCTCGCAAACATATTTTTTGAAAAACTTAAAACATCATCTCCCCACTGATCAAAATCATTGACCAGATCATGACCATGCCCAATCGAGAAGGTGAACACATCATCCCCGCCTCCCCCTTCCAGCGTGTCGTTGCCGCCGCCGCCGCTGATCGTGTCGTTCCAATATTGATACTCCGACGAACCGACAATTTTTTCAGAGGCCGACGTGCCCGTGATCGTCAACGCCATCGTCTTAATGTCATCGGCCGTCAGCGTCGTTCCATCGGCAAAAACGATAGTCTCAATACACCAATTCCGATCCGT
>VERN01000146.1 GCA_018882635.1 Beijerinckiaceae bacterium | reverse complement strand
CTTCTGGCCGAGGCGCAGCGTCGTTTTCGGCATAGCGGGCCAACCGCCCTGTGCCACGATCTGACGATAGCGTTCGATCATCTGCTCGGTCGCGGCCGCTGTCATCGGCGAGAGCACCGATTTGGACGAGCGCGCGACAGACAGGGATGTGACAGCGTCGTAACTCTGGCGCCACTCCGCCTGACCGCCGATGAGGCTTTGCGACGACGACGCCGAAACGCCAGCCAGCAAAAAGCCCAACGTCAGTTCGCGGCGCGACAGGCGGGGGAAAGATCCGAAACTCGTCATCGTGCGTAACCAATCCGTCTCAAACGCGGGAACTCCCGCCACACATCCCAGAGCAAAGTAAACGAAAGGTTTCGGGCGCGCCGAATTTTCATCTTCTGCCTGAAGTAGGGCCAGAAAGATAGGAGTGACGCGGCAAATTTAAGGCAAACGCCGCCCGAATAAGGTGAACTTACGGTGAGCCCGTTCGAACCCGCCCTTGCCGCTCTTGCGGCTCTCGCCCTCCTCTTCACCGCCGTGTGGCGGCTGAGTGTGCATCGCTCAGATGCGGGCATCATCGACGTGTTCTGGGCGCCTGGCTTTGTTCTTGTGGGATTGGTGGAGGCGACACTGGTCGCGCCCCTGTCCGCAACCGGCCTGCTCCTTCTGGCTCTCACCGGGATATGGGCGACCCGCTTGGCGCTCTACCTTCTGCGGCGCCATCGGCGTGCTGCTCAGGAAGATGCCCGCTATGCCGCCATGCGTGAGGCTGGCGGTCCGGAATGGCCGCGCCGGAGCCTCTACACCGTGTTCTTGGTGCAGGCGCTGGCGCTATGGGCTATTGCGACGCCCCTTCATGCCGCCTTGCTACCCGGTGCGGGCCCGGTGCTCTCGATCCCCCTAGCGATTGCGGGAGGCCTTATCTTCCTCGTTGGGTTTGGGATTGAAACCATTGCCGATGCGCAGCTGGCCCGGTTCAAATCAAATCCCGACCATCATGGGCGGCTCTTAACCGGCGGGCTTTATGCCTTCTGCCGCCATCCCAACTATCTCGGTGAAATTCTCGTCTGGTGGGGTCTTGGGTTGGTGGCCTACGGGCTAAGCGACCGTTGGTGGGCGCTGATTGGGCCCGCGCTGTTGACCTATTTCATCTTGAAGGTGTCAGGCATTCCACCGCTGGAGATCCATCTGAGCCGGCGCCCCGGCTTTGCTGACTGGGCGGCCCGGACACCCGCACTGTGGCCGCGATGGGGTCGGTCAGGATCTGAGGTTTCAAACGAAAAGGGCTCCTGACGGAGCCCTTTTGCGCCTAGGAGGTCGGCTTATCAGAGCCGATAGCGGATATGGTCGGACCAGAAGCGATCAAGCCGCAAGAGCGTCTGGTTCATCCGGCGGAATTCATCGCGGTTGATCCCCCCAATCGGCTCTACATTGCGCACATGTTTCTCGTAGAGATCGCGCACCACGCTGTGGATCTCGCGGCCCAGCGGCGTGAGGCTGATGCGCACCGAACGGCGATCAACGCGCGAACGCTGATGGTGAAGATAGCCTAAATCAACAAGCTTCTTCAGATTGTAAGACACGTTGGAGCCGAGATAGTAACCGCGGGTCCGCAATTCTCCGGCCGTCAGCTCCTTATCGCCGATATTGTAAAGCAGCAAAGCCTGAACGGCGTTCACATCTGAGCGTCCGCGCCGATCAAATTCATCCTTAATGACATCCAAAAGCCGCCGGTGCAGACGTTCAACGAGAGAGAGCGTCTCCGCATAAAGCGGGCGAATGTCATCCTCATAAGATGGGCGGTCAAATGCCGCAATTTCAGAAACCATCGCCATATCAAACCTCCAAGCAACAGAATAATTCAATCGATCAACTTGCGATCAAATTAGCGGCGTCGTCTGAAAGGGGCCTTAAATAACAAGATGAATCCCAGATTCATCCTGTTGCAGTGAACCAAATCTGAAAGGTGAATCGCGTCTTCAAATTGAAGCTTAATAAAATGCGACGGATTAGGATTGCCCATCTTTAAAGCGGCGTGAACCGGCGAGAAGAATAAGGTAAAGGAAACCCAAAGCGCCATAAACCCAGGGCCATTCAATCGGGTCGAGATTGGAATCGGCTACCGTGCCATCAAGAATAATCGCCATCACAATGGTGATAAGCCAAATGACAGCGCCCCAACTGGCCAGCATCCATAAGCCAACCGCGGCCACGAGATTAAACAGCGCAAAACCGGAAATAGCCAAGCGTGCTTGCAAGGAAGAGCTTTCATAGACTGTTGCATATGAGCCGATGCCTAAAATGATCGCCCACGCAAACAAGCCTTCGGCCATCCATACGGCAGCCATCACCCGCATAAAAATGACGCGGATCTTTTCAAACGGAAAACGAGCGAGAGCGGCCTGCATATCAATGCCCCCTCAATTCACCATGCGGCAATGGCGCGAAATAGGCTGCGATGTCTTGCGGCTTCACATCTTCAATCCGCGACGGCACCCACACAGGCTTCTGATCCTTGTCGATGATGACAGCGCGAACGCCCTCGTAAAAATCATGCCCCTCAAGGATACGCGAGACGATACGGAATTCCATATTCATCGCCGCGACAAAATCAAGCGATGGGCCAATGCGCATTTGCTCATGTGCGATGGCGAGCGACGTCGGCGATTTTGTGCGCATTGTCGCTAGCGTGTCTGCGGCAAAACGCGATTCGCGGGCCAGACGTTCCAGTGTTTTGAAAATCCCCGTCAGCGTTTCCTGACCGAAGGCTTCTTCGATAACCGCTTCTTCATTGCGTAAAGGTGGCAGACCTGCATTGGCATTGTGGCGTGAAATTGCATCCGCCGGTGCTTCACCCTTCAAAAGATCCTCAAGTAGAGCGGGCATGCGTTCACTCGGCACATAGGTCGTCGCCAAACCAAGCGCGACGGCGTCAGCCGTTTTGATGCGCGCACCTGTGAGTGCGAGATATTCGCCCGCTCGGCCGTGCAAGCGCGGCAGAACAAAGGTCGCGCCGACATCAGGGAAAAAGCCGATACCTACCTCCGGCATGGCGAACAGGGTTTTGTCACCCGCAACACGATGGCTGCCATGCAAAGAGACGCCGACACCGCCGCCCATTACGATGCCGTCCATCAGTGCGATATAGGGTTTGGGGTAGGTTTTGATGCGAATGTTGAGTTCATATTCTTCGCGCCAAAATCCCAGCGCGTCTTCATGCGCGCCGGAGCGACCGAGATCATGAAGCGCGCGGATATCACCGCCTGCGCAAAACGCCTTTTCGCCAGCGCCCATCACCACGACATTCCGGATCCCTGGGTCAACCGCCCATGTGTCGAGTGCCGAGGCCATGGCGCGGACCATGGTGAGGTTCAGCGCATTCAAGGCTTGGGGGCGATTGAGCACAATCAGACCGGCAGCGCCCCTCTTCTCGCAGATGATATCCGGCTCGCCGCCCATGCTTCACTCTCCTATGCCCACCCCGGCGAGTTAGCCGTGCAGCACAGCAGGCGTCAATTGAGGGGCCTTCCGCATGGGACGGGCCTTTCGCATAGAGGCGTGAGGCATGGGGTCGGCCCCGAAACGGATGCATCGTGCCTGATGCAAGGCTGCCCCCTCCATCCGGGGCATGGCGCAGTTCGATCAGTTCGGTCTAAACTGTCCAAAAGATTGGGCGGTCACCCGCCCCAGAGGCTTGAGGACGGTCATGGCGCGCATCACCCCTTTCCCCGGCAAGGCGGACACCGGCAATGAGGCACCGCGCAGCGATAGCGGGCGCAGTGCGATGCTGCGCAAGGCCTCGCTCGGTTTGACGGTTCGGATGCGGCGTAACCGCAAAGCGGATTGGGCGCGCCGCTTGGTGCGTGAAAACACACTCACCGTCGATGATCTCATTTGGCCAATCTTTATCATTGAAGGCACAGGCGTGCGCACGCCCATCGCATCAATGCCCGGCGTTGAGCGTGTCTCAATCGACGAAGCGGTGAAAGATGCACAAAGAGCAGCTAAGCTCGGTATTCCGGCGCTTGCGCTTTTTCCCTACACCGAACCCAATCTCCGCGATCCTGATGGCAGCGAAGCGCTCTCGCCTGACAATCTCGTTTGCCGCGCCTGCCGCGCAATCAAGGCTGTCACGCCCGATATTGGGCTTGTCACTGACGTGGCGCTCGATCCTTACACAAGCCATGGCCATGATGGTTTGCTTGAAGGCCACACAATCCTGAACGATGAAACTGTCGACGTGCTGTGCGCACAGGCCATCAATCAGGCGCGCGCAGGATCGGATGTGATTGCGCCGTCCGACATGATGGACGGACGCGTTGGTGCAATCCGCGCTGCCCTCGACGAAGCGGGCTTCATGGATGTGCAAATCATGGCCTATGCCGCCAAATATGCGTCGGCTTTCTACGGCCCGTTCCGCGATGCAATCGGCACCAATGCGACGCTCGTGGGCGACAAGCGCACTTATCAAATGGATCCGGCCAATACTGAGGAAGCGTTGCGCGAAGTCGCGCTCGATCTCGACGAAGGCGCGGACATGGTCATGGTCAAGCCTGGCATGCCCTATCTCGACATTGTTCGTCGTGTAAAAGACAATTTCGGCGTTCCGACCTTCGCCTATCAGGTGTCCGGTGAGTATGCGATGATCAAGGCCGCCGCGCTGAATGGTTGGCTTGATGGCGAAAAAGCCATGGTGGAAAGCCTACTCGCATTCAAACGTGCGGGTGCTGATGGCATCCTCACCTATTTTGCGCCCTTCGTTGCCGAAAAATTGAAAGCATGATGCGGCGGCTTTGCGCCGCCTTTTGTCTGTCTGTTTTCACGCTGTTGGCTGCGTGCCATCCCTTTGAAGGGGATGATGCGCGGATCTGCCGTGCAACACTGCCCGTTCTCAATCCGCCTGGCGCTCTGATCGCTTTAAACAAAAGCTTTCTTGAGCAAGGCCATATTCATATTGATTATCAGATGATGGTGGAGGGACGCACGCGATCAAAATTTGTCGTGTGTAGCTTTGAAACGATCGCCGGACACAGACGATTGAGTTCCATCATCACAGATGAGGGCGCACTGAACGACGCGTCTCTTCTGTTCCTGCAACGGTTCTATTTGTCATCGCCTGAAGCGTTGTGGAACGAACCAAAAGACGCGCCCAGAACGGACCTCCCGGTTCTGCCGACCCTCTTCGCGCTTATTCTGCAGCATGTTCTCGCGGCCTTGCCCAGTCTCGCGATCTATGGGCTGATCGCCGCCTCCTATGCCATGATCTACGGGCTTGTCGGTCGTATCCTGTTTGGGTTTGGCGAATTCGCCGTGATCGGCGGCACTGCAACCACATTGATGATCGTGGCGGGTTTAATTAGCGCACCGATTTTTCCAATCAGTGTCGTTCTGATTGGTATCATGATGGGGCTCGCCGCAGCGGCTTGGTATGGGCTTGCCAGCGAGAAGCTGATTATTGCGCCGTTGCTTGAACAGCGCGGTTTGCCTATCTTGATTGCGACGATGGGAATGACCATCGTCCTTGCTGAATTCATACGTCTGACGCAGGGAGCAACCGGCCGCTGGATTTCGCCGCTCCTGTCCTTTCCGGTGATTGTCGCGCGCAGCACCGATTTCGCCGTCACTGTCACACCGGTCGCTCTCGCTGCAGCAGGCCTCGGTCTCGTCGCGGCCCTCTCGCTTGTTCGCTTGATGCAGCGCAGCCTTTTCGGCCGGATGTGGCGGGCTTTGGCCGATGATCCGCTCGCGGCAGCCCTTATGGGCGTTAATGGCCGGGCCATTCTCTCCCTGTCCTTTGTTCTCGCGACTGGGTTGGCGGGATTGGCTGGTGTCCTGACCACTTTGAGTTTTGGCGGCGTGGGCTATGCGCAAGGGATGATCTTGACGCTGAAAGCGCTGACAGCCGCCATTGTCGGCGGGATCGGTTCAGTGCGGGGGGCGCTTTGGGGCGGGGTTATTCTCGGCCTGTTCGAGGCCTTTTGGTCTGCTACCATGCCGATCGACGGGCGCGATATTGCCGTCTTTGGGGTGCTTGCGGTCACCTTGATCCTGAAACCAACTGGATTTTTTGGCGAGCGCGCTGGACCATCCCAGCCTGTCTGAGCATGCTTTATCGTGCCCTGCCGTTTGCAATGCCTTCTCGGCGGGGCCATATGAAGGTCTTACAGGAGACCAGCTGCGATGAGCCTTGAGACGATCACACCGGGCCAAATGCCGACCGCACCGAATGTGAGCGGTGTGCTCGCTGGCCGCACTATCGCGTTTTTTGTTGATCTGCTTTTCATCGGCCTGATTTGGGCAGCCCTTTTCTTCGTTCTTATGATTCCGCTCGGAATCATCACGGCCGGCCTTATTTGGTTTTTGGTGCCCCCTTTGTTTCCCGTCATTGCGCTTCTCTATAATGGCTTCACAATTAGTGGCCGCAAACAGGCGACGCCGGGGATGCGCTTATTCGGTATCAAAATGCAGATGGCCGAATCTGGTGGATCCGTCAGTTTCCTGATCGCTGCTGTGCACGCGATTTTTTATTATGTGAGCGTCACCATTCTGACACCGCTGATCCTGCTCGTCGGCATTCTCCGCTCGGATGGCCGTATGCTGCACGACCTTCTCGCGGGCGTTATTGCTGTGCGTCGCTCTTGAGCGGCGCAACAGCTTTGGTATTCTTGTCGCGACGGACGGATTGCCTGATCAGTCTAGGCAGGAGACGGGCTTCGTGACGACGCAACCGCGCGACACACCGCAGTTCTTTCTGACAGCGCCCACGCGCTGTCCCTATTTGCCTGGCCGCGAAGAGCGGAAAGTCTTCACCCATCTTGTTGGACGCCACGCGCGCGACATCAACGACACGCTGACCCATGGCGGCTTTCGTCGCTCACAGACGATTGCCTACCGCCCCGCTTGCGATGTCTGCAAGGCGTGCGTCTCTGTGCGTATTCCCGTTGATGATTTCTGGCCGACGCGCAATATGCGCAAGGTGATCGCGCATAATGCTGATTTGATCGGGCGGATGATGGTGAACCGCCCGTCTTCCGAGCAATATCGCCTGTTTCGCGACTATGTCACATCACGGCATGGCGATGGTGGTATGGCCGATATGAGCGTTCTTGATTACACAATGATGATCGAGGACAGCCATGTCGAAACCCGCATTGTCGAATATCGTCAGCGCGACATTGATACCTTCACTACCGGGCGTAGCAACGGACCGCTTATGGGACTCGCTCTCACCGATGTGCTGAGCGATGGCTTGTCGATGGTCTATTCATTTTACGACATTGAACAGCGCGCGCGCAGCCTCGGCACCTTTATGATTCTTGACCATATCGTGCAAACACGAAAAATGGGGCTGCCCTATCTCTATCTTGGCTATTGGGTGAAGGGCTCGCATAAGAT
>VERN01000322.1 GCA_018882635.1 Beijerinckiaceae bacterium | reverse complement strand
CAGAATGGGGAGAGATCGTCGTCGCTTATGTGGTGGGAGATGCAACGGCATCGGAACTTGATGCGCTTTGTCTTGCGGAGCTTGCGCGCTTCAAACGCCCGAAGGCCTATATAGCGATCGATGCGTTGCCTAAAAATAATTACGGCAAAGTTCTCAAGACGGAATTGCGCGCGATGGATGCGAAGGCAACATCATGACAGTTTCGAAAACAGACACCGTAATGAAATTAGGTCCCTGTCCCATTTGCGGCAAGCCGGGCGAACATTCGTTCCGGCCATTTTGTTCCAAGCGATGCGCTGATGTCGATCTCTCGCGCTGGCTGTCGGGCGTCTACGCTGTTCCCGCAGCTGAGCCGCAGGAAGGTGATGAAGAAGAGTTTATGAGTCCACCGCGGGCGGAAGAGGCGTAGCGTAGATTGAGGTATTTTGTCTCAAACTCTTAAAACACAATATCATTGCGTGTGACATAACTATCTCTAAAAACAACCCGTAAAATATTATCATCACCACAATTGACGTGAAGAGCAGACGAGCCATCACCCGTAAACCTGAGAACGACATTCCCAGATTGTCTTGTATCAATTGCGAACTGCAGGTGATCAAGTCCCGAAAACATGAGGGGCCATAAATCAATTTTGTCGTCCAGGCGGCCATCGAATCCAGTGATTGTGTCTGAGTGTGTGGTCGTTGAATCATAATAATTATGATAACTAATTTTGATATATGACTTGTCGTTCACTTGATAGAGATCTGCGCCCCTGTCACTTTCAATTTGGATGTGGGAAGACCTAACATTAACAACGTCGTCACCGTTTCCATCTTGAACAATCACACCACGTCGGGGACTCGGGGGTAAGGCAGTTCTGGGCCGCCTGACAGTGATCTGATCGTTTCCATCCTCGCCGTAGATTAATCCGTTGGATAACTCGACATTGATATCGTCATTTCCGTTGCCGCCGTGAACCGATCCGTTTGAGCCATTGTCTTCAATGATATCGTCGCCGTCGCCTCCATAAATGGTGTCAATCCCAACACCTCCGGTTATGACGTCGTTGCCGCCCCGGCCTTCGAGAAGATCGTTGCCCTGGCCTCCGTAGATGCAATCAGCGTTGATGCCTCCGGTGATGGTGTCGTTACCCTGATCGCCATAAAGCGAATTATATCCGCTGACTGTCCCTATAATGGAATCATTTCCGGCGAAGCCATGGATCCGATTGTGAGAAGCGATACCGGTGATCGTGTCGTTGCCGATACCACCTTGGAGGAAATTATGGAGGTAAGCCGCATTCCCTCTGAAAACAAAATTTGCAATATTTCCGTCATTGTCGACTTCGTCGACGACCCACGCATACCAATTGTCAAGATAGGCTTGAACACGAACTGGCATAGACAATCCCCTTGAAAAAAAGACTTAGGTTTGCTCCAACAAAAAATACGACGCAAGAATTTCAAACAACGTCGGTTCAGTGTGAGGCTAAAGTGCTGCTTTGTCGAATTGAGAATATTCAACTTTAAAGCGAGTACTGTGAGGGTTCGTATCGATTGTAGCTGAACGTCTCGAAGCTTGGTTCTTAACGATAAAGAGGTCGATGACCCCGGCGAGACCGCTCTGAAGAAATGTTATTGCGGTCAACCAATCCGTTCCGTTTACAGCCTTCAGCCCAGCCAAATTTGCGGCTTTCGAAGCCGGGTAAGATGGACTGTTCAAACTAGGAAGA
>VERN01000008.1 GCA_018882635.1 Beijerinckiaceae bacterium | reverse complement strand
ACCTCGCGCTGTCCCGGCTTGGCGACGTGCTGCGCCTGCTGGTCGTGGCGATCGCGCTCGCGCCCGCGATCTCGGCGCTCGAGGTGATGGCCTTCGTGTCGATCGGCCCGCTGCGCGAGGCGGACGCGCAGGTGGGCTTGGTCATTTCCGGCAATGGTGATGTCGTCGAGCCTGAATCCGATATTGCCTCGATCGGATCCGGCGGACCCTATGCGCTCGCTGCCGCCCGCGCGCTGAAGGATTTCGATCTCTCAGCCGAAGACATTGTGCGCCGCAGCCTCACCATTGCGGGCGAGATCTGCGTTTACACCAATACCCAACTGACCATTGAAACGCTCAAGAGCGCTAAAACCTGATGACCCATTTTTCGCCACGCGAAATCGTCTCCGAACTCGATCGCTTCATCGTGGGCCAGCACAGCGCGAAACGCGCTGTCGCCATCGCCTTGCGCAATCGCTGGCGTCGCCAGCAATTGCAAGGCGCGCTGCGTGAAGAAGTGATGCCTAAAAACATTCTGATGATTGGACCAACTGGCTGCGGCAAAACCGAGATCGCACGCCGTCTCGCGCGTCTTGCCAATGCACCCTTTCTAAAAGTTGAAGCCACTAAATTCACTGAAGTCGGTTATGTCGGCCGTGATGTCGAACAGATCATTCGTGATCTCGTTGAAGTCGGCATTACGCTCGTCCGCTCTGAGCGCCGCAAAGCGGTGATCGCCCGCGCGCAATTAGCAGCCGAAGAACGTGTGCTGGACGCGCTTGTCGGTGCAAATGCATCGGCTACAACGCGCGATGCCTTTCGTAAGAAATTGCGCAATGACGAACTCAATGACAAGGAAATTGAGATCGATATGCGCGAGAATAGCGCAGGCATGCCCATGTTTGAATTGCCGGGCATGCCGGGCGCGTCGGTCGGCGCGATTTCCGTTGGCGATATCTTCGGCAAGGCGATGGGCCAGCGCACCAAAAAACGGCGCACGACTGTTCAAGAGGCTTACGAGCCCTTGATCGCAGAGGAAAGCGACGCGTTGCTCGATCAGGACCAGATCGTGCAAGACGCGATCCGCGATGTCGAAAATAACGGCATCGTGTTCCTGGATGAGATCGACAAGATTTGCGCGCGTGAGCAGCGCGGTGGTGCCGATGTTTCGCGTGAAGGTGTGCAACGCGATTTGCTGCCGCTGATCGAAGGCACCACCGTTTCCACCAAACATGGTTCGGTCAAGACGGATCATATTCTCTTCATCGCGTCAGGTGCGTTTCACGTTTCAAAACCGTCCGATTTGCTGCCGGAATTGCAGGGGCGCTTGCCCATTCGCGTTGAACTCACATCGCTTGATGTCAATGATTTCAAGCGGATTTTGACCGATACGGAAGCGAGCCTCATCAAGCAATCGGTGGCGTTGATGGGCACTGAAAGTGTCACACTCGATTTTTCCGATGACGCGATTGAAGCCATTGCGCAGGTCGCGGTGGAAGTGAACGGGACTGTTGAGAATATTGGTGCGCGCCGTTTGCAAACCGTGCTTGAGCGCGTACTGGATGATATCTCCTTCACCGCAACCGATCGTTCGGGCGAAATCGTTCGTATCGATGGCGAATATGTGCGCAAGAGTGTCGGCGATCTTGCGAAGAACGCCGATCTCAGCCGGTTCATTCTGTGATGGCTGAACCAGCGGGAGAGGCGAAGACGTTTCGCAACACCGCTGTCGTCGCTTTTGCGGGCACGGTCTCGCGCGTCACAGGATTTGTGCGCGATATCATGCTGGCTGCTTTACTGGGCGCAGGTCCGGCGGCCGATGCCTTCGTGATCGCCTTTCGCATTCCCTATCTCGCCCGCAAAACCCTGTCGGAAGGCGCGCTGCATGGTGCGCTGGTTCCGGTTGGGCTTGATCTGAAATCGCGCGAGGGCGATCTTGCCGCGCGGCGTTTTGCTGGAGAAAGCATCGCCAGTATGGCGGTGTTGCTGCTCATTCTCTCTGCGCTTGTGACGCTGTTTGCACCTGTATTGATCTTCGCGATGGCGCCCGGTTTTACGCCGGGCGGCGAGACGGCTGATTTGGCGGCGTTGTGTCTGCGCCTGTCTTTTCCCTTGGTGGTGGGTGCCGTACTGGGCGCGATGGGTGCGGCCTTTCTTGCGGCTGAAGGCCGCTTCGGAATTGCGAGCTGGTCACCTGTAGCGGTCAACGCTGTGATGATTGCGGTCCTGTTTCATGTGTCGGGATGGGCGCACACGGCCCCGGCACGCGCCGCGATCTGGGTGAGTGCTGCGTCGTCAATCGGCGGCCTTGTGCAAATGCTGATTGTGGCTTTTGCCCTTTATCATTCTCATCACGCACCCTTCTTAGTCTGGCCGCGTTTTGGCCCCGGCGTGAAACGGTTTTTCCGGCTCGCGGGCCCCGGCCTTGTTGTGGCTTCGTCGTCGCAATTGATTCTCATCGTTGCGCTCCAATCTGCGTCGGGCATTCCGGGTGCCGTGCCGCAATTGCATTATGCCGACCGGGTCGCGCAATTGCCGCTCGGCTTCGTCGCCGCGTCCGTGGCCATTGTTGCCATGCCGAATTTGGCTGCGCTCGCCAAAGCGGGTCACAGCCTGCATGAGGAGATTGAGCGTGGTCTCAACTGGTCCTTGTTGCTTGCCTGCCCCGCTGCCATTGGGCTTGCCGTGCTGGCTCGCCCCATTGTCGATATTCTCTTCAAGCATGGTGCTTTCACGGTGGCCGATGCGGACGCCACGATCGGCGCTTTGATGGCGCTAGCGGTCTTCCTGCCCTTCGCGGCGATGGCCCGGGTGTTGTCGCAACCCTTCTTCGCGCAAGAGAAGACGGGCCCGGCACTCATCGCCGTTCTCCTCGCCGCTGCGGTGACGGCTGGCTCCGCCCTCGTGCTCCGGGCCGATTATGGCGTTGTTGGCATCGCCGCCGCGGCGGGTCTTGGCGGCGTGGCGCAGGCTTTTGTCCTCGGCTTGGCCTTGATCCGCGCCCGCTGGTGGCAACCGGATCGCGCCTCCTTGTTGCGTATCTTGCGTGGGCTGGTCGCTGCGGCCCTGATGGGGCTTGTCCTCTGGGCGGTGATGCGCTGGGCCGCGCCCTTTCTGGCCGGGGGCGTGGCGCTGATCCGCCGGGTTATCGCGCTGACCCTGCTCGTTGGCGGTGGTGTCGGCCTCTTCCTCCTGCTGGCGTTGATCACGCGCGCCATTCGCCTGAGTGACCTCAAACGGCCCTGAACGCTTGCGCCCTCTGCCCGGGATTGCCATAAGCACGGCTCGCAAACGGCCCCGAGGACGCAACGCAATGGCTTTCAAGGAATTGGTGTTTTCCGGCGTTCAGCCGACCGGCAACCTCCATCTCGGCAATTATCTCGGCGCCATCGTCAAATTTGTCGAGCTGCAGAAGAGCCATCAATGCATCTATTGTGTTGTCGATATGCATGCGATCACGCAGCCGCATAACCCGGCCGATCTTGTCGCCAATATTCGCGAAGTGACCGCTGCCTTCATTGCCTGCGGCATCGATCCGAAACAGCATATCGTCTTCAACCAGAGCCAAGTGGCTGAGCATGCCGAGCTCGCCTGGGTGTTCAATTGCGTCGCGCGTATGGGCTGGTTGAACCGCATGACGCAGTTCAAGGAAAAGGCTGGCAAGGATCGTGAAAACGCGTCCATCGGCCTTTACGATTATCCGGTGCTGATGGCTGCTGATATTCTCGTCTATCGTGCCACCCATGTGCCGGTCGGCGAAGACCAGAAGCAGCATCTCGAACTCGCGCGCGATATTGCGCAAAAGTTCAACAATGATTTTGCTGAGTCCATCGCCGCGCGCGGGTTCGGCGAAGGTTTTTTTCCGCTGCCCGAACCGCTCATTCAAGGCCCCGCCACACGCGTGATGAGCCTGCGCGATGGATCAAAGAAAATGTCGAAATCGGATGCGTCCGATTATTCGCGCATCAACCTGTCGGATGATGCCGATGCTATTGCTCAGAAAGTGCGTAAGGCCAAGACAGATCCCGAGCCGCTGCCGTCAGAATTGGCCGGTCTCGATAAGCGCCCTGAAGCAGCCAATCTCGTCGGTATTTTTGCAGCGTTGAACGGCACGTCAAAGGATCAGGTCTTGACCGATTTTGGCGGTGGCCAATTCTCGCAATTCAAAGCGGCTTTGGTCGATCTCGCCGTGGCCAAACTTGGCCCGATCGGCGCTGAAATGAAAAAGCTATCGGCCGATCACGCTTATATCGATGCCGTGCTGCGCGATGGCTCTGATCGCGCCCGTGCGATTGCGGCTCCGAATATGAAAGCCGTCAAAGAGATTATCGGCTTCCTATCCTAAGAATTGGTCTCAGCCCCACACCATAAGAGCAGCCAATCCGGCTGAACCGACCATGATGCGCCACCACGCAAAGGGTTTAAATCCGTGCTTGGTGACGTAATTCAACAAGCCTGACACGACGATGTAGCCGGAGATAAAGGCGGTCACAAAGCCGATGCCGACAAGTCCGAGATCGGATGCGGTCAGGAATTTATAATTCTTGTAAAGATCATAGGCGAAGGCGCCCGCCATTGTGGGCATAGCGAGGAAAAACGAAAATTCCGCCGCTGCACGTTTGCTTGCCCCCATCAGCATTGCGCCGACAATTGTCGCGCCTGAGCGTGAGACGCCAGGAATCATGGCAATGCACTGGATCAACCCGATCTTAAAATACATCGACAATGGAAAAGCGGTCGCGTCATCGCGGTCTTGCGGCAATTTCATCTCGTCGACGATGAGTAGGATAAAGCCACCGACAATGAGCGCGATGCAGACAATCAAAGGGTTGAACAGCACACCCTTGATGAAGCCGTGCAAGGTCGCTCCCAGAAAAGCGGCAGGCAGAAATGCAATCAAGACGCCGATAATGAAATTGCGTGCGCCCTGATCATGCCGCGCCGCAAGTGCGATGTTCAGCAAGCGTCGGAAATAATAGCCGACCAGCGCGAGGATCGACCCGAGCTGCACGAGCACGACGAAGGTTTTGCTGAAAGCCGCATTGTCGAAATCGAGATTCAGAAAATGCTCGGCTAATAAAAGATGGCCTGTCGATGAAACCGGTAAATATTCGGTGAATCCCTCAAGAATGCCGAGAATTGCCGCTTTCAACGCCGCGAGCGAGTCCATTTCGGGTATTTTCCCTGCCAAGCTAACCCAATAAGGCGAGCCTACCCGGTGCGAATCGGGTTGTCGCCGTGCTTTGCGGGTTCTATACGGAGACCCCGCGCGGCGCTATCGCTGCGTCTCCAGAATGTCTCATGCGAAGAGGGAGCAGCGGGCACATGGCCACGCTCTACCATCATCCCTTTTGTGCCCAGTCGCGTTTCCTGCGCTTGGTGCTTGGCGAGCTTGGCCTTGAGGCCGAGCTCATTGAAGAACGCGTTTGGGAACGCCGCCTTGATTTCTTGCGCATGAACCCAGCCGCCTCAACGCCTGTCTATCAGGAAGAGCAAGTCGGTCTCGTGATTGGTGCGATGCCGGCTGCGGAATATCTGGATGAGACGCGCGGGCTCGCCTTGGGTGAACGCCGTCTCCTGCCGCCCGATCCGAAAGGCCGTGTTGAGGTGCGGCGTCTGATGGATTGGTTCAATGGCAAGATGCACGCCGAAGTCACTGGCTATTTTGCGCATGAGAAGATTTTCAAACGCTTCATGCCGGTCGAACTCGGTGGCGGCGCGCCCGATATGGCCTCCATTCGGGCCGCGCGCGCCAATATCCGGTATCATCTGGCTTATATTGGCTATCTCCATGCCGAGCGGAACTGGCTGGCGGGGGAGAGTCTAAGCTATGCTGATCTCGCAGCCGCGGCGCAATTGTCAGTGGCGGATTATCTTGGCGACGTGCCATGGGCAGAAAACGAAGCGGCGAAACACTGGTATCAAAAGGTGAAGTCGCGCCCATCATTCCGGCCGCTCTTGAGCGATCGCGTTACGGGGATGGAGCCGGTGAGCCATTACGCGGATCTCGACTTCTGACGCCGGACGCGCTCCGTTCCAAACTCGAAGAACGCGCACGGCGCGAAGGTTTTGATTCATTCGGCATCGCGTCGCCCGATAGCGTGCCGCATCTGCGCGCACGCCTCGAAGAGCATTTGCGCCAAGGCCACCACGCTGACATGGAATGGCTCGCTGAAAAAAAGGATTGGCGCGCCGATCCGCGCGCGCTTTGGCCGGATGTCAAATCCATCATCATGCTTGGCACATCCTATGCGCCAGCCACCGATCCGATGGAAACGCTGACGCAAAAAGAAATCGGCACAATTTCGGTCTATGCGCGCATGCGCGATTATCACGATGTTATCAAAGGTCGCTTGAAACAGATCGCCGGTTATCTCGCCAAGGAAGCAGCCGCAGATGTGAAAGTGTTTGTCGACACAGCACCCGTGATGGAAAAGCCTTTGGCTGCCGCCGCGGGCCTCGGCTGGCAGGGCAAGCATACGGTGCTTGTTTCGCGCCAACATGGCTCATGGTTGTTTTTGGGTGCCATTTTTACGACGGCTGAATTGCCGTTCGATCAGGCTTCGCCTGATCATTGTGGCTCGTGCACGCGGTGCCAAACAATTTGTCCCACTGATGCGTTTCCAACCCCTTACACGCTCGATTCTCGTCGCTGCCTCGCTTATCTCACCATTGAGCATCAAGGGCCAATCCCAACAGAATTTCGCGCGCCGATGGGCAACCGAATTTTTGGCTGCGATGATTGCTTGGCAGTTTGCCCGTGGAATCGTTTTGCAACGGCCTCGCGCGATGCAAAACTGGCTATGCGCGCGGAATTAAAAGCACCCAAATTGGCTGATCTTGTTGCGCTTGATGATGCCGCGTTTCGGCAATTGTTTGCCGCAACGCCCGTCAAGCGCACAGGGCGTGATCGTTTCATCCGCAATGTGTTGATTGCCATTGGTAATGCGGGTGACAAAAACCTAGCGCACAAGGCGCGCCCATTGCTTGATGATTCCTCAGCGCTGGTGCGGGGTGCAGCAATATGGGCCTTGTCACGGCTCTTGCCCGCTGATGAATTTTCAGCATTGCGCGCGGATCGATTAAACACGGAAACCGATCCAATCGTTCAGGCCGAATGGCGTGGGGAATCGATCTCATGAATTTGTTTTGTCTTGGTTTTGGTTATTCCGCCCAACGTTTCGCCACGCTTTTTGGCGATGAATATTTCATTGCTGGAACGGTGCGCACGCCTGACAAAGCCGAAGCGTTACGCCGCAACGGATTGCAGGCTTATGTCTTCGATGGCGAAACGCTCACGCCAGACTGTGAAGACGCTTTGTGTGAGGCCGATGCGCTTCTCATATCGGTTCCACCCGGTGAGACGGGTGATGGCAACACCGCGGTCACGGATGCACTTTTAGGAAGTGCCAGTGTGCGGTGGATTGGCTATCTCTCCACCATTGGCGTTTATGGCGATCGTGACGGCGCATGGGTCACAGAGAAAGATGAACCGACGCCGCAACAACCGCGATCCATTCGTCGCCTTGCCGCCGAGATGGCATGGTTGCGAACGGGCCGAGAAGCGATGGCCGCGACACAGATTTTTCGCCTCGCTGGTATTTATGGTCCCGGCCAAAATGCGATTGAGCAAATGCGCGCTGGCACCGCTCGGCGGATTGTAAAGCCGGGACAAGTCTTCAACCGTATTCATGTTGATGATATTGCGCGCATCATCCGCGCATCATTGATGAAACCGCGCGACGGAGCCGTCTATAATGTGACGGACAATGAGCCTGCACCGCCTCAGGACGTTATTACTTATGCGGCAGAGTTATTAGACAGGGAGCCACCACCGGAGGTGGACTGGCGAAACGCCGGTCTTTCCCCTATGGGATTGAGCTTCTACGAAGAAAATAAACGTGTTTCGAATGCGCTGATTCGCGCCGAATTCGGTGATGATCTTTTGCGCTACCCCACCTATCGCGAGGGACTGAAATCTTTTCTGTGAAGATTTACGCCGCGTGCCGTTCGGCATCGGCACCAAAATGCGAAATATAGCGTTGCGAAATATCATTCACGGGTAGGATCACTAGAACATCAATAGTGTTGAAGGTGCGATCGATGACGGCACCCTCACCAAATTTGGCACCCAAACGTAGATAGCCCTTGATGAGGGGTGGCATGGCATGCAATGCGCGCCTGATATCGATAGGGCGATCGTGCATGCGCTCCATAGCGAGATAAAGATTATCGCGCGCCTGTATGCGCCATTCTTCTTGCGCAAGTGCATTGCGCGCTAAGAAACTGAGCGGCTCGGCAATCGCATCAGGATCAGTACCATCGAAGCTGGCACAGCCAAACATCGCATCAATGCGGTGGCGCCGCACATAGGTCCAGATTCCGTGCCATAACAACTCAACCGTTCGCTTGTCGCGATAGGGTTTTAACACGCAAGAGCGCCCGAGCTCCAAAAGGCGTGATTGCGGATGCCGTGCCAGCATCGGTGCGATGTCAAATTCACTTTCGCTGTAGAAGCCAAAATGCTGCGCGGCAATGTCTCGCCGGAGCAAGCGATAGGTCCCAACAATACTCCGATGATGGGCGCGCGTTGTATCGATCACCAGCAGATGGTCGCACACCGCATCGAAGGCGTCGCAATCCCGTCGTAAGAGTTGCGTGTCTTGTGCGGCGATCGCGCGCCCTTCTTCATAAAAGACGTCATAGCGCAGGCGCTGCGCGTCACGAATATCGTCCGGTTGCGTTGCGAGTCGCACTTCGAGCGGGCCAAGACGACCCAAAACCACGGCTTCGTCCGTCAAACCGCCATGCGCGGCATAAGAACCAGACATCATGCGCAACAGATCCGAATCACCGCCCGTCCGATGGGCCGGGTTTCATTGTCTTACTATGCTGTGACGTGATCGTGACAGGCTTTCTGAGCGCACGGTCGCGTAATCCCGTCACAATGGCCGGGCTCAGCGGTTTACTGACCACATCATCCATTCCTGTTCCGATGGCTGTTTGGATGAGATTGCTATCAACTTCAGCGGAAACACCGCAGATAAAAGCCCTGGGTGCTAAATAAGCTGCCTCAACCGCGCGGATTTGCCGCGCTGTCATAAATCCATCGAGACCCGGCATACGCAGATCGATCAGGATCAATGCAAAGGGTTCTTCGCCCCGGCTGAGCCGCTGGGTAACTTGATCAACAGCGTCAATCCCGTCGGCGGCCAGCGCAACCCGGCAACCGTCTTGTTCTAACAGGCGTTCGGCAAGCAGCCGATTGATCGGGCAATCTTCGGCGACAAGCACGGGCGGTCCGCCGCCAGAACCGTGTTCGATTGGTTCATCGCCAAATCCCGACAATGTGACCGAGAGACTGCGGGCTGAGACCGGTTTTCGAACACTCGTCCAATCCGCGGACCGCGCGAGCGGTCCCAGAGCAGCATCATCTTGCACCGAGCGTAAGAGGACGATGGCCTCGCACCCTGCCGCACGCGCGCGATGGATCGCCACGCTCACACCGCGGCGTCCCAGCGCCGCATCAACGACCAATATCGCTTCAGGATGTTCAGACAGCCACAGCCCCGCCCGCTCGGGCCGCATGATCAAAGCCGTATCATGGCCGATGCTGCGCAGTTTTTCTTCCAGATAGGGTCCGGTGAAGGGTCCTGTTGAGACGATCAGAACAGGCGGTCGCGGACGGTCGATGATGGAGGGGGGTGGATCACCTGGCACCGCCGGGCAAGGCAGGCGCAGCACAAAGCGTGAGCCGCCTTGGGGTCGTGCGTCGAGCGATAATGTTCCGCCTAGCGCGCTGGCAATACCGGCCGAGATTGTTAATCCAAGACCAAGGCCGCCTTGCCGATGGCCTGTGCTGGCGAAAGCCGCAAACAACGCCGCGCGGTCGCCTTCAGCAAAACCGGGGCCGGTATCCTCGACGATAAAAGCAAGGCTGCCATCGGCTTCGCGGCGAACCGCAAGGCCAACGCCACCTTCCTCGGTGAATTTGATCGCGTTACCAGCAAGGTTGAGCAGCACCTGCCGCACCCGCGCTGCATCGCCGATGACGCGTGCTGGCAAAGAGATGTCAGCAAATCCCGCAAGATCGAGCCCTTTCGTTGCGGCCTGCCCGTAGAGAATGTCAACGCAACCAGCAATCAGAGCGCGCGGATCAAAAGGTTCCGCCACAAAATCGATGAAGCCTTTTTGTAGCCGCACAAGATCAAGCGCATTATCGACAACGGTAAGAATGGCTTGCGCTGATTGACGTATTACTTTTGCGCAGGCTTGCGCGTCGGGTGGCAAAGCCATCGCACTAAGCATGTCCGTCAAACCGATCAGCGCTTGAGCGGGATTACGAATTTCATGCGCACTAATGGCCAAGTGATCATCGGCGCCGAACGGACGGCGCCCTTCATCCTTCGTTTCTTGTGTCATTAGAAACGCCCCTTGGCCTGAGCAAAGGGGATCAAACAAATTCCTGTTCGGCTGACGGACGATAAGACAGGGCTTCGGCAAGATGCAGCCTTCGCACCGGTTCTGAACCATCGAGGTCGGCGATGCTGCGTGCCACTTTGAGGACACGATGATAGGCGCGGGCTGAAAGACGCATGGAATCGGATGCAGCACGTAATAGCGCAATACCGTCTTGATCGAGCGCCATCACTTGGTCGATTTGAGCGGGCGGACAGGCCGCGTTGAGAGCCGGTCCACTCCATGTGCGTGTTGCATAACGCGCCGTCTGCAAGGCGCGCGCTGCTGTCACGCGGCGTTTCACAGCCGCCGAATGTTCGCCCTTGGCTGGCACGATGAGATCGCTGGCGCTCACCGCTGGCACATCGATGGAGAGATCGATGCGATCGAGAAAAGGTCCTGACAAGCGGCTGCGATATTGCGCCATGCACCGTGCATTGGGTTGCAGCTTGCAGGCATAGCCCGGTTCGGTCGCCAAACCACAACGACAGGGATTCATCGCCGCAATGAGTTGGAACCGGGCCGGATAGGTGATGCGATAATTCGCGCGCGCAATGGCAACTTCGCCCGTCTCGATCGGTTGGCGCAAAGCTTCGAGGGTTTGGCGATGAAATTCCGGCAATTCGTCGAGAAAGAGCACGCCATGATGCGCCAGCGAAATTTCGCCCGGTTGAGCGCGTAAGCCGCCCCCGACGAGTGCTGCCATCGAAGCGGAATGATGGGGCGCGCGAAACGGTCTTCGATCTGTTAACGCGCCGCCCGCAATCAAGCCAGCGACTGAATGAACCATCGACACATCGAGCAATTCGCGCGGCAGCAAAGGCGGCAAAATGGAAGGCAAACGCGCGGCAAGCATTGATTTGCCTGCGCCCGGTGGTCCGCACATCAACATATGGTGTCCGCCCGCCGCAGCAATTTCGAGCGCACGACGTGCACTTTCCTGTCCAGCCAAATCGGCAAGATCCGGCAGCGGTCCATCGGCATGGCTGATCGCCGGCTCCGGGCGCCGCAACACTTGTGTGCCTTTGAAATGATTGGCGAGTTGGATGAGCGAGCGCGCAGCCAAAATGGGAATATCGGGTGAGGCCCACGCCGCTTCCGATCCGCTCGCGTCGGGACAGATCAAACCATGCCCGCGCATGTTGGCCGACACCGCAGCAGGCAGAATGCCATTGACGGGTAAGATTGATCCATCGAGCGCGAGCTCGCCCAAGGCTGTTAAGCCTTCGAGCGCATCCGCTGGGATGGCACCGATGGCCACCATCAAAGCGAGTGCGACAGGCAAATCGAAATGGCCGCCTTCCTTGGGTAGATCGGCCGGCGCCAGATTCACTGTTATGCGCTTGGCTGGCAGCGCGAGGCCTGACGCGATGAGTGCGGACCGCACGCGTTCGCGCGATTCGGCAACCGCCTTGTCGGGGAGGCCCACGATATTGAACAGGATGCGTCCCGGAGCGATTTGCGCCTGCACATCGATGGGCACCGCTTCGATGCCCTGAAAGGCAACGGTCGAAACGCGAGCGATCATGATCCCTCGTGTCGCCTGAAGCAGTTAGGCGGCAGGCTCTTTGAAAACGGAACAAAATTCGGGCAGGTCCGGGCATTGGATGTCCACATGTCCCTCGAAATCCTGGTCGAGGATCCAGACGAACCGGAATTCTGCATCATGAAATCCATAACGGGGCTTAATGAAATACTTTGCATCTTCCGGATCGGCGGCAGGCGTTGCAAGGGAATCGCACCTGCTCTCAGTGCCGACGAGCCGGGACCATTGGTAAGTGCAGGGCGCGTGCAACACACGGACAACCTGCCCACCAATAGTTCCAAGAACTTGTGTCAATTTCTCAGTAATGCAACTGACGAATCCGTCAGGATCGTCAATCTGCAGACAGGCGCTATACCGCCGCATATACACGTAGGGGTCGAGTGATGCTCTTAATACGAGTGCTCTGCGCCCCAGCACGATCGGCAGTCCCGGCAAACCATCATATTTATGCGTTGCCAGAATGTACGGCGATTCCGGATTGTCAGGCAGATCAGCACCATTGATCTGCGGATCAAGGGCGAATGTATCAATCCTGATACGGCCATCATTCATCAAAGCATTCAAGGCACGGCGCGACAGGCGATGATAAAGGCAATCAGGAAGCACATCATAGGCAAACGAGTCACCATTCACGTAACGCCCATCAACAATCTCGCGGGCCACTAAAGTTTGTTCAAAACCGAATTTCGGATCAATCATACGGTTAAGACGGATCAACTCACGCGTTGTTTGCCGCGCGACATTCTGCAATTCAAAATGCGTAGATCTAGAAAATTGCAATTTTTGATTGAGATGTTCTGACATGATTCATCATGCCAAAAAAATCCTGATAAAATGAAAATCAGATAGATTCAGGTCAGCAAAGTTTTGAGACGATAAAGCGCATCAAGCGCTTCACGCGGAGATAAAGCATCAGGATCAATCGATTCAATCTCGACGCGTAATTTGTCTTCTTCCACATTCTTTGATTGTGTGGTGCGTACCGGCTTCGCTGAAAAGAGGGGTAGGTCATCAATCATCTTTTCAACCGGCGCCTGTCTCTGGCTGTCTTCTAATTCTGCCAGAATGATTTTGGCGCGTTCAATGACAGCACCGGGCAAGCCTGCGAGACGCGCAACTTGAATGCCATAAGAACGGTCGGCTGTGCCGGGCATCACTTCATGCAAAAAGATGACTTCGCCATTCCATTCCTTGACTCGCATGGTGAGATTAACAATGCGCGACAAACGTCCTGCCAACGCCGTCAATTCATGATAATGCGTGGCAAAGAGGGCGCGACACCGATTGGCCTCGTGCAGATATTCAATAGCGGCCCACGCAATGGAAAGACCGTCAAACGTCGCGGTGCCGCGGCCAATTTCGTCAAGAATGACGAAGGAGCGTTCTGTCGCCTGATTGAGGATTGCAGCCGTTTCAACCATCTCAACCATGAAGGTTGACCGACCACGCGCGAGATCATCAGCCGCACCCACACGCGAAAACAGGCGATCGACAATGCCAATATGGGCGGTCTCAGCGGGCACGAAGGAGCCGATCTGCGCAAGCAAAGCAATCACGGCATTTTGTCGGAGGTAAGTTGATTTACCAGCCATGTTCGGACCGGTGATGAGACCAATGCGTCCTTCGTCATCGGCTAATGGCGGCGACAAATCCGAACCATTGGCAACGAAGGCTTCACCACTTGCCTTCAATGCTGTTTCGACAACCGGATGGCGTCCTCCCGTAATCACAAAGGCCAGACTGTTATCGACAAGCGGCCGACACCAGCGCCCTTCATCGGCACGTTCCGCAAGCGCCGCTAAAACATCAATGAGCGCCAATGCGTCCGCGATCGCTTTCAGCACATCGGCATGGGCTAATGCGTCAGCTGTCAAGCGATCAAAGATTTCATTTTCAAGCGCGAGTGCGCGATCAGCGGCGGATGCAATTTTAGCTTCGAGTTCGCCCAATTCCGGCGTCGAAAATCGCATCGTGTCTTGCATTGTCTGGCGGTGAATATAGGCGGCATCCGCCCGCATCGTCTCACCGGCTTGCTGCGGCACTTCGATGAAATAGCCCAGAAAATTATTATGCTTGATGCGCAAATTTTTGATGCCGGTAGCCTCGGCATAATTGGCTTGCAGGCTAGCGACGATCTTGCGGCTATCATCCCGCAATCCTCGCACCTGATCGAGCGCTTCGGTGAAGCCTGCCCGAATAAAATTACCATCGCGACGATTAAGCGGCAATTCATCCGCCAACGCTTCAGCGAAACGGGTAGCAAAACCCGGGTCGAGTGCCTTGAGCGCGATGGCCGCTTTTTTAAGAAGAGGCGGCCAGTCTTGCGTGTCGGCAAATCGCGCGGCGATCCGTTGGGCGGCCTCCGCTCCATCGCGCAAGACGGCAAGATCGCGCGGCCCGCAGCGTTGCACGGCAATACGACCTAATGCACGCGCAATATCAGGCAATCGCGCGAGATCACCGCGCAAAAGCGCACGCAGGCCGCGATCATTCGTAAGACATTCAATAGCATCGGCGCGTGCGACAATGGCCTCAACCTTGGTGAGGGGGCTCGCGATCCATTCGGCCATCAAACGTCCGCCCTGCGGCGTGCGTGTGCGATCAAGATCAGCCAGGATCGAGCCTTGCCGTTCGCCGGTAAGGGTGCGTGTGAGTTCGAGATTGGCCCGCGTCGCAGGATCAATCAGAACATTGTCACCATGCCCGTCACGCTGCGGTGGCGACAGCGCTGGCCTAACGCCCAATTGCGTCCGGTCGATATAAACAAGCACCGCCGCCAGCGCGACGGTTTCAGCGCGCGAGAAGCGGCCAAAACCATCGAGCGTCTGCAAGCCGTAGAAATCGAGAATGCGCTTTTCCGCATTGGTGGAATCAAGGCCATCGCGCGCCAGTGGCGTCAAAGACGCGCGACTGTCGCGCCATAAAGCGGAAAGACCTGGATCATCGATCAGGCTATCGGGCACCAGCAATTCACGTGGGTCGATACGCGCAATATCGGCAGCCAACCGATCAGCAGCGCTTGCGATCAGGGTCACGCGACCCGTCGAGATGTCAGCGGCCGCGAGCGCATAATCCCATGCATCTTCACCCGCGCGGATACGCGCGATGGCACAGAGGAGATTGGCGCGGGCAGGATCAAGCAGCCGGTCTTCGGTGATGGTGCCGGGTGTGACGAGGCGCACCACATCACGCTTTACGACCGATTTGGCGCCTCGCTTTTTCGCCTCAGCCGGATCTTCGGTCTGCTCGCAGACGGCCACACGATGGCCAGCCGCGATGAGGCGTTGCAGATATTCATCCGCCCGCTCGACCGGCACACCGCACATCGGGATATCGTCACCCTGATGCTTGCCACGCTTGGTCAGCACGATCCCGAGCGTGCGAGAGGCGATCTCGGCGTCCTCGAAGAATAATTCGTAGAAATCACCCATGCGGTAGAACAGGAGGCAATCCGGATTAGCCGCCTTGATCTCGATATATTGCGCCATCATCGGTGTGACGCGCGTCTCCGGTGCCGGATCTGCGTCTTTGCGGGCTGTTGATGGAGCGGAATGGGTCATGCGAGGCACCCTAGCAAAGCGGTTCAGGGGACGCACGGCATCACCCCGCGCTGTCAACCGGTTTTCGTGCCCGGATCATCCCCACCCAATGGCGGGTTGAGCCTCCCGGTCTGGATGTTATGGTTCGTCCAAGACAAAGGGAGTTGAGACGCCGATGGCCAAAAAAGAAACGACGGGCAAGACGACCCGGAGCGCCGAAGCTTTGAAACGCGGCCGCCCCGCCATCAGCGATCAGGAAGCCCTTACATTTCATCAAATGGGTGGACGGCCCGGCAAGCTCGAAATCGTGCCGACGAAGCCCATGGCGACGCAGCGCGATTTGTCGCTCGCCTATTCGCCGGGCGTCGCCGTTCCCGTCAAAGCCATCGCCGAGGATCCCTCACGCGCTTTTGATTATACCACCCGCGGCAATCTCGTGGCCGTGATCTCGAACGGCACCGCCATTCTGGGCCTCGGTAATCTGGGTGCGCTCGCCTCTAAACCGGTGATGGAAGGCAAGGCCGTTCTCTTCAAACGCTTTGCCGATGTCGATTCGATCGACCTTGAAGTGGATACCGAAGACCCGGATGCCTTCATCAACGCGGTGCGGTATCTAGGGCCGTCATTCGGCGGGATCAATCTGGAGGATATTAAGGCTCCCGAATGCTTCATCATCGAAGAGCGTTTGCGCGAATTGATGGACATTCCCGTCTTCCATGACGATCAGCACGGCACTGCCATCATTGCCGCCGCAGGCATTATCAACGCGCTGGAACTCACCGGGCGCAATATCAAAAATACAAAACTGGTCTGCAATGGCGCGGGTGCTGCGGGCATTGCTTGCCTTGAGCTCATCAAGGCGATGGGGTTTGCGCCAGAGAACGTCATTCTCTGCGACACCAAAGGCGTCGTCTATAAAGGCCGCACGGAGGGCATGAACCAGTGGAAGAGCGCCCACGCAACAGAGACAAAGGCGCGCACGCTGGCCGAAGCGATGGATGGGGCCGACGTGTTCTTCGGTCTCTCGGCAAAAGGGGCCCTCTCGGCTGAGATGGTGAAAACCATGGCGCCGAACCCGATCATTTTTGCGATGGCCAATCCTGATCCGGAAATCACGCCGGAAGAAGCGATGGCAGTGCGCGATGACGTGATCATCGCCACGGGGCGCTCCGATTATCCCAATCAGGTCAACAACGTTCTCGGCTTTCCCTATATTTTCCGAGGGGCACTCGATGTGCGTGCCACAACGATCAATATGGAAATGAAGATTGCCGCGACGCTCGCCCTCGCTGAGCTCGCGCGTGAAGACGTGCCGGATGAAGTGGCGGTTGCTTATCAGGGCGCGCGCCCACGTTTCGGACGTGATTATATTATTCCCGTTCCGTTCGATCCGCGTTTGATACACACGCTTCCACCTGCTGTGGCGAAAGCGGCGATGGATACAGGCGTCGCGCGACGCCCGATCGTTGATATGCAGGCTTATAAGGCGCAATTGTCAGCGCGCCGCGATCCGGTCGCAGGCGCTTTGCAGCGCACGATTGAGCGCGTGCGCCGTCATCCGAAGCGTGTCGTGTTCGCCGAAGGTGAAGAAGAACAAGTCATCAGAGCGGCGGTGTCCTTTGCGTCGCAAGGGCTTGGCACAGCAATCCTCGTTGGGCGTGAAGATCGCATTTACGAAACAGCGGCCTTCGCAGGCATTGAACTCGAAGGCCGTGAAGGCATCGAGATTCATAATGCGCGGCTCTCACATCGCAATGCAGCCTATGCCAATTATCTCTATGAGCGGTTGCAGCGCAAAGGCTATCTGTTCCGCGATTGTCAGCGTTTGATCAATCAGGATCGCAATCATTTTGGCGCGGCGATGGTCGCGCTTGGTGATGCTGATGCGATGGTCACGGGCACAACGCGGAATTATTCGATTGCGCTGCAAGATATTCGTCATGTGATCGACACCAAGCCCGGTCATCGTCTGATGGGTATTTCGCTTGTGCTGGCGCGTGGTCGCACGGTGTTGGTCGCTGATACGGCGATCACGGAAATGCCGACGGCGCATGAGCTGGCTGATATCGCGGTTGAAGCGGCGCGTGCGGCCCGTCGTTTAGGGTATGAGCCGCGCGTGGCGATGCTCGCATTCTCAACTTTCGGTCATCCGCCCGGCGAGCGCTCAACCAAAGTCATTGAAGCGGTGAAAATTCTCGACGAACGCCGCGTTGATTTCGAATATGATGGCGAGATGGCGGCCGATGTCGCGCTTAATAAGGAATTGCTGCAGCAATATCCATTTGCGCGCCTGTCCGATACGGCGAACGTGCTCGTGATGCCGGCGTTCCACTCGGCTTCGATCTCGACCAAAATGCTGCAAACACTTGGCGGTTCGACCGTGATTGGGCCGCTGCTGGTCGGTCTCGACAAGCCGGTTCAGATCGTTCCGTTGGGCGCGAAGGATTCCGACATCGTCAACATGGCTGCGCTCGCCGCCTTCAACCTCGGCGGCTAAGAATTCTTGTGCCGCGGACTGTCGTCTTCGACATTGGCAATGTGCTGGTCGATTGGAATCCGCGCTTTCTTTACCGCACGATCTTTGCGGACGAAGCAGAGATGGAGTGGTTCCTCGGGCATGTCTGCACGCCCGCTTGGAATCTCGAACAGGATCGCGGCCGCACCTTTAAGGATGCGGTCGCACTTCTGATTGCTCAATACCCGCACTATGAACCCGCCATCCGTGCGTTTGATGAACGTTGGACTGAGACGATCTCTGGTCCCATCGCGGGCAGCGTGGCGCTTCTCGAATCCTTGCGGCAGCAAGGCGTGCCTGACTATGCGATCACCAATTTTTCGCACGAGAAATTTGGTATCGCGAAAGAGCGATTCCCGTTTCTTGCGGAATTCAGAGGGACGATCGTCTCAGGTGAAGAAAAGCTCCTCAAGCCTGATCCGGAAATCTATCGGCTATTGTTCGACCGTTATGGGCTCAACCCATCCGAATGCGTCTTCATCGATGACAGCGCGGCCAATGTGGAGGGTGCGCGCACAGTTGGCATGCACGCCCTCCATTTCACGGGGCCGGAGCGACTAGCGGCCGACCTGAGAGAATTTGGCTTCCCAATCTGATCCTGAAGGCCGCGCTTTAGATGCGTGCCATCAAGCCAAAGACGATGTTCTGCGCATCCATCACAATCGCGATCCGGCCGACATAGGGAATGTCCCATGGTGGCTGGACTATCGTTCCTCCGGCGGCGCGTATGGCGTCGCAACCCGCATCAACATCCTCTGCTGCCAGATAGGTGAACCATTGTGGCGGGGTGTCTGGGCCCGCGTCGGTGGTGGCCATGATGCCAGCGACCGGCTTTTCGCTCGCCATCGCGACCCAATAAACACCACCCTGAGGCATGGGCATCGGCGAAAATGTCCATCCAAAGACATCGCCGTAGAACTTCTTCGCAGCCTCAGGGTCCGGCGTCAGCAATTCGCTCCAATCGACATGGCCATGCATCAATCGTCTCCTCTTGCAGCTAAGATGACGTAAGGGAAACTGACATGTTGGCTTTGTAGGGTCCAGCCCCGAGAGAGCCAGCCGAACAAGGGCATTTTGTTGCATTGCAAAGCATGGACTCTGCGCGGACGGGACAGTAGAAGGAAGACTCAATTTCCGGTTGCTTGTCCCTGATTGGGGTCTGACCGGTCCCCCGGTTGCGTTGCTGTTTAATGTTCCGATCGTGCCGTTTCTTCGAGTGAGAACGTCTCGAAATGGGCCGGTAAACACCATTTGTTAACCATAAGGGACTGGAATGACGCTGTTTCAGGCTCATTCCCGAGGCCGCAGGGCCTCTGAGGCGACCATAGCATGGGAGCGGCTCCCGCAAGCCGCACGAGATGAGGTTGGCAATGTTCTTCCGCAGAGGCAAAGGCGGTGGCAATGAAGGCACTCCGGTCGCTGAGACGACCATGGCGACGGCTGTCGCCGCAGCGCCCGTAGCCCCTGTGCCAAGTGCCCCGGCTACCATTGCCGGCACCGAAGATCTGATTGCCGTTATCTCAGCTTCCTCTGACCTCATCATGGTTCAGGAGAAGTTGAAAAAATCCGTTTTGAACTTTCAGCGCCAATATTCGCAAAATGTGAATCTGCTCGAAGCCACACGAGAGCAGGTGGCCCAGCTGGTTGATCGCAAGCGTAACCTCGAGGAAACGCTTGAATCGCATGAGCAGAAGCTCGAGCAATTCCGCGAGGAGCAGGAAGACCTCATCATCAGGCTGAACGTGGCGACGTCACAGCTCAGCCTGCTTAACCGTCAGTTTGAAGACACTGCGAAAGAGCGTGATGAATTCGAAGAGCGCAATAAGCTGCTCACGAAGCACAATGCCGCGCTTGAAGAACATCTGCCCAAACTCCGCCATGCCGAAAGCCTGTTTGAGGCTGAGAAGGCGGCGCGCGAGGCCGTTGAAAAGCGCCTCTCCGATATGCGTCTTGATCTTGAGAAGGAGCGGCAGGAAGTCGCGCTGCTCAGTGAGAAGACGAGCGATCTCTATCAGAACCTCAACCGCAAGGAAGATGAGATCAATCTGGCGACGCGCACGATTGGTGAATTGCGCGCCCAGATCATCGACATGCAGGGTGTGATCGAGGAGCAGACGGATAATTATCAGACCGTCAAAAATCGTCTCGATTCCATCAATCAAGAAAAATTTACCCTTGAAGGCACTGTGCGTCGTCTTGAGCGTGAGCTTGAAGATACGCGTGTCAGCAAGGAATCGAAGATCGAAATTCTGGAACGTCTCAACAATTCAATGCGCGAGACGATCGGCAAGCAGACGATCGAGATGAACACGCTCCAGATCAGCGAGCGTAAGCTTTCGGTTGATCTCAAGACCCTCGATGCCGTCAATGCGCGCTTGAGCCGTTCCTTGGAAGAGGCCAATAGCGCGATTTCGCGCATGGATACTGAGCGCAAGTCGAACAATACGAAGATCAAGAAGACCGAGCAAGAAAACAAGACCCTGCAAAATCAGGTCGATTTGCTCAACGATCAGCTCGAAGTGCTCAAGGCCAAGATTTCTCAGGCGCAGGCGATGAATATCGATCTGCAGAAAACGGCCAATGAGAACAAGGAAAAATTCGCCGAGTCGGAAGAGCGTATGCGCGTCGAAATCGCCATGCTCAAAGGTTCCGTTGAATCGCTGCGCAAGGAACGTGATACGCAGGCGCGCGAGATCACCAATCTGCGCAACATCATTTCGGAATTGAGCATTGTCGGCAAAGCCGTCATCGAAGGCGGCACAAAATCCGAGAATGTGATCCCGTTCAATGCGGACGAGAAGAAGAACGGCAAGAGCGACGACGACAATTAATCGGTCGTCGCTCCTGTGAGCCGCGCCCCCTCTGGCGCGTTAAAAAGTGAGGATCTGAGTGTCATGATCGATAATCACGCGCAGTGCTGTTTCGAGCAGTTCGAAAACGGCGCGCGCGTGTTTGCGCGTTATCGCCGTGACCCAATGATGCTCGTTCTTCTGCATGTCGAAGCTGAGCCGGTCTTGCGTGGCACGGGCGCTGCTGATCGCTTGATGCGCGAGATTGTGCAACAGGCCCGGGACGATAGAACGCCGATCCGACCCTTGTGCGGCTATGCGGCTGCGTGGCTGCGGCGTCATGCGCCCGATGTAATCGCCTAATCGGATCGCGTTCCGTAAGCCGCCAGAAAAACGCTCACAGCTGCGTTTACTGTTCGCGCAATCGCCGCGTCGTCGGCGGGGCCCGGCGAAACGGCGTAATATAAACGCGGTCGCGCCAGAAGGGTCTGGCTGAGTTCGATGAATTGAGCGGCTGCAAGATCGGGATCAGCGATGCGTAAATGTCCAGCGCGATCCTGCTCAATCAGGTAGCGGGCAAGCCGCTGGACGGTGGCGTGCGGGCCTGCTTCAAAAAAAGCGCGGGTGAGGTCTGGCATCCGCTCAGCCATGCTCACGACAACACGTTGCGCGCGCACGATGCGGTCGGTTGTCATCAGGCGGGCGAAGCGTTCTCCAAAGAGGCGCAGCGTTTCAGCCACGTCGCCACCCTGGTCGAGCGCCGCAAACAGATCCGCCTGAATATGCTGACGCTCCTGGTCGACGATGGCCGCGAATAATTGTTCCTTATTTTCAAAATAGACATAGAGCGTCCCTTTTGAGACGCCGGCCTCGCGCGCAATGTCGCTGACGCTCGTTGCATCGAAGCCGAGCTGTGAAAACACCCGCCGCGCGCCATCCAGAATCTGGCGGCGCTTTTCCGGGTTTTCGCCGGCCGGGATGCGCTTTCGCGGAGCAGAAGGCTCCAGAGTTCCCGTTCCGGTTGTTGTTTCGCGCGCGTGATCCATTTCGCTCTCATTTTTCGAACCAATCGGTTCGATGAGGCTTGATTTAGGCGGACGATGTCTCTATGTCAATCTAACCGAACCAATTGGTTCGATGAAATACACGCCCAAGACCCTAAGGTCCCCATGTCCGTCGAAGCCCTCAAGCGCCGCGATGCCCCGCCAGCGGGTCCCGCCTCCTCGGACACCGCCGCCGAACCGGCCGAGACCGCGGCGCGGCCCCCAGCCCGGGATCGCAAGCGCATCATTCTGGCCATGGTCGGCGGCCTCCTTGGCCTCGCGGTCGTGTGGAAAGGCTATGACTACCTCACGGTTGGCCGTTATCTCGTGTCTACCGACGATGCCTATATCGGCGCTGAGAACGCGCAGATTGCCTCCAAGCTCGCCGCCCATATTGCCAATGTGGCTGTTGAGGCGAACCAGAAGGTGCGCACGGGTGACATCCTCGTGACGCTGGATGACACCGACTATCGCCTCGCTCTGCAGCAGGCTGAGGCTAAATTAAAAACGCAGGACGCGACGCTGGCCCGCATTGCTGCCGAAGGGGTCTCGGCTGATGCCGGCATTGCGCAGGCCAATGCGCAGGCCCGTGCCGCTGAAGCCGAAGTGGCGCGCGCCGCGGCCGCCTATGAGCGGTCCCAAAAATTGGCCGCCACCGACTTCGCGTCGCGCGCAGCACTTGAAAACGCCACGGCCGACCGCGATCGGACCCTCGCTCAGAAAGCCGCCGCCGATGCTGCTGTTGCGAATGCACAAGCCCAGCGCGCGCTCGTTGATTCTCGTCTCGCCGAAGCACGCGGAATGGCCGCCGAATTGGCAGTGGCTCTTGATCGCGCAAAGCGTGATCTCGCCTCAACCAATATCGTCGCGCCCTTCAACGGTATTGTTGCAGCAAAATCGGTGCAGACCGGCGACTATGTTGTTCCCGGCAAGCGCCTGCTTTCGCTCGTCCCAATTGACCATGTTTTTGTCGAAGCAAATTTCAAAGAAACGCAAATCGCCACTCTCAAGCCGGGACAGAAAGTTGATGTTCGTATCGATGCCTATCCTGACCGTGTTTTTGAAGGCATTGTCACCGGCCTTGCAGCTGGCACAGGCTCCACTTTTTCCTTGCTGCCGCCTGATAATGCGACAGGCAATTTTACCAAGATTGTCCAGCGCGTCCCGGTTCGTATTGCGTTGAAACAGCCTGATGGCGACGCCCTGTTCCGGCCTGGAATGTCCGTCATTGTGAGTGTCGATACGCGTAAACTATCACGCTAACGACAAGGGAGCGTGATCTAATGAGCGTGATCCCATCGTCATCGACGCTAAACCCATCCACTCAAGCCCTAATTTCGACCCAAGGACAGCCAATGTCCGCACGCCGCATGATCGCCTTTTTGATCATGGTATTCGGCATGTTTATGGCGATCCTTGATATTCAGATCGTCTCAGCCTCGCTGGCAGAAATTCAAGCAGGCCTTTCTGCCAGTGCTGACGAAATCGCTTGGGTGCAGACATCCTATCTGATCGCCGAAGTGATCATGATCCCCCTGTCTGGTTATTTAAGCCGCGCTTTATCTACACGCATCTTCTTTGCCATATCCGCCGCTGGCTTTACTCTCGCCAGCATTGCGTGTGCGCAGGCCTCTGGCATTCAGGAAATGATTGTCTGGCGCGCCATTCAAGGCTTTATCGGCGGCGGTATGATCCCCGGCGTGTTCGCGGCGGCTTTCACCGTGTTCCCGCCTGAGAAACGCCCTATCGTCTCTCCGATGATCGGCCTTGTTGCGACATTGGCTCCGACAATCGGTCCGACGATTGGTGGATGGCTCAGCCATGCGTTCTCTTGGCATTGGCTTTTTCTCGTCAATGTTATCCCCGGCATTCTAGTCACCCTTGGTGCGCTGACGCTGATTGATTTTGATAAGCCCGAAAAAGGCCTGCTCAAACGGTTTGATTGGGTAAGCCTTATTGCGATGGCGTTTTTCCTCGGCAGTCTCGAATATGTTCTCGAAGAAGGTGCCCGCAATGATTGGTTCGAAGATCATTTAATCGTCTTCTTCACGCTTGTGACCATCATGGGTGGTATTGGTTTTTTCTGGCGTACGCTCACCCGCCCCGATCCGCTGGTTGATCTCAGTGCCTTTCAGGATCGCAATTTTGCATTCGGTTCGCTTTTTAGCTTTTCCATCGGCATTGGGCTCTATGGGTTGACCTATGTCTATCCCGTCTATCTCAGCCGCGTGCGCGGTTTTGATGCCTTGATGATCGGTGAGACCATGTTTGTCTCAGGTATTGCCATGTTCTGCACCGCACCCATTGCTGGCATTCTCTCGCGCAAATTGGATTTACGCGTGATGTTGGCGCTGGGCCTTTTTGGCTTTGCCGCGGGCACCTGGTGGGCATCTGGCATCACGCGTGATTGGGATTTTTGGGAATTATTAATGCCGCAAATTCTACGCGGTTGTTCCATCATGCTGGCCATGGTGCCCGTCAATAATATCGCCCTTGGCACCTTGGCCCCTGCAAAGATGAAAGGTGCTTCGGGCCTCTATAATCTCACCCGCAATCTTGGCGGCGCGGTCGGGCTTGCCCTGATCAATACACTTCTGAACAATCGAACTGATCTGCATATAGCCCGCTTGCATGAGCGGATCTCGCTATACCATATCCCAGCACAAGATATGCTTGATGCAATGACGCAGAAATTTCAGGATTTTGGAACGCTAGCCGGAACGGTTGCAATGACCAAGCTCAACGCACTCGTTCACCGAGAGGCCTTAGTGATGGCATTTAGCGATCTGTTTCTGGTGCTGACACTTCTTTTCGTCGCACTTGCCTTCTCAACATTGCTCTTGAATAAGCCCTCACCGCAAGCAAGCGGTGGCGGTCATTAAATCTGCGAATAATCGCTGGGTCTAAAGCCGCAGATGGTGCTTCAACGAAAACAATGATCGCAGAAAGCCTGCGCCACCAAAAATTCTTTGATTGTGACGCGGCCATTCCTGTCCGTATCGACGATCGCAAATTTTTCAAACTTATAGCCGTGCGCGACCCATTCTTCGATGGTCACAAAACCATCTGCATTACGGTCCACTTTTGGAAAGATCTTTTGAGTGCGGGCGTGAGCCTTTGCGCCACTCACCGGCGGATCGGCGGCCTGCGCAACACCAGCACTGAGGGCCAACGCAGCCAACGCAGCGGAAACAAGAATACGCTTCATGACACAACTCCCTTGCCCGCGCGGCACACCGTCAAATCCGTCAATCAGCCTTCCCCTGAAAGGGTTACTAAATCGTAAAGACGAGGCCCGCGATTAAGTTGATCGTGATGAAAGATCTCGCAACGCAAGAGGGCTACCGTCAGGTCATTCTTAGGCTGTTGCACCTGAGTGCCGACGGACGATAAGTTTGAGCGA
Organism: Beijerinckiaceae bacterium; assembly: GCA_018882635.1. Classification (GTDB taxonomy): domain Bacteria; phylum Pseudomonadota; class Alphaproteobacteria; order Rhizobiales; family Beijerinckiaceae; genus TNE-4. Next base: position 5,325 of record VERN01000008.1, on the reverse strand, counting down.
TTGACAGCGATCGCCTTTTGCGGCGATCCAAAGCGTAAAGGGTGAGCGATGGTTGCAAATACGTTTCAGCATTATTTCGTCGGCATTTTGGCGGTCGCGAATAACCTATCCGCACTGCCTGCTTTTCTCGCGCTTGTCACAGGATTAACGGCCGCTCAATCGATGAAAGTGATCACGGCGGCGACATTCAGCTCATTCCTGATCATGATCATTTCTATGTTTTTTGGAACTGCAGTGCTTGCCTTTTTCGGCATTTCCATGAGCGCGTTTCAGATCGCTGGTGGCGTATTGCTCGGTGCAACAGGCATGAGCATGATCAATTCTAAAAGCCATGATGATGTGACAGGTAAGAATGTTGATTTGCCGAAAGAAGGGGCCGATCAACCTCTCGGCACAGATATGACGTCCATCATGTCTCAAGCTATCGTTCCCGTTTCTCTGCCGCTTACCACAGGAGCAGGAACGATCTCCACCGTGACGCTCTTTTCCGAAGCGGCGAGCCGTACGCATACGATGATCGATTTGTTCCTCGCCATTTGCTTGATGACGGTGATCATCTTTTTTGTCTTTCACTATGCGATCCGCCTGATCCGCATTCTCGGCAAGGTCGGCATGAATGTGATGGTGAAAGTGATGGGCCTGTTCACACTCGCGATTGGAGTTCAATTTATCGTCGCTGGTGTGAGCGTGATTTATAAGGGGCTTGTCGCATAAAGCGCTTGTATTCTCACAAGTAATTATTCCGTGTATGCGTAAACCGAACGCTTCGCCCTTTGCGCGTAACACCATAATGGGTTCTAAGTCTCGAAAAGACATAAATTTGTGACGTCTGCGCAACAGCTTCGCGGCGTCTCGATTGAAAAGCCTTTTGCACGCGGATCAAATATTGATACCGGCACCTGAAATCGAAATAAACAGGCGCAGTTGAGCGTAAGACGCTCTCTCTTTTTCGATTGTTCCGTCCGGAGTTACCATCATGATGAAGACATTGATGCTCGCATCGACAGTCTCGCTTGCCACGCTATCGGCGGCCTTCGCCGCGGATCTTCCCGCGCGCAAGACAGCACCTGCCGCACCAGTCGCCCCTGCGTTCACATGGACGGGCTTTTATGCCGGTCTTAATGCAGGCGTTGTCTGGTCAAACCGGAACGTGACCCCGGCTTATATCAACAATGATCCGGTCCTCCCGTGGACCCCGCAAGAACTGGCCACGCTTTGGCCTGTGCCTGCGCCCTACGCCAATAATCGCGTTGGTTTTATTGGTGGCGCGCAGATCGGTTATAACTATCAGATGGGTCAGTTTGTGATCGGCGCAGAAGCCGATTTCATGGGTTCAACCGCTAATCAGAGAAGCAGCGGGACTCTTTTGGTTCCTAACTTCATGCAGCGTGGCACGGCGACTGAAACATCGTCGTCGAATATCCAGCAATCCTGGCTTGGCACTGTGCGTCTGCGCGCTGGCTACGCGGCTGACCGCGTGCTCCTCTATGTCACCGGCGGTTTTGCTTATGGCAATGTTGATTATTCGCTGACCACCCGCGAAGTACAGGGTACGGGCGATACGCTGAATTTCGCTGGCCAACGCAGCCAGACCAAGGGTGGCTACACCTTCGGTGCGGGTGTTGAATATGCGCTTACCAATAATTGGATCATCCGCGGCGAATATCTCTATTACAATCTCGGCAGCATTTCTGCGATCGCTAACCCAACAAGCGCGATCATTGGTGGTGCGATTACGCCGAACCTCTCGACGGTTCTTGGCAAGGGCAGCACCATGATCGACGGCAATATCGTTCGCGCCGCAATCAGCTATAAGTTCTAAGTCTGGTTTCAGCTAAAAATAAAAACCCCGCATCAGCCGATGCGGGGTTTTTAATATCAAAACGTCTCTGAAAATCGAGCGTCAAGCCACCATGATCGATCGATCAAGCACGCCATTCCGAATGTGAAGTGATGGGTCTGGTCATGATCGAGAACGGATGCAAGAACGGCGCAGTAGCGGGTGTTTTAAGTTCAGTGCCGGTGCGCAATGAACATGACGTATATCAGGACGGCATATCTGAGCGCTACGCAGCCGAGATCAGTGAACGGATTGAAAACTGGTGCTGCCGGGGTGGATTGAACTTTCGATCTCCCACTTACTAATAAACTATTATCTCTTAGAACGAATTTATAAAAAGGATTGAAGAGGACGTCAGTTCGATTCCGTCTAGCTCCACCAAATTTCTGAATAGGTCCCAAAATGAGATGACTTAAAATCACCTCGTTTTGTTCGACCAAAAGTTATGAGTTGATGGTGCCTTAGCGCGTTTTGTATCAATGAAAGTCGATACGAATTTAATTAAGCGTCTGGTCTGTCTAGACCCTTATATGACGTGTGCAATGGTTCACCTCTCTTATAATTTTTTAGCAATTGGCAAAACACATCACGAACAAAATAAAGACTGATGAGGTTATTTGAATTGAATAACAGATTGGTGATGGCCTAGGCCTGACATGCAATGAACAAAAAGCCGAAGCTCAAAGCATACGTACAGAACGCCTTGCCAAGCGACATACATAATCGAATACAATTCAATAGACGAAAGCTATATTCAAGCAGCGTACGTTAGCAAAGAGGGCAAACATGCCCTCTTTGCTTGAAGAGAGAGGATCGCTTTCTTACGGTTCACGATCGATGAGCAGGAAGCTTGGCCCAGCATAAGAAAGCGCTCGCGACAGCACATCCGGCACATTCTCAGAATTTACAATTTTTTCGACACGCGCACCGAAGCCTTCGGCAATCGCTTTGAGATCGAGATTCGGATCGCTGAAATCCATCCCGACGAAATGCGTGGTGGCGATGTCGGTATGCATCGCGTTGCACCACAGATCCTTCAGCAGTCTGTATTCATGATTCACAAAACAAACAAAAACCGCCGGGATGCGATGTTTGGCGGCTGTCCACAACGCATGGATTGAGAACATGCTGCCGCCATCGCCAACAAAACAGACGGCGGGCTTACCGCTGGCGAGGCCTATGCCGACCCCTAGCGGCATCGCCCAACCCAACCCGCCGCCGCGTGGCGAAAAATGCACATTGCGAAAGCCGAGTGATACCGCCATATCCTGCACAATCGCATCTTCTGAAGACCCTTCTGTGACGATGTGCGTAGCGCGATCAAGCTGTCGCAGTACGTTGAGGATCAGGGCATTGCTGGCATGCGGCCCTGACGGCGGATATTTAGCATCAAGAGCGGCCTCATCAATTTGACGCGGAGCAGGCGGCACCGACGGCGCACCCAGCGCGACGGCAAGCGCCGAGAGTGTGGCATGGATATCGCCTACGACGGCAATATCGCAGGGGAAATCGAAACCAAGCTGGCTCGGGGCCGGCGAAATCTGGATGACCTTCAAGCTGGCGGGTAATGCTTGCGCGCCGTTATAGGTGAAGGAGTCAACTTTCTCACCAACAAGCAGCATCGTGTCATAGCGGCTTAATGTTGCGTTGATTGCTTTGGTTTCACCCGGAAGCTGGCCACGGAACCGCGGATGGAGCGGATCGACTGTTCCTTGCACATGAAATGGTGCTGCATAGACATCGGCGCCAAGCGCATCAGCAATACGGCTGACGCTGCTGATCGATTGAGCCGCGCCAACCGCATAGTCTGCGACAATGGCGAGCTTTCCAGCGGGGACCGCGCGGAGCGCCTTGACCGCTTCATCGAGGCCTTGAGGCACAGCATCATCTATAATGCGCGTGTTCTTAAATGTCGTGTGCTCGGTCTGCTCCAGCATAAAGTCCATTGGGATGGAGAGGAAGACCGGTCCAGTTGGCTGCAACTGAGTTTGCAGATAACAGCGCTGCAAAGCGATCGCGAGGTCATCTGTGCGTGTGACTTCATAGGCATATTTAGTTGCCGTTTGGGATAGCTGCACATTCGGTGCACCAAGGACCGGATTGTGAATGAGGAAGCGTGAATCTTGCTGGCCGTTAATCACAAGGAGTGGAACGCCTGACATCAAGGCGTTACGCATGTTGAACATGCCATTCGCAAGACCAGGATAAGTATGCAGGCTGACGATTGCGGGTTTCCCCGTGATCATTGCATAACCGGCTGCAATACCCACGGCACTCGATTCATGAAGTGAGAGAATGTAGCTCGCCTTCGAGTTTGCTATCGCAGCAAGGAAGGTCGTTTCTGTTGTACCAGGATTACCAAAAACGTACGGGATGTCATATGTCTGCAGAAAATCCTGAATGAGTTCTCCGCCGGTTCGCATCGTCATCTTTGCTCTCGCTGGGGTTTTGGACTGTAACTGGTGCCGCAACCTAGCGTATGCGTTAGTTTATGTTCAATATGAAACAAATTTTGTTTACGACTACGTCAGTTGGATTGTGAGTCGATCAACGCTGCAAATAGGCAAACATAGACAACCTATCGGCAATCAGGCCTTTGCGAGGCAGCAAATTCTAGGCAGCAACAAAAGACATCACGTTCTCTCATTGAGAGATGGGCTGCTGCCCGCGGGCCCGTAAACGGACCTACACCAAAAAATCTCGCTTCTGTGACGGACGGGTAACCGACAGGATGATCTATGGCGTAGACCATCATCCATAAGTCATTGATATTATATGTTTAATGGTGCTGCCGGAGAGGATTGAACTCTCGACCTCTCCCTTACCAACAAAAGTTTTTCTGTAAAAAGCGTTATTTAATGCGGTTATTGTGCTTGTAGCATACCACAGTAGCATACCAAAGCACTCCTCCCGTAGATGTCTAACTATCGGATATTAAACAACTATTTCCCGCTATGCTATGCCGATTTTCTTAGGTTTTAGCCGCCGTTTGTGGTATAATGTCTTATTGTTCAAAGACCGTCGCTTTAAGCGACCATTGCTAAATAAGTGTATGAAAGGAGGGGTTATTTTGGACATTAAAACTGAGGTTAGACATTGGATAAAAGGCATTGAGTGGGACACTGAGATAACGCTGACATTTGCTAACGACATTAGCCAAAAACAGGCAGAAACAGCCTTACGCCAGTTTTGGAACAGGGTAGACGGCGAACTGTATGGGAACGCTGCTAAACGCTACGGTAAGCGTTGCCAGCGTGTCTGCGTGCTAGAGGGGGATGGGGTAGCCAGTCGCTATCACATACACATAGCCGCCAAGTGCCCCACCGATAGATTTGAGACTGTCACTGACTACTGTGATTTCCTGCGGGAGCAGTGGTTAGCTGATAACCCAAAAAATTATATCTGCTCTTTCTCACCCATCAGAAACAGAGACGACTATACACGCTACATGACGAAGACCGTCCGTCGTAGTCATTGCGATACAT
>VERN01000145.1 GCA_018882635.1 Beijerinckiaceae bacterium | reverse complement strand
GGTTAATGATAACGACTTTTTCGCCCGCATAACCTGACGCCTGTAAAGCCGCTTTGGCTTTGGCAATATCTTGCGGCATCAAGTCGATTTTCTCGCCATCATAATAGGTCGTACCATAAGGCCAGAGATTGCGGCACACGCGCCATGCATTGGCATCGTCACCTTGCGTGGCCCGCATATAATCTTCCTGCATCACGGCCATCCGTACGGCCTGACGCACTTTTTCATTATTGAACGGCGCTTGCAGGCAGTTAAGCCGCATCACGGCAATACGGCCCGATGAATCTGTAACTTCATTAACGACGTCTGCGCTCTTTTGCAGAAGAGGCCGCAAATCTGCTGGAGGGCGCTCATACCAATCCATCTCACCACGGATGAGTGCGTTCGCTGCTGTCGCAGGATCAGGCATGATGTGCCATTCAATGCGCTTGAAATGAGCGACTTTGCCACCAGCACCACGGCTTGGCGGTTCCGGGCGCGGCTTATACGCGTCAAACTTTTCATAAACGACACGGCTACCGGAATTATATTCTGCCGGGATGAAGCGATAGGGGCCTGAACCAATCACTTCCGTGATCGCCTTCATAGGATCGGTGAGTGCCAGACGCTCCGGCATGATGAAAGCTGGCGTATCTGATTTGCCAAGTGCTTCGAGCAGCAATCCGAACGGCCGATTGAAACGGACTTCAAAATTACGATCGTCGATCACTGTCCATGAATCAGTAATTTTATTGACCAATTGACCGAACGCATCACGTTGCGACCAGCGCTTGATCGAAGTGATACAATCGATAGAGCGCACAGGCGTGCCATCATGGAAAGTCAGCCCTTCGCGTAAGCGGAAGCGCCATGCTTTGCCGCCATCAAGCACTTCATGGCCTTCGGCCATTTGCGGCTGCTGGCGATAATTCATATCAGCCGCATAAAGCGTGTCGTAAACGTAATAGCCGTGATTGTTGGTGACAGTAGCCGTTGTCCAGATGGGATCAAGTGCTGACAGGTTAGCTTGTGGAATGAAGCGCAAGGTTGTCGTACGCCAATCCTGTGCAAGTGCAGGGGCCGCGAGCATTGTGGCGGCCGTTCCTTGCAGAAATGTTCTGCGGTTGATCATAGCTTCCCCCTTTGACAAAACTTCGGATCAATCGAAACCAAGAAAACCCGGTTGGTTCGCGATCGGTGGTGCATTTTTCAGGCGCGCCAGATCGGGCACGGGCCGCGCAAGTGCAGCATCATGGATAAGCACTTTTTCGAGCGCAGCTGCCACAGCCAGAACTTTGGCATCACCACCGCGCGGACCCACAATCTGCAGCCCGAATGGCATGCCTGATTGATCAAGGCCAACAGGCAGTGAAATCGCGGGATGGCCAACGAGTGTGACCGCATAGGCGCACGCCAACCAGTGGAAATAGGTGCGTGTCGGCTGACCGTCGATGAGGGCCGGGTAAAGTTCAGACCAAGGGCGCGGGCTGAGTGTGACGGCGGGTGAGACGATCACATCGTAACGCTCAAAAAAGCTCTGCCAATTATTATAAATCGCCGTTTGCTGCTTCATGGCGCGTGTGACATCAAGTGCACTATAGCGCAAACCTTCCTCAACATTAGCGCGCACATTGGGGCCCACCTTTTCAGGTGTTTTCATCACCCGCTCATAATGGCCGGCCATGAAGGCGAGTGCGCGGAGAATTTCAAATGTTTCGTCAGCGCCGGTGCAATCCGGTGTTGCAGCATCCATCCCAGCAAAGAGAGGCGCGATCTTTTGGCATACATTCGCAAATACAGTGCGGATCGCTTTCTCCGTCGGTGCGAAACCGAAATCCGGTGTCATCGCCACCTTAATGGATGAGAGATCACAAAGCTCTGGTGGAAAGAAATCGTCCGCGCGGCGCACTGTTTTGCCGTGGATGGTCGTCGCGAGAGGATCGCACGCTGAATCGGCGACCATTGTCGACAGCAGCAAACACAAATCAGGAACATCGCGCGCCATCGGTCCAAGCACGCTTAAGGGATTCCACCCCATTGGCCGCTTATCCGAAGGCACAAGCCCCGGTGTGGGACGAAAACCGACAATGCCGTTATAGGCCGCGGGATTGCGCAGCGAGCCGCCGGTATCCGATCCTGTCGCGAGCGGCACCATGCCAGTGGCGAGAGCGACGCCCGAGCCACCTGATGATCCTGCAGCCGATTTCATCGGGTCGAAAGGATTGCCTGTTGCTCCGTAAACGGCGTTACGTGTATTCGCGCCTGCGCCCCATTCTGGCGTATTCGTCTTCCCCAAAATAATCGCACCGGCCTTGCGTACCGATGCCACGATTGCTTGATCTTCGCTTGGAACATGATCGGAAAACAGCGGGCTGCCATAGGTGGTGCGAAGGCCTGCGACATTTTCGAGATCTTTCACGCCGATAGGAAGCCCGTGCAACGCGCCCAATGCATCGCCACGCTGTGTTGCCTCATCGGCATGGTGCGCCGCTTTGCGCGCTCGTTCAAAATCGCGTGCGACCATCGCGTTCACGGCGGGGTCAATCGCTTCGATACGCTTGATACAACTCTCAACGAGTTCGCGTGACGATAATTGCTTGGTTCCGATCAGAAAACGCGCTTCGGTCGCGGACAGGTCGCAAGGCTCAGTCACGATATGCTCCAATCATTCCGTTTCAGACTGAAGCCTAGGCGAGTGGAGCCGGTCTGAGCAAGCGACAATTCCAGCTCCCATAAGGTTACCTTTTGGGCTTCAACCGATAAATCTGAGTGGCTTCCCGATCGATTGCGGCGCGAGAATAAAGCAGCGGCACGAATTGGCCATCAGCCCAGAGCGGGGCGAGATCGCGGTAATGCGGTGAACGGGGATCACCGGATTGTCCGGGTGCATTGATGCAGCGGCTCTTGTCCCAATCGCCAACGTCAATGACGAGCCGCACCGATGCGCCATGCATGGTGCGGAAATCTGACGGGCGATAGCCGGTATGCATCGGGCTTGTGCCGCTGCCGCCTTGCGCAAAGGGGCCGATATTCCAGTTTTTTGCCACAGCAGAAAGAGGGGCGAATGGGTGCTCAAAAAAGGCGTGATGAACGCGTCCCCATTGCCATAAAGCGGGATCGTCACCTAAGCGCTGGCGACAATCAGCAAGTGCGGCTTGCATCGTGCTATTCAAAAGAGCAGCACATCCTTGCACAGGGTCTTCGCCAAAGCGGGCATCTGGATTTTCCATCGTGCGAATAATCGCCTCGACATCGCCCGGAGCAAGCAAGGCGCGAATATCAGGGTCAGGCACGATAGTGGCAAGCAATTGGGGCTTGAGATGTTTCGCCCACCAAATTTCGCACAACGCGCCAGCGGCACTTTGTGCATCAAGTGATCCACTCCAATTCTCAAAAAGCGCGTGAACGGTCTCATCCTTGACATGCTTCAAGGCAAGGCGCGCCAGACGTAGCGCTGGATAGGAGGTCGGATCAGTTTGTAAGGCGCACGAATCCTCAACGGAAAAATTTGCTGTTGCGTTGATTTGATCGTGGATGCGGTCCGTGCGGGCACGATCAATCCATTCATAACCAACCTGATGCGGAAAATCCGTTGGAAGGTTCATTTCGTTAGCGGTTGCGATGAAACCCTTCGCGGGATTGACGATGCGCGGAAGCTCTTCATGGTCCAGAAAACCCGACCACTCATAAGCGCCATTACCGGGAACGGGTAAAAGCCCGTCCCAACCGACACGAATGGGCGTCCAACCCGACGGTACCCACGCAAATGTACCTGTGACGTCGGCATAGACATGGTTGACCGACGGTACACCCCAACCGCGCATTGCTGCCCGATAATCATCAAGTGTCTTGGTGCGCATGGATGCGATGGATTTGAAATAGGCGGCTGAGCCGGGTTCAAACCAGACCGAGCGGACGGCATAAGCGCGATGGCTTGAAGGTGATTCATGGAGCACCGGCCCATGCCGCGTGAAAAATTGCACGAGCTTTTGATCGGGCGCGCCCTTGACCACGAAGACTTCTGCGACAGCCTTCATCTCCTCCCAACCATCTTTGAAGCGATAGCGCTTAGGATTGGCAGGATCTGTCTCATAGACGTAAACATCTTCCTGATCGGAATAGAAAATCGTCAAACCAAAGGCGGAATGACCATTATGGCCAAGCGATACGCCGGGAATGACAGGCTCGCCCGCACCGATCACATCAAGGTCAGGACTTGTGAGATGAACGATATAGCGCAGTGATGGCAACCCATGCGCTCGATGCGGATCATTGGCCATAATCGGCCGACCGCTCGCTGATTTTGTCGGTCCAATCACCCAATTGTTCGATCCAGTTGCGGCGAGATCTTGCATGACATCGCCAAGATCATTCACCTTCGTCCATGTCCACGCTTTTTCGAGCGGGCAGGCGAGCCGCTCTTGTGTGAACGTGACACCAGCTGTGCCGAGCTTGAACAATGTCACGATGTCGAGCGGAATGCTGGCGAGATCAATGTCCGGCACCGGGGTCGGCACAATCTCAGGTTCCAGCATTTTGCGCAGAAGGTCCGTTCGCAAATCAGTCTTCGATAAAATGCGCGACCGGAGAATTTCTGATAACGCATTGCGCGTGAGGCCGTGGCTCCTAATCCGCACAACATCATTTGCATGCCAGCGGGCAGGGCGCGTTCCCATCATCTGAAATTCCGGCGGAAGTAGCGCCGGATCTTTTTCGGTCAGCGTGATGTAGGCGTTAATGCCGCGCGTGAAAGCTTCGCAAATAGCTTCTGCATCGGGCGCGTAAGCATTCCATTCGGCCTGCATATCACCGCGGTAGAGAAAAAGGCGGGATGCATAATCCTGAGCGAGATAGCCCGGCCCGAAATCGGCTGCCAATAGGCCGAGGCCACGTTTGCGCCAAAGATCAATTTGCCACAAACGGTCGCGCGCCGCATTAAACCCCTGTGTGAAAAAGAGGTCATTCTGATTGGCGGTGCGCAGATGCGGAATACCCCAACGGTCGACAACAATATCGGCCTCCGCATGAAGCCCTTCAACCTCGTAGAAGATCTGCGCACCCATGATCCGTCCTATTATCCGTTGGCCTTAGCCCAGCGCACGACCTCTTCATGCGTTGCGAACCAGCAATCACCTTTGCTTTGGGCGAGGCGGATCAATTCTTCCACGATCCAAATGCGCGAGCGATGGCCGATAATGTGAGGATGCATTGTCAGCTGGAAGATGCCACCCGCCTCGTAGGCCGCTTCGAAATCGCGGCGGAAAATGTCAAACACGTCCGCTGGCGGAGTATAGGGCCGGAGCGATTGGAAGCGGTGCATCATGAAATAGACCGCATCATCGCGGATCCATTCAACCGGTAATTCGACAATACCAGTCGGCTCACCATCGAGCATCAATTCGTAGCAATCCTCGTCCGCCATCAATGATGAATCGTACAGAAGCCCCAATTCTTTTTCGATCGCGAGCGTGCCGGGGCTGAAATCCCATGATGGCGTCCGCAAGCCGACGGGGCGTTTCCCAATCAGCTTTTCGAGCGTATCCGTCGCGCGGAACATCAGATCACGTTCATTCTCGTAGGGCAGAACCGAATTAAGTTCGTGGATCCAGCCATGAATGCCAATTTCGTGACCTTCAGCCACAAGCCCACGCTGTTCGTCAGGGTGGAGCAGGGCAGCCACAGCCGGGACATAAAAAGTCGCCTTCACATCATATTTTCGTAACAAAGCAGCGATACGAGGAACACCGACACGTGCGCCATATTGGCCCCAGCTCAAGCGTCCGATCGATTTGCCGCCATCGCGCAGCTCATTTGTCTCGTGATCAGAATCGAACGACAAGGCAACAGCGCAGCGCGCGCCGCCCTTCCAGCTTTTTGGCTTATAACTTCTGCCCGCGCGCACATGGTTGACGATTTTCTTCCAATGCTCATCCGGCCATTGCCAGGGCTGCAACTCGTTGGACGTAGTCATGGTGTCGTTCCTTTACAGGTTTAGGCAAGCGGTGATCCGGTGACAGGAATGGTTTGTCCCGTGATCCATGAAGCGCGGTCTGACGCGAGGAAAAGTGTAGCGTCTGCAATGTCTTTTGGCTCACCCATGCGGCGCATGGCAATGCGCTCAGCAAAGCTGGCTTTGAATTCAGGTGAATAGCTTTGCCATTGCCGCTCATAATCCGGGCTTGTTGCCATGAAGCCCGGCGCGACAGAATTGACGGTGATGCCATATTGGCCAAGTTCCTGAGCCAACATTTTCACGAGGCCGACTTGCCCATGCTTGGCAGCGGCATAGCTTTGAATGCCAGTGAGACTGGTAGCAAGCCCGGCGCGGCTTGAGATCGTGACGATGCGGCCCGATTTCTGCGCTTTCATGATAGGCGCAACCGCTTTGCAAAACAGGAAGCAACCCGTCAAATTGACGTCAACGATATCGTTGAACGAGGCGAGCGTCACATCCTCTAGCTTCTGCGGGTGATGGCCACGCACGCCGCCAGCCACATAGATCAATGCATCGACGCGGCCATGGGCCGCTTGTGCGGCTTTCACAACGGCGTCGATGCTTGTCTCGTCTGTTACGTCAACGGACAGCGGTTGAATGGAGCCGCCACCATCCTTTGCGCCAGCAAAAGCTTCCACCTCATCGGTGAGAATATCACAGGCGAAAACGGTGGCGCCTTCAGCGGCGAAAGCTTCGGCGATCGCACGGCCAATGCCGCGGGCAGCGCCCGCGACAATGATCGTCTGTCCATCGAAACGGATCAGCATTATTTGAGATCCTCAAAGGCTGTTTCACGCAGACGCAATATGGTCAGCATCGATACAATCGCCGCAGCGATCAGATAGAAGCTGTGCGCCACTGGTGATTGAAACTTGTCAATCAGCCACACCGCAATGAAGGGCGCGAAACCGCCAAAGATTGCCACGGCTACCGCATAGCCCGATGTCATCCATGTAGAGCGGCTCTTGGTCGGAAAGATTTCCGCAATCGCCGCCGGGCCTGCGCCCGAGAACATCGAGATGAGCAGGGCAAAGAAAACCTGCACGATCAGAAGCGTGGTGTAATCGGCTTGGCCTGACGCGAGATAGCTGAGCGCCGGGTAGGGCACGATCACGAATGCCGCGCAGCAGGCGAGCAGCAAGGGCTTGCGCCCGAGCTTGTCGCTAAGGCGGCCCATGAACGGGATGGCCAGCATCAACGCGAAAAGCCCGACCGTGTTCGACCACAACGCCGCCTGCGGCGAGAGCTTCATATATTTCTGCGTCCATGTTGGCATGTAGTTGAGCAGAACGTAGAAGCACACTGTCCATACGACCGTGAAACCGATGGCGCGGAACGCTAAGATCCACGGGCTCGTCTTGTCGGCTTCTTCTTCGGAGACCGTCGGCGGAATTTCGCCCGTCACTTCACGGTATTTTGGCGTCTCTTCAATCGTGCGGCGCATATACATGCCGATCGGGCCGAGAATGCCGCCAATGAGGAAAGGCACACGCCAGCCCCATGCTTCCATG
>VERN01000144.1 GCA_018882635.1 Beijerinckiaceae bacterium | reverse complement strand
GCGTAGGAGAGGCCAATGTCATGCGCATTGCCTGACGAATCCTGATGGATCGCGATGAGCGTCGGCACGCCGCCGCCACGCTGATATTCCGAACGCACCGTGTGGCCCGGACCCTTCGGTGCAACCATCAGTACGTCGAGATCGGCGCGCGGCTCGATCAGGTTGAAATGCACATTGAGGCCGTGCGCGAACATAAGGGCCGCGCCCTTCTTCATGTTCGGGGCGAGCTGGTCACGATAGATATCGGCCTGCAATTCATCCGGCGTCAGCATCATGACGACGTCAGCCCATTTGGCGGCGTCTTCGACCGTCATCACCTTGAGGCCTTCGGCTTCCGCCTTCTTGGCCGAGGCTGAACCGGGGCGCAGCGCGACCACGATGTCCTTCACGCCCGAGTCGCGCAGGTTGAGCGCATGGGCGTGGCCCTGGGAGCCATAGCCGACGATGGCGACCTTCTTGCTCTTGATGAGGTTCAGATCGGCATCGCGATCGTAATAGACACGCATGGGACAGGCTCCTTGGGCTTTGTCGTAGGGTTTGGCTCAGGCGCTTAAGCGCCACGGTGGAGAGAATCAAGCAGGAAGAAGGGCCCGGCCGCCTCTGCATGGCAGCCAGCCCTTGCGGAAGGGGCTTATTGCATCCCCTCAGGGCCACGCGACATGGCCGCTACGCCGGTTCGGGACACCTCAACAAGGCCACATCCGGCCATCAGGCGGATGAACCGTTCAATGTCCTCGGTGGCCCCGGTCAGTTCGAAAACGAACGAGGTCAGGGTGGCATCAAGGGTGCGGGCGCCGAAAGCGGAGGCCAATCGCATCGCTTCCACCCGCTGATCGCCCTTACCTGCCACTTTCACCAGCGCGAGTTCACGTTCGACCGCCTCGCCATGCACGGTGAGATCGACGACCTTATGCACCGGCACCAAACGGTCGAGCTGGTTCTTGATCTGCTCGATCACCTGCGCCGTGCCCGTGGTCACGATCGTGATGCGCGAGACATGCTGCTCATGCTCGGTCTCGGAGACGGTGAGGCTTTCAATATTATAGCCGCGCCCGGAAAAAAGACCGGCGATACGGGCGAGCACGCCGGGCTCATTATCGACCAGAACCGAGAGCGTATGACGGGCTTGGGTCTGGCGGCGCGGCGGATCGGAATAGTGCGATTTCATCGTTTCGTCTTTCGAGAGGGTCAATCAACGGATCAGTTCAACGCGGCAATGGGAAAGGCCCCACCGCCGCTTCATCGATTTCGTCATGTTTTAGAGTGAAGGGCTCGGCCATCGCAGCCTGATGCCAAATCTGGAATGACGATGTATTCAACACCGCATCCATATAGGCGCGTGTTGTCTCATTCACCGCAACAGAATAAGTCTGCAGCCGCGTGACAACGGGCGCGTACATCGCATCGGCCGCACTGAAAGCGCCAAACAGAAAGCGTCCATCGGCACCAAAGCGCCGCCGCGCCTCGCCCCAGAGATGTTCGATGCGTGCCACATCCGCCTGCACATCAGCACCGCGATCCTTGCGTGCAAACGCTTTGCGGATATTCATCGGGCATGCTCTGCGCAGCGCACCGAATCCAGCATGCATCTCAGCCGAAATCGCGCGCGCAAACGCACGCGCTGCCGGATCGCTCGGCCAAATCCCGCGATCGGGAAACAGCTCAGCCAGATAATCGATAATGGCCAAGGATTCCCAGACAACGATGTCGCCATGTTTGAGGATCGGCACCATCTTGCCTGCGCCATAAGCCGCAACGCGGGTTTTAAACTCTGGCGTGTCGAGCGGAATGAAATCTTCCGAAAACGGAATGCCGCATTCAGACAACAAGATCCATGGCCGGAGCGACCAGCTGGAATAAGCCTTGTTGCCGATGGCGAGCGTGATCATCACGAAACTCCAGAAAGCGATGCTGGCTTACACCAGCATCTTGCCCTTCTCGTCGATCACATTGCCAATGTCCTGACCAATATCAGCCAAGATCATCTCATTATGCGCCTTGCCCGACGGAATCATCGGGAAGCAATTTTCTTCCTTCGACACGAGGCAGTCGAAAATGACTGCCTTCGGCGTCTCGATCATTTCCATGATTTTGGCATCGAGCTCCTTCGGATCGGAACAGCGAATACCATGCGCACCATAAGCTTCCGCCAGTTTCACGAAATCCGGCAGCGAGTGCGAGTAACTCTCGGAATAACGCCCGCCATGCAGCAATTCCTGCCATTGGCGCACCATCCCCATATATTCATTATTGAGGATGAAAATCTTGATCGGCAGACGATATTGCAGCGCCGTCGACATTTCCTGCATGTTCATCAGGATCGAGGCTTCACCGGCAATATCGATGACAAGCGCTTTGGGGTGCGCGAGTTGCGTGCCAACCGCGGCCGGCAGGCCATAGCCCATCGTGCCAAGACCACCCGATGTCATCCAGCGGTTCGGCTCTTCGAAATGGAAATATTGCGCCGCCCACATCTGATGCTGGCCGACTTCCGTCGTCACATAGACATCACGGTCTTTGGACAGTTCATAAAGACGCTGCACGGCATATTGCGGCTTGATGACCTCATCAGAAGAACGATAGGCGAGGCACTTCTTCGCGCGCCATTCGTCGATCCTCTTCCACCAATCACCAATCGCTTTTTTATCAACGGCGGGCGCCATCGAACGCCACAAACGCACCATGTCTTCCAGCACATGGCCGCAATCACCGATGATGCCGATATCGGCTTTCACCGTCTTGTTGATTGATGACGGATCAATATCGATGTGAATCTTTTTCGACTTCGGCGAAAACGCATCGAGACGGCCGGTGATACGGTCGTCAAACCGCGCGCCGACGCAGATCATCACATCGCAATCATGCATGGCGAGATTGGCTTCATACGTACCGTGCATGCCGAGCATGCCGAGCCATTGCGGATCAGCCGCCGGATAGGCGCCAAGCCCCATCAAGGTCGAGGTGATCGGATAACCCGTCAGGCGCACGAGTTCACGCAACAAGGCCGAGGCTTCCGGCCCCGAATTGATGACGCCACCGCCCGTGTAGAAAATCGGACGCTTCGCCTTGCCCATCAATTCAATGGCGGCCTTGATCTTCTCAGCATCGCCTTGCAATTGCGGACGATAAGTCTTGTGCTGGTTGTTCACCGGACGCGTATAGGTGCCCTTCGCGAATTGCACATCCTTCGGAATATCAATCACGACAGGACCAGGGCGGCCTGACGAAGCGATGTAGAACGCTTCATGCAGAATGCGCGGCAGATCTTCGATCCGCTTCACGAGATAATTGTGCTTGGTGCAATGGCGCGTGATGCCAACCGTGTCGCATTCCTGAAACGCGTCCGATCCGATGAGATGCGTCGGCACCTGACCGGTGATGCAGACCAGCGGGATGGAATCGAGCATGGCGTCGGTGAGGCCGGTCACGGCATTCGTCGCACCGGGCCCCGATGTCACGAGTACACAGCCAACCTTGCCAGAGGAGCGCGCATAGCCTTCTGCGGCGTGCACTGCGCCTTGCTCATGGCGCACCAGAACGTGCTTCACCTGATCCTGATGGAAAATGGCATCATAGATCGGCAATACCGCCCCGCCCGGATAACCGAAGATAAATTCAGCGCCCTGATCTTGCAGAGCTTGGACCACCATTTCGGCGCCAGTCATCTCGCGGGACATTTCTTCACTCCATCGTCTGCGTTCGGTTCGGTCAGGTTCGGCCAACAAAAAAGGCCCGGTGAGGGGCCTTCGGTCATGCGCCAGTTTCAGGATCGCGGCCTCAGGGCCGTCCTGTCTCTGGCGCTCGCGATACTACAATAAGGGTGACGCGCATGATCGTGGCTCAAACCTTCTAGAATTCAGGCGAAACCGTAATCGGGGCGTGCGCCAGCGTCAAGCCGCGCACGCCAAAATTAAAGGTCAGGGGTTCTGACGCTTCAAAACGATGCAATAGCTGGCAAAACCATTGTCGTTACGGGCCGCCCCGCAGCCATCAATCGTCGACGGATCATTGAACCGCGCTGTCAGCGTAAATTCGGGACCCGTAATGACGATCTCGTGCAGATCATGCGCCATCAGACCGACAACGAAGCTGGTCCCCTGGCTGGTCTTCACCTGACCGGAGAACGAGCGCTCATTCTGCGTGGTGATGGTGAGCGTGGTCGGGTCCTTGCGGTATTGGGCCGGGGCATTCGGGCTCTGCTTGGGGTCATGCACCGAGGGCTTGCCCTTTGATATGACATCGAGATTACCCGTCCAGGTACCCGTCACAGTCGGGAAGGCACTTTGGGCAGAGGCCGCACCAGCCGACGCCAAAGACAGCGAAACAAGGACAGCATAAAGCGCCGGACGCATGAAATTCCCTCCTGCGGACCATCAATCTATCGGGCCGGACAATGGCCCGCGCCTTCCGGCAAAGTCAATCTAAACGCCTCAGCCTCACCTTTCGGCACGCCGCACCTTGCCGCCAACCCGTCCCATCTGGCACAAGCGCGGCATGGTTGAATCAAAATCTCCCCGCGAAAGCCGCACCATCCGCGCGCTCCTGCTTGGCGACCGCCTGGATACGGCGGGCCTTGAGCGCTCCGACATGATCTCGACCACCCCTTTCGCCTTCAAGATCGGCAATCATGGCTTTGCCGCCCTCTTCCGCTATGGCGTGGTGGTGCTCGCAGGCCTCTCGCCGGTGGAAGAAGATGATTTCCTGCGCAAGCTGGAGCCGCGGGTATCGGGCAAGCTGCCGCGCATCGATGATGAAATTGCCACCATTGAGCTGGATGCCGACAAGGACGATCTCGCACCCCCCGGCGGGCCCATTTCGCTCCGCCAATTCTCGCCAGAGCGTTTGCTGGTGATTGCCGACGTGCTCGCAAAAAGCGTGGCGCTAGCCCATCACGAGCGGCAGGTCGGCGCGGTCTTCGATGTCGTCGATCCTTTGGCGCGCGATCTGGCCCGCGATGGCAAGCTGCCGCATCAGCGCACCGCCATCATCAAGCTGATTGGCGAAGCACTTCTCGTCGATCACCGGATGGCGGGCCGCGTGGCCGTCGATGATAAGCCTGATGTCTTGTGGGACCGCTCGGATCTCGAACGGCTCTATGCGCGCCTCGAAGACGAATATGAATTGAAGGAACGGGCCGCCACACTGTCGCGCAAGCTCGCGGTGATTCAAGACACGGCGCGTGCCTTGACCGATCTGATCGATCAGCAGCGCAGCCTGCGATTGGAAACCATTATCGTTCTGCTCATCCTGTTTGAAGTGGTGATGAGCATTGCAACGATTGTGTTTAAATGGCCGCATTAAGCACGGTCAAAATCCGCGCTTCCGCTTCATCTGGTTTGATCCATTCGAAATCCGGCGCCTGATGCCGAAACCATGTATGCTGACGCTTGGCATAGCGCCGTGTGTCCGCCTTGCCGCCTTCAATGGCTTCTTCCATCGCAATATCGCCGCGCAAAGCGCGGATGATCCACGGCACGCCATGCGCACGCATGGCCGGCAAGGCTGGATCAAGTCCACGTTTCATCAGTGTTTCAACTTCTTCGATCGCACCTGACGCGACCATGCCATCAAACCGCGCATCGATCCGCGCGCGCAGAATGTCACGATCGGGCGCAAGAAAAAACGCAGCGAATGCGCCTGACAATAAAGCGCCATCCCGCTTATCCTGAAAACGCGCAAGCGGAACACCCGTGGCACGAAAGACTTCAAGCGCGCGGATAATCCGCTGCGGATCGGTGGGGCGCAGACGCGCCGCCGTTTCCGGATCGCATGCAGCAAGTTCAGCATGCAGCTCTTCGGGCCGTCGTCCTTCAGCCGATTTCCACACCGCGGCGCGGACATCGTCTGGCACTTTGGGAATATCGGAGAGGCCCTCTGTCAGCGCGCGAAAATAGAGCCCCGTTCCGCCGGTGATGATCGGGATCCGGCCCTGCGCCTTCAGGTCCTGCAACACGGGCCGGACGTCTGCCTGCCAACGCGCCACCGAATAATGCACCGCCGCATCAACAGTCCCAAACAAGCAATGCGGCACGGTCGCCTCTTCCGCCGCGGAGGGACGCGCCGTGATGATCCGTAAATCGCGATAAACCTGCATAGAATCGGCATTGACCACGGTGCCGCCGAGCCGCTCCGCCAAACGAATAGCAAGGGCGGACTTGCCCGAAGCGGTCGGTCCTGCAATGAGAATGGCGCCGATATCCATGCCCTATCGTTTCTCCGGACCTCACCGATGACGCTCCTCGTCGCGACCTTCGTTTCGAACCCGCAAGCGCCTGCCCTCACCGATGCCTTGATCACGCGCGCGGCGCAAGCCCTTGGCATCGAGGGCCAGACGCAATGGCTGGGCAAGGACATCGCCGCCGATCTTATCTTTGAAAGCGCCCAAAGCCCGCGCTCTTTGGCCGACGCGTTTCGCGGTGCCGTTGAGCCTTATCCGATTGATGTCATCGTTCAGCCCGTCGCAGGCCGCCGGAAGAAACTATTTCTCGCCGATATGGATTCCACCATGATCGGGCAGGAATGCATCGACGAGTTGGCCGATTACGTTGGGCTGAAAGTGCAGGTGTCAAATATCACCGAACGCGCCATGCGCGGCGAGCTTGCCTTCGAACCGGCACTGCGCGAGCGCGTGGCGCTCCTGAAAGGCCTCGACGTTTCAGTGATCGCCGAAATTCTCAAAGAGCGAATTCACTACACGCCCGGCGGGCGCGAACTCGTTCGTACCATGCGCGCCCATGGCGCATATACGGCGCTTGTCTCGGGTGGCTTCACCTTGTTCACTGGCCCCGTGTCACAAGCAATCGGTTTTCACGAGCACCGCTCGAATGAATTGATCATCAATGATGGCAAACTCGCGGGCCTTGTCGCCGAGCCAATTCTCGGCAAGGAAGCCAAGCTCGCGACATTGAAAGAACTCGCCCGGGTCAACCAATTGCAGCCGCATGAAACGATGGCGGTCGGCGATGGCGCCAATGATCTCGCAATGTTGCAAGATGCGGGTCTTGGTGTGGCCTATCATGCCAAGCCCGCTGTGGCTGAAGCTGCGGCTGCGCGTGTCGATTACTCAGACCTAACCGCGCTCCTTTACGCGCAAGGCTATAATCACCGCGAATTCGTGCAGGACTAATCCAGCACCGACGACGCGATGCGTCGCCGGTCAAAGATGTTTGAGCGGATCATTCCAGAGACAGCGCAACGAAGCGCACATCACCCTGACCGTTCGCGATCAAGAACAGTGCGGATTTCTTGCCGTCCTTCTTCAGCGCTTCAACACGCTTGGTCACAGCATCAGGCGTTGCCACCTGCTCCTGCTGCACTTCGACGATAATATCGCCAGCCTGAATGCGCTTATCGGCTGCGGGCGAATTGGGATCGACCCGCGAGACGAGAACACCCTTCACATTATCCTTGATCGAATAACGCTTTTTTGCCTCATCGGTAATCGGCGACAGATCAAGCCCGAGCGCCTTTTTCACGATCGACTTCTCAGGCTCGCCCTGTGTAGCGC
>VERN01000143.1 GCA_018882635.1 Beijerinckiaceae bacterium | reverse complement strand
GCGCGGATGGTCGTCTCTAACTTCATGCTCTCAATCACCAATATGGGATCGCCCGCCGTGACGCTCTGTCCGGCCGCTGCCACCAAGCGCACTACGGTGCCGGGCATCGGCGCGCGCGCCGCCGCATTGGCCTCTTCCCCGCCGCCACTTGCAAAGCGACGAACAGGCTCATGATGCTTCAGCTGGAAGTGCCGCCCGTCAATATGGAGGAAGATCTCATCGCCGGCGATTGCATAACGGACTTCGCAATCATCACCATCGATGGCCAACGCAAGATAACCATGCGTCTCGCCTTCCAAAACGATGAGCGTTTCCTGCCCATCGGCATGCAGGCAGAAGCCGCCGGGAACAGGCGAGAGAAAAACGTCATGTGTGACGCCAGCGATTTCGAGGCCGTGTCGCATCAGTTCCGCCAGCCTCCCATCATCGCGTGAAGTGCCGGAATGTGCTCCGCTTCTTCCCGAAGGGCTGGCAGCGCCATCGCGGCTGCGCCAAGAACATGGCTCAGCGTTTCGCTGTCCAAAGGCGTTGATTGCGCAAGCTCCGGATGGGCATCAATAAAGCCGGTATGAACTTCGCCCGCACGGAACGCAGCAGACGTTACCAAGGCATTTAGAAATTCGAGATTGGTTTCGCACCCAAGAATGACAAATTCACGC
Organism: Beijerinckiaceae bacterium; assembly: GCA_018882635.1. Taxonomy (GTDB): domain Bacteria; phylum Pseudomonadota; class Alphaproteobacteria; order Rhizobiales; family Beijerinckiaceae; genus TNE-4. The sequence goes on along the minus strand of VERN01000143.1, from coordinate 6,861 downwards.
AAAGCATCATGCGCCTTCTCAATCGCAGCCGCCCGATCAGGTGCGGCGATGATCAGCTTTGCCAACATAGGATCGAAGGCGCTTGTGACGCGTTGTCCCTGCCGAAAACCACTATCGATCCGAACACCCTCACCCTCCGGTGGATCAAACACCAAGAGAGGGCCGGTTGTCGGCAAAAACCCGCGCGGCGGCGATTCAGCATAGACGCGTAGTTCGATCGCGTGACCCTTCGTGCGAATTTCATCTTGCTGCGCCGGCAAGCCCTCGCCTGATGCAATCCGCAATTGCCATTCCACAAGGTCAAGCCCCGTCACTTCTTCTGTCACGGGATGCTCGACCTGCAGGCGCGTATTCATCTCAAGGAAATAGAATTCGTCGCGGCGATAGATAAATTCCACAGTCCCGGCATTGGCGTAATGGGCCGCTTTGGCCAGATCAACTGCGGCTTGGCAGATTTTGGCTCGCATCGCCGCTGATAAGGCTGGCGATGGCGTTTCTTCAATGATCTTCTGAAACCGGCGTTGCGCCGAACATTCGCGTTCGCCGAGATGGACGACATTCCCTTTGCCATCGCCAAATACTTGCACCTCAATATGGCGTGGTTCTTCGACAAAGCGTTCGACGTAAAGACGGCCATCACCAAAATAGCGTGTCCCCTCGCTGCGCGCTTGTGCTATTTCGTCGTCAAGACGCGACATATCGCGGACGATGCGCATGCCCTTGCCGCCGCCGCCCGCAGAAGGTTTGACAAGCAAAGGCGCGCCAAGCGTGCGGGCTTTGGCAACAAATTGCGCCGGGTCATCATCCTCAATGACTGATGGTGCTACAGGCACACCGTGTTTTTGGGCGAAGGCACGCGCGCGCACCTTATCGCCCATCAAATCAATCATTGCCGCTGTGGGGCCAACAAAGATCAATCCAGCATCCGCAACGGCTTTTGCAAAGCTGGCGTTCTCAGAGAGGAAGCCATAACCCGGATGAATGGCGTCAGCGCCCGCTTGTTGCGCAGCCGCTAAAATCTGTGCCCCATCAAGATAGGCCGCAACACCGGTGCGCCCTTCGATCAAAGCCACTTCATCGGCCAGTGCCGCCGCTGGCGATTCACGATCGAGATCGTGACAAACAAGAGCGGTTTTCAACCCAAGGCGTCGCGCGGTCCGGATCACGCGGACCGCAATTTCCCCACGATTAGCGATCAGGAGCTTGCAGATGGGGCGGCTCATGATGCACCCTGCCCTGACGGCGCAAGACCCGACATCACGATAGCGACAAGATCAGCGGCCGTTTTATTAACGTCGATCTGACGACCCTGCACGGCGGCCCAAGCCCGATGCTCAACGGTGCCGAAAATCAAATCACGCACGAGGCGCGGGTCAATGCCCTCGCGAATTTCACCACGTGATGCGGCTTTTTGAACAAGACCCGTCACAATCGACGTATAACGCTGGTTTAAGGCGCGGATTGGCGAGACAGCATAGTCCGTCTGCGTTCGCACTTCGGCAAAAAACAGCCGGCAGAGATCGACATCGTCAACAAAGGTCTGCAGATGACGCCGGATCAACTCTTCTAATTGTGCGGCGAAGGGTCGCTCCTGCGCGGCAATGGCTTCAAGGTCGATCATGGTGCGTTCGTAAAACCGACGCAAAACCTCGTTCAGAACATCGCGCTTATTCCGAAAATAGCGGTAGAGAAGACCATCGGAAATGCCCGCCAGCCGCGCAATTTGAGCCACCGAGGTGTTTTCAAAGCCATGTTCGGCAAAAGCTGTCCGCGCAGCATCAAGAATAGAATCGGAACGATCCTGCAATTTGCGCGGACTAATGACCGGCATGAATTCCCGTTATGCGAACCAAAATTCGCATCCCCCTAGCGTCTCATTTCCCCCGGCAAACCTTTACGCGAAGGCTTGCGTTATCGAAGTTAGTGAATATCATTCATTTAACCAAGTCAACTGGTCCCGCAGAGGACCGCCGGGGGAGATTTCGAATGTCAGTGACGACAGAGACAGGCAGCAATCGCATCCAAAATGCGTTTGGCCTTTCATCGGAGCATCATGAGATTCTCGATCTCGCGACCCAATTCGCGCGCGATGAACTCGCGCCCTTGCAAGAGCGAATGGACAATGAGGAATGGTGGCCGCCGCAGGCCATGCCGGCGTTGGCCAAGATGGGATTTCTCGGCGTGACGGTTCCAACGCGCTTTGGCGGTGCGGAATCAGATTTCTTCACCTCGGGCCTCATCGTTCAAGGCCTTGCCCGGCATAATCATTCAATCTCTCTTTCTTATGCGGCGCATGAAAACCTCTGCCTCAACAACATCGCGCGCAATGCTAATGAAGATATCAAATCGCGCTATCTGCCGGGCCTGTGCGATGGCACCAAGATCGGTGCGCTGGGCCTGACAGAGCCGGGCGCTGGGTCGGACGCACTTGGTTCGATGGCGACCACAGCCAAGCGCGACGGTGATGATTACGTTCTGAATGGCCGCAAGCTCTATATTACCAATGGTCCTGTCGCTGATGTGCTTCTGGTCTATGCCAAAACCGATCCATCAAAGGGCGCCAAAGGAATTTCGGCGTTTGTTGTTGAGAAGGGCATGCCCGGCTTCGGCGTGGCCCAAAAGCTCGATAAAATGGGTTTCCGCGGCTCCACCACGGCCGAACTTGTTTTCGACAATTGCCGCGTGCCTGCGAAAAATCTCGTGGGTGAAGAAAATCGCGGCGTCGGCATCGTCATGAGCGGTCTTGATCTTGAGCGGGCGATTGTTGCGATGATCAATGTTGGCATGGCAGAACGCTCGCTCGAGCTCTCTGTCGAATATGCCAAGATGCGGCAACAATTCGGTAAACCGATCAGCTCATTCCAACTTGTGCAGGGCAAGCTCGCCGATATGTATACGACGGTTGAGGCGATGAAGGCCTTTTGCTGGAAAACGCTGGCGGAATTGAACGATCTCGGCGAAGGCGAAGGTGGGCGTGGCGAGGCGCATAAGGTCTCGGCCGCGGCGATCATGTTCGCCGCCGATAACTGCTCAAAGGTTGTGGCCGATGCCGTCCAAATCTTCGGTGGGTCGGGTTATATGCGCGAAACCGAAATCAACCGGCTCTACCGCGCCTCGAAGCTCCTCGAAATTGGCGCGGGCACAACAGAAATCCGCAAAATCATTATTGCGGGCGAATTGCTGCGCTAATTATGAGTGAAAACGTGGCGGCCTTTTTTCGAGGAAGGCCGTCACACCCTCGCGGAAATCCGGTGTCCCCGCACGGGCAATGAAGGATTCCCGTTCCAGCGCCAATTGGGCCTGAAACTGACCTTCTACGGCTGCATGGACAAGCCTTTTGACGGCAGCGTTCGCGCCTGTCGATGCATCGGCGAAGCGGCGTGCATAAGCGATGCTTTCGGCTTCAAGCGTTTCAGCAGGAACAACGCGATTGACCAATCCCAAAGCGAGCGCGCCTTTCGCATCAACCGGGTCATTCAACATGATGAAATCGATGGCCCGCCGTGCGCCTAACGCCTGGGTCACGCTCCATGTCGTGCCACCGTCGGGCGATGTGCCCAATTTCGTGTAGGCTGCCACCATCACAATGTTGTCCGCAGCGATGGCAACATCACAGGCCAGCGCCAAGCCCAGCCCGCCACCGGCAACCGCGCCATGCAGCACGGCGATTACCGGCTTCGGCATTGCGCGAATAGTTCCAACAATGCCGTGAAAGGCTTCAATCAAGCCACCCACCGTCTCCGGCGCAGCGTCAAAATTTTCGGCGAACATGACGATATCGCCGCCCGCCATGAAGGCGCGCCCCTCCCCTTTGAGCCGCACCACACGAACTGCGTCATCCGCGGCAGCGCGCGTCACCGCCTCGCGCAAAGCAATGGCCAGATCGCGGTTCAGCGCATTTAATTGCGCGGGTCGATTCAGTGTAATCGTCGCAACGGGACCGTCCACACTGTAAAGAACTGGAGCTTCTGCCATGGCGCCCTCCCGCGCTTGATCTTATACGGTTTTACGGTAGTGTCCTTGAAAAATGAATAAGATTCAACAGGGACGGAAATGACAGATTTACGCGTGGATGAGCGCGGCTCCGCGCTTTGGTTGACCCTCGATGGCGAAGCGCACCGTAACGCCCTCGACGATGAAATTGTCATACGCCTTACCGAAGAGCTCACTAACGTTTCTGGCCGTCCAGCAATCCGATCCATTGTCCTAACAGGGGCTGGCGATAAAGTGTTCTGTGCCGGCGGCAATTTGAAAGCGGATAGCGGCCCCTTTATCGCCGATCCCAACCGCGTCAATCATCCCCTTAAAGCGATGTTTGCCGCTTTGCGCGATTGTCCGGTGCCTGTCATCGCACGGGTGAATGGCGCGGCCGTTGGTGGCGGGCTCGGCCTCACTTGTGCTTGCGATTTTGCAATCGCGCAGGACAAGGCCATCTTTGCGACGCCTGAAATCAAAGTCGGCCTGTTTCCGCTCTTCATCCTCGCTCCGATGTTTCAAATCATGCCAAAGCGCGTGGTGCATGATCTCGCTTTTACCGGTCGCCGGATTGATACGCAGGAAGCCAAAAGCCTTCACATCATCAATGATTATGTCCCGCTCGCCGAGCTTGATATTCGTGTCAATGCGCTCACTGAGACACTCGCTCAACATTCCCGCACGTCTTATGCCTTTGGGCGGGCGGCTCTCAATGCCATGGGCAGCCTGTCCTACAATGACGCCATTGAATATGCGCAACGCATGCTGATCCTCCTCTCACAGACAGACGATGCGCGTGAAGGAATCGCCGCATTCCGGGAAGGACGCACACCGCAATGGCGAGGCTGACATGACGCGCAGCATTCGGGTCGGATGTGCAGCAGGATTTTGGGGTGATACGCGCGAGGCAGCCCGACAACTGGTGACCAAAGGCGACATCGACTATCTCGTCTTCGATTTTTTGGCCGAGATCACGATGGCGCTCCTCGCACGGATCAAGGCGAAAAAGCCAGACGCAGGTTATGTTCCTGATTTCATCGAGATCGTCGCTCCGCTGCTGCCAGACCTCATGCAACGCAGCATCAAAGTCGTTTCCAATGCAGGCGGTATGAATCCGCAAGCGGCGGCCGATGAATTGTCCCGCCGTGCGCAGTCCATGGGCCTTTCGCCACGGATCGCTACTGTGACGGGCGATGACGTGAAGCCGTTCGTCATCGGAAAATCAGTCACTGATATGTTTACAGGGCGCCCTGTGCCTGAGGCACTCACAAGCGCTAATGCCTATCTCGGCGCGTTCCCCATTGCCGAAGCCTTAGCGCTGGGTGCTGATATTGTGATCACCGGACGCTGCGTTGATTCTGCGGTCGTGGCAGGCCCCGCCATCGCTGCGTTTAACATCAAGCCCGATGATTATGATCGCCTGTCCGCGATGTCGCTTGCCGGGCATCTCGTGGAATGCGGCGCACAGGTGACGGGCGGTATTTTCACCGATTGGCAGGATGTGCCTGGATGGGATGACATTGGTTTTCCAATTGCCATTCTCCATGAAGACGGAACTATTGAGATCACAAAGCCGCAAGGCACAGGAGGCATGGTCTCACCGCTGACTGTGGCTGAACAATTACTCTATGAGATTGACGACCCTGCGGCTTATCGGCTCCCCGAGGTGATCTGCGATTGGCGCAATGTGCAGTTAAATTCCATCAATGCTGATTGCGTCCGCGTGACAGGATGCAAAGGCCGCGCCCCATCAGGCCAGTTGAAAGTCAGCGCGACGGCGCTCGATGGATTTCGCTTGATGAGCACAATCACCATCATCGGACGCGAAGCAGGACCGAAAGCGCAGCGCACGGGTGACGCTATTTTAGCCCGCGCGCGACGCCTTCTTACTGAGCGTAACCTTCCCGATTTTACCGAAACATCTGTCGACATCATCGGTGCCGGAACGGTCTATGGTGCAAGCGCGATGACATCAACAGCGCGCGATGTGGTACTGAAAATCGGTGCACGCCATAAGCAGGAAGAAGCACTCAAAATCCTCGCTGGCGAGATTGTTCCCGCGGCCACCGCAATGGCACAGGGATTAACCGGTTTTTTCGCTGGCAGACCTGCGCCCTCCCCGGTTTTTCATGGATTTTCGTTCCTCATGCCCGCGCTGGATGTCACACCGCACGTTGTGTTTGAGGACAAGGAATATGCTGTGCCGTTTGCTGCGGCCCCTCCCTCCGATACGGTCCCCGCTTTTCCGTCTGTGCCGGAAGATAAGAGCGGGACAGACACTGTACCTCTGATCCGCCTTGCGGTTGGGCGCAGTGGTGACAAGGGCAATAATGCCAATATCGGAATCATAGCGCGCCGGGAGCATTATCTCCCGTTCATCAAAGCAGCGCTTACCGACAAGGCTGTGAAAGATTTTTTCGCGATGACGGGCGTCAATCGTGTCGAGCGTTTCGACTTACCCGGAATAGCCGCGCTTAACTTCGTCCTTCATAATTGTCTGGGTGGCGGCGGTGTCGTGTCGCTTAGGATCGACCCGCAAGGCAAAGGCTTTGCTCAGATGCTGATGGATTTTCCTGTTCCTGTCACGCCGCAGATTGCGAAGGAGTGTGCTGCATGAGCCTTTTCCCGGAACGCGGCGCACGCTTGGTTTTTCGCGATGGATTATTTGATGGCGAAGTGGCTTTGGTGTCGGGTGGCGGCAGTGGGCTGGGCCGCGCCATTGCCATTCAGATGGCATCGCTTGGTGCACGCGTCGCTCTTTGTGGCCGCAGGATTGAACGATTGGAAGAGACGGCCGCACACATTCGCGAAGCTGGCGGCACAGTCACCACCCATGCCATGTCGATCCGTGATCCCGATGCTGTGGCAGACTTGATCAAAGATGTT
>VERN01000321.1 GCA_018882635.1 Beijerinckiaceae bacterium | reverse complement strand
GTGTAACACGCGCAGCAACACTTCAGGATTGTATGATCTGCCACTCGCCAATTTCTTCGCGCAATTACTCTTGTGGGCATTGATCCTATGCGCGCTGCACCCACGTGCTCCAATCTTTAAGAGACGGGTCGGCAAAAGCGCTGCACACGAGGAGGTGATCGAGCGCAGGTTCGACAAGAGCTTCCGCTGGCCTTGTTCAGTCAAAGGGGCATTCTTGTCTGCAAAACCGCCAAAACAAAAAGGCCCGCCGAAGCGGGCCTTTTCAAATCTTAAAACGTGTTGAGCGAAATTAACCGCCCATCACCGTCTGCGGGTCGATCTTCACGCCCGGGCCCATTGTCGACGACACGGCCACGCGCTGAATGTAAGTGCCCTTGGCGCCGGCGGGCTTTGCCTTCGCCACCGCATCGGCAAACGCCTTGATGTTCTGCGCGAGCTTGTCAGCGCCGAACGAGGCCTTGCCGATCCCGGCATGCACGATGCCAGCCTTTTCGACGCGGAATTCAACAGCACCACCCTTAGCGGCTTTCACCGCACCAGCGATGTCCATCGTCACCGTGCCAACCTTCGGGTTCGGCATCATGCCACGCGGGCCGAGCACCTTACCGAGACGGCCGACGAGCGGCATCATGTCGGGCGTCGCAATGCAGCGATCGAAATCGATCTTGCCGCCATTGACGATCTCGACGAGATCTTCTGCGCCGACAACGTCAGCACCCGCGGCCTTGGCTTCGTCAGCCTTGGCGCCGCGTGCGAACACGCCAACGCGCAACGTGCGGCCCGAACCGTTCGGCAGGTTGCAAACGCCACGCACCATCTGGTCAGCGTGACGCGGATCAACGCCAAGATTCATCGCGATTTCGATCGTTTCATCGAACTTCGCGCTGGCGCGTTCCTTGATGAGGTTAAGAGCCTCATCGAGCGAATAAAGCTTTTCGCGATCGATACCGTCGCGGGCTTTGTTGATGCGCTTGTTATGAGCCATGGTTTACCCCACCACTTCCAGGCCCATCGAGCGGGCCGAACCGGTGATCATGGCTTCCGCCGATTCCACCGTGTCGCAATTGAGGTCAGGCATTTTCGCCTTGGCGATTTCCGTGATCTGCGCCTTCGTGACCTTGCCGATCGTGCCACGGCCGGTTGTGCCCGAGCCCTTGTCGATCTTAGCGGCCTTCTTGAGATAGAAGGAGACCGGCGGCAGCTTCATTTCGAAGGTGAAGGAGCGGTCCTGATACGCGGTGATGATCACCGGGATCGGGGTGCCCTTTTCCATCTGCGCCGTCTTGGCGTTGAACGCCTTGCAGAATTCCATGATGTTGAGACCACGTTGGCCAAGTGCCGGGCCGATCGGCGGCGAAGGATTCGCCGCACCAGCCGGAACCTGAAGCTTCACGTAGCCTGCGATTTTCTTGGCCATGTTGGCTGCTCCGAAAATCTCCCGTGCCCGCGGTCCAAGCGGGTTCGGGCGGTTGCAGGTCGCGGTGCGAACGCTTTGATCCCGGCATGGCGGCCGGGCCGTTCTCCCGCGTGTGATGACCCGCCCAAGGAGGACCAAGGGACGGGACGCGCTCCCCTACGCGAGGCGGGGGAGAATTTCAATGGGAAAAGGGCAAGGAAGCGGCAAAAGCCGCCTTAGACCTTCTCAACCTGATTATATTCAAGCTCGACCGGGGTGGCGCGACCAAAGATCGACGCCGCCACCTTGAGGCGGGCGCGGCTTTCGTCGACTTCTTCCACAACCCCTGAG
>VERN01000142.1 GCA_018882635.1 Beijerinckiaceae bacterium | reverse complement strand
CCATAGCGCGTCACTGGACCTTGCGGATCGTTCGAGATAAGCTCGTTGAGGATGACGTGATCATCCGGGTTCTTGAGCTTGATGCGCTGGCCAGCGAGTGCGCCAAAGCCTGCCGTGTAAGCATCGCAACGGCCAGAATCATAAGCCGTGATCGCATCGTCATTCTTTTGGAACGTCGTGATTGTGACTTTCAGATTGCGTTCACGGAACCAATCGGCCGCAGTCTTTTCTTCTGTCGAACCGGCGGCGACGCAGATCGAGGCGCCGTCGAGATCCTTCGGTGCCTTCGCGTTCACCGATTTACGCACCACGAAGGTCTGCCCTTCGAAGAAATTGATGCCTTGGAAATCGACACCCAGCGAGGCGTTGCGCGAGAAGGTGATCGTTGTGTTGCGCGACAAGAGATCAACTTGGCCCGATTGCAGGATCGGCCAACGTTGCTGAACCGATGTCGGGGTGAACTTCACCTTGGTGGCGTCGCCGAGAACAGCCGCGGCGACGGCCTTGCAAAGATCGACGTCAAGTCCGGTCCATTCGCCCTTGTCATTGGCGAAGGAAAAGCCCGGCAGGCCAAGATGAACGCCGCATTCGAGATTGCCGCGCGCCTTGATGGCATCAAGTGTCGGGCTTGGAACAAGCGTCTGGGCCGAAGCCGCCGACGCCAGCATTAGGGCCGCTGAGCCCAGTAGAAGTTGAAGTTTCATCGTCTCTCCCTCCGTTATGATTGGTCAGATGTCCAAATCATGCGTTCAATGTGCTTCGGCCGCGAGAACGGCTTCAGCACGGATCTCTTCCGTCAGCCGCGCCTTCAACGCGGAGAATTCCGGACTGGTTTTGACAGTGTAATGGCGCGGATGCGGTAGGTCGACGGCTATATCGGCCTTGATCCGGCCGGGGCGGGCCGTCATGACGATCACGCGCGAGGCCATGAAGATCGCTTCCTCGATATCATGCGTGACAAAGATCACCGTCTTGCGCTCGCGTTCCCAAATGCCGAGCAAAAGCTCCTGCATCAATCCGCGTGTTTGGTTATCGAGTGCGCCGAAGGGTTCATCCAGCAGCAGGATTTCGGGATTGTTGGCGAGCGCACGCGCAATGGCTGTGCGCTGCTGCATGCCACCCGACAATTGTTTCGGCAGATGGTTCTCGAAGCCGCGCAAGCCAACTTTCGCGACATATTCGGCGACTGTTTCGCGAATGATTGCTTCTGATACACCCCGCTCGCGAAGGCCAAAGGCGATATTGTCAGCGACATTCAACCACGGAAACAGCGTGTAGGATTGAAACACCATGCCGCGATCGGGACCCGGCCCTGTAATGGCGCGCCCATCAAGCACGACCCGTCCGTTTGTGGGCGTGTCGAGACCCGCAACAATCCGCAGCAGCGTTGATTTGCCGCAGCCTGACGGGCCGAGAATGGTGATGAAATCATTGCGCGCGATGGTGAGATCGGTTGGTTCCAATGCGCGGACCGGCGGCCGTTTGGAAACGGACGGGAAAATGCGCGAGACCTGCTCGATGCGTAAAATGGCATCCATCGTCATGACAGCCTCCACGCAAAGAAGTGGCGGTTGACGAATTTGAAAAACAGATCGGAGATGAGGCCGATCACGCCAATCACGATGATGCCAAAGATAATCTGACCTGTCGCAAGGAGCGCCTGACTTTCGATGATCATGTGGCCGATGCCGGATGATGAACCGATCAATTCAGCGACAATGACATAGGTCCACGCCCAACCGAGCACGAGACGCAAAATCTCGGCGATATCGGGCGCATTGGCTGGAATGAGAACGCGACGCACGACCCCGGCGCTTGTTGAGCCGAGCGTATAAGCCGCTTCGACCAGATCGCGGCGCGTGTTCGAGACGGAGACCGCGACCATCAAAATGATCTGGAAGAAAGAACCGATGAAGATGACGAGCAGTTTTTGTGTCTCGCCAATACCAGCCCAGAGGATCAGAAGCGGCACGAAAGCGGACGCAGGCAAATAGCGGGCAAAGGATACGAAGGGTTCGAGAAAGGCTTCGATCGGCTTATAGGCACCCATTAAAATGCCGATCGGCACACCGATGATGGCGGCAAGCACAAAGCCGCCCAGCACGCGCCACACGGTCATTCCAATATCATGGGCGAAGCCGAATTTCGTCAAAAGGATCCAGCCATCTTTCACCATGGTGATGGGATCGGCGAGGAATGTTTTTGAGACATATCCACCGAGCGTGGCGACAGCCCAGACCGCAAAGAAGACAATGAAGAATGCAATGCCGAGCACGATGCGCGCACGCTGGCTAACAGGTTCAAGCGGGCGGAAAAGAGCCATGCGCATGCCTTCTGAAGACGTATTTGCAGAGACGAAAAAGGGATGCCGGCGCGTGGGCGCCGGCATCAAAGCGGTCGATGATTACTGGATGAAGCGCGTATCGACGAGCGACTTGATATCCGGCTTCTGCTTAATGATGCCCACTTCGAGCAGAAGATCAGCGGCTTCATTCGAGAATTGTTCGAATTCACCTTCGAAGAACTTCTTATTCGCAGCGCGATCCTGCCAGCGCAGGAACTTTGCCGAATTGCCGAATTGTTCGCCGGTCTGCTTCACGTCAGCGCCCATAATCTCATAGGATTTTGCTTGATCCTTGCTGATCAATTCGAGGGTCTCGAAATAAGAATCGGCAAGCGCCTTAGCGGCTTTCGGATTATCGGCGAGGAATTTCGGCGTGCAACCGAACGTATCCATGATCATTGGATAATCGAGCGTGGTGGCGATGATCTTGCCTGATTGCGGTGCATTGCGCACGGATGAGAGATAGGGCTCATAGGTCATCGCGGCATCGTTCTGACCTGCAATGAAAGCCTGTGCAGCCGGGCCCGGTTCCATGTTGACGACAGTGACGTCTTTCACATTGAGGCCGTTCTTTTTCAAGAACCAAGCGAGTGTGAAATAAGGCGCTGTGCCGGGTGCAGACGCTGCGACCGTCTTGCCTTTCAGATCCTTGATCGAACCGATATTGCTCCGCACGACCATGCCGTCCGCGCCATAGCTCTTGTCCATCTGGAAAATCTGCTTCGTTGGCACGCCATTGGCGTTCCACACGACCCATGTTTCCACCGTGGTTGCGGCGCACTGCACATCACCCGATTGGATGGCGAGGTGGCGGCTCGCTTGCGGGATTTTCTTCAGCGTCACGTCGAGGCCGTTCTTCTTGAAGATGCCGGCTTCTTTGGCGAGCGTGAGTGGCGCAAAGCCCGTCCACCCGGAATAGCCGATCGTGACCGGCGTTTCCTGTGCGCTCGCCGGAAGGGCGAAGGCTGCTGCTGCGAAGGATAGTGCGATGATGGATTTTTTCATGGTCCCCTCACTCATTGTGAAATCCTGAAGTCCGATGTTGGCCTGCTCCAGCGCTTTTGTATAGACATAGAGACAGGGCCAGAGTTGGTGTCTTATTTTCAACTTCGCCCGTTTTCCGTGCCTCCTGCAAGGCCGAAGGCCGCATTACCGGTGGGTGAAAACCGTCCGACGAGACGGTGGCCGGTGCCGGGATAATAAAGCCGCGCTTCGGTGAGAAAGACTGTGTTCTGCCATGTGCGACGTTCCAGCATGAGGCAGGCTGCGTGGCGCTCAACACCTAGGCGCCGGGCTAGGCGCGCATCGGCATTAATGGCGCCGATGATGTGCTCGGCATCGCTCCAGGGCACGCGTTGCAGCAGCCATGTTCCGATGGGCATATCGGCAAAGCTTTCCCGCCGCGCTTGCGGCACTGCAGCAAGATTGACGATGCGCTCTTCGTAAGCCTCGATCACGCCATCGACGACGTGGCGCGTGGCTGCGTAAAGGACGCGGGTCCCCGGCTTGAGACCGGTGCGGCGCGCTGTCGCGGCATCGATCTCTTCCATGCGCCGCTCCATCATATCGTGCCGATAGAGTTTGCCCGAGCGTTGTGCCTCGGCGGCGAAATCGACGATTTGCAGCACGGCGCGATCAGCACTCGGGGCGGCGACAACAGAGCCAGCGCGGCGGCGACGGATAATCAGGCCTTGTGCCGAAAGGGCTCCAAGCGCCTTATTCACCGTCATGCGCGAGCAGCCATAATGCGCCATCAAATCATGCTCGACAGGCAAACGAAAACCGGGCGGCCATTCTCCGCTCATGATCTTGTGTTCGATGTCGTTGCGGATGGTTTGGTTGAGGCTTGCCCCGCGCGGCGCAGGGGGCGCTGGCGTCGTTTTCTTGAGGGATGATTTAGCGGCCGCGCTTGCCATCAGATCACGCGGTCCAAGGTTTTGCGGAAACGCGCGACGACGCTTTCGCGCGCGATGTGGCGTCCCTGTTCAACTTGAATAATCCCGCCTGCCATCACAGTGGCAATGGCGCTGCGGCCGGCGTTGAACAGATAGCTATCAAGCCAATTCTCAGGCTTTTGCCCGAAGGCGGGATGATCTGTGTTGAGCACGACGAAATCGGCACGCTGACCGGGAGCAATCGCGCCGACGGGTTGGCCAAGCGCTTGCGCGCCGCCTGCCAGTGCCGCGCGATAAAGCGCTTCACCGGTTGAAGACCCTTCTGTCGCGGCCATCATGTTGCGGCCACGATGGAACAGGCGTTGGCCATATTCGAAGAGCCGTAATTCGCCGGGCGCGTCGATCTCGACATTCGAGTCCGAGCCGACGCCATAGGCCCCGCCATGATCACGGAAATCGACGCCAGCAAAAACACCATCGCCGAGATTGGCCTCGGTGATCGGGCAAAGGCCGGCAACTGCGCCGCTCTTTGCCATATCGCGGACTTCGCCCGCATCCATATGGGTGGCGTGGATCAGGCACCAGCGCCGATCAACTGGCGCATGATCAAGCAACCAGCGCACGGGGCGCTGGCCTGACCACGCAAGGCAATCCTCCACCTCGCGCGTTTGTTCGGCGACATGGATATGGATCGGCCCTTCGGGGCTGGCAGCGATGAAGGCCTTTAATTGATCAGGCGTGATCGCGCGCAGGCTGTGTGGTGCGCCACCAAGCGCCATGCCATGTCGCGCAGTATGGATCCGTGCAGCCTCTTGCAAACGGGCAAAAGCGTCGGCATCGCGGCTGATGAAGCGGCGTTGGCCGGGTTGCGCCGGTTGGCCACCAAAGCCGCCATGGGCATAGAACACCGGCAAAAGCGTGAGCCCGATGCCTGTTTGGTGCGCCGCAGCGACGATGCGCCCTGAGAGCTCAGCCGGGTCAGCGTAAAGCCCGCCATCAGCGGCGTGATGGAGATAGTGAAACTCCGCGAGTGATGTGAAGCCCCCTTCGAGCATCTCCACCATCGCCATGGCCGCAATCGCTTCCACATCATCAGGCGTGAGCGCACCGAGGAAGCGATACATCACCTCGCGCCATGTCCAGAAGGAATCGCTTGCGGGGCCGCGGCGTTCTGCGAGGCCCGCCATGCCGCGTTGAAATGTGTGGCTATGCAGATTGGGCAGGCCGGGCAGGGCGGCGCCTTTGATGCGCGTGGCTGGCCCATCGCCACCCAATGCGCTCACCTTGCCGTCTGCGATTGTCACATGCACATCGGCCTGCCATCCGCCGGGCAATAATGCATAATCGAACCGGTAAAAGCTGTCGGCCATCGCCTGCTCCGCCCTGTCAGAGCGCGCATCTTACAGGGTCGATTTCACCTTGCAATTATGTATAGACAAAAATCTGGGGAGAGATTGGACCAGAGCGGGGCAGGGCGTTTTGCAGGCCTTTACGGCTTTGGCTGTTCTGTTATGTCTATACAAAAGACGAGAACCAAAAAACCAAGGGAGAGAAGCCCATGGCGGACATTGTCTGGAGGAATGCCCAGCTTGCGACGCTTGCGCCCAGTGCCGCAGGGCTTGGCCTTGTCGCGAAAGGCGCGGTTGTTTGCGACAAGGGCTTGATTGTTTATGCGGGTCCCGAAGCGGATATGCCTTCAATGCAGGGCGCGCATGTGATCGATTGTGAAGGCCGGCTGATCACGCCCGGCCTTGTCGATTGCCATACGCATCTCGTCTATGGCGGCGATCGTGCGCAGGAATTCGAAATGCGGCTGGCGGGTGCCAGCTATGAAGACATAGCGCGTGCGGGCGGTGGCATCGTCTCCTCTGTGCGCGCAACGCGGGCCGCGCATGAAACAGAGCTGACCCGTTCTGCTTTACGTCGCCTTGATCACCTCATTGCAGAAGGTGTGACGACGGTTGAAATCAAATCCGGTTATGGCCTTGATCGCGACAGCGAAATAAAATGTCTGCGTGTGGCGCGCGGATTAGAGCAAGAGCGCGATATCGCTGTTGTGACAACGTTTTTGGGTGCACATGCTCTGCCGCCAGAAGCCGAAGGCGATAAGGACGTTTATATTGCTCATGTCTGCGATGACATGATGCCTGCGATTGCGCGCGAAAACCTCGCTGATGCGGTGGATGCTTTCTGCGAAGGCATTGCCTTTTCACCGGAGCAGACAGAACGCGTCTTCCAGCGCGCGAAGGCTTTGGGTTTACCCGTCAAGCTACACGCCGATCAATTATCCAATTTGCAGGGGGCTGCACTGGCTACGCGCTATGGCGCCTTGTCGGCCGATCATCTCGAACATACGGATGAGGCTGGCGCGCAAGCGCTCTCTCAAGCGGGCACCGTTGCCGTGCTCTTGCCGGGGGCCTTCTATATGCTGCGCGAGACGCAGAAGCCACCGGTTGAAGCCTTGCGCAAACATGGTGCTTCAATCGCCATCGCAACGGACAGTAACCCCGGCACATCGCCAATGACGTCTCTTTTAATGACGATGAATATGGCCGCGACCTTGTTCCGCCTGACAGTGGATGAATGCCTTGCGGGTGTAACGCGCGAAGCGGCGCGCGCGCTTGGCCGTCTCGACCGGATCGGGACGCTGGAAGCGGGCAAGCAATGTGATCTTGCGATTTGGGATGTGGCGCGGCCAGCTGAGCTTGTCTACCGCATTGGCTTTAATCCGCTTTATAAACGCGTGAGGATGGGACGATGAGTGCGCCCGTGATTGTGCATCCCGGCCAAGCAACATTGAATGATTGGCGTGCGATCTATCGCGGTGCCTCGGTTCAACTTGATCCCGCAACGCGGCCGCAGGTTGAAGCGAGCGCGCGCACCGTTGAAGCGATCATCGCCAAGGGTGACGCCGTTTATGGAATTAATACGGGCTTTGGTAAGCTCGCCCATGTGCGGATTGGCACCGCTGATCTCGCCACATTGCAACGGAATATCGTCCTGTCGCATGCGGCGGGCGTGGGTGAACCCCTGCCAAAAGCGGTGGTTCGGTTGGCCATGGCGCTCAAATTGGCGAGCCTTGCGCAAGGCGTATCGGGTATTCGCCTCGCAACGCTTGATCATTTGTCTGCGTGTCTCGCGCAGGATCTCATTCCGGTGATACCGGGGCAGGGCTCTGTCGGTGCGTCGGGCGATCTGGCTCCCCTTGCGCATATGACGGCGGCTTTAATGGGTGTTGGCTCCTTCCATCGTGGCAATGCCATGATTGATGCGGCAAAGGGATTGGCAGAAGCGGGTTTGCAGCCGTTGGAACTGGGGCCGAAGGAAGGCCTCGCGCTGTTGAAT
>VERN01000141.1 GCA_018882635.1 Beijerinckiaceae bacterium | reverse complement strand
CCGTCGAAGTTGTCGAGATGGTCCTGGCTGGACAGATCAACAAGCAGATCGTCGGCTTCATCAACAATGAAGGCGGACGCGCCATCGGGCTGTGCGGCAAGGACGGCAATATGGTGCTTGCGAAAAAAGCCGTGCGTACCATTGTTGATCCCGAAACCAAGATTGAAAAAGAAGTGGATCTCGGTTTTGTCGGTGAGCCCGACAAGGTTGATCCGCGCGTCCTTGAAAATCTTTTGGGCCGTGAAGTCATCCCGGTGCTTGCGCCGGTTGCCAATGGCGCTGATGGCCATACCTACAACGTCAATGCCGACACATTTGCTGGCGCGATTGCTGGTGCTTTGAAAGCCAAGCGGCTTCTGCTGCTCACTGACGTGCCGGGCGTGCTCGACAAGAACAAGAACCTCATCAAGGAATTGACCGTCAATCAAATCCGCGAATTGATTGCGGATGGGACGATTTCTGGCGGGATGATTCCGAAAGTTGAAACCTGCATCTATGCGATTGAAGCGGGCGTTGAAGGCGTCGTCATTCTCGACGGCAAGGTGCCGCATTCAGTCCTGCTTGAATTGTTGACCGACCATGGTGCCGGAACATTGATCAAGCGTTGAGAATCGCATGACCCAAACCATCGCCACCGCCGATACGCTGCCGCTAGCGCGCGCGCATGATTTCGACGGTGTCGATGTTTGGATCTTCGACCTCGATAACACGCTTTATCCGCATGAATGCCAACTCTGGCCGCAAGTTGACCAGCGTATCACCTTGTTTCTGATCGAGATGTTTGGGCTTGACGGGATGTCAGCCCGCGCGCTGCAAAAATATTATTACACGCGCTATGGCACGACGCTGAAAGGCTTGATGGATGAACACGCCATCTCGCCGCATGATTTTCTCGATTTTGCACATCAGATCGATCTGTCTCTGGTCGATCCCGACCCGCGGCTTGGCAAGGCGATCGAAGCCTTGCCGGGGCGCAAGCTCATCTTGACCAATGGCTCACGCCAGCATGCTGAGAATGTCTCCCGCAAGCTGGGTATTCGCGAGCATTTCGAGGAAATCTTCGACATCGTCGCCGCCGATTTCGTGCCCAAGCCCGAGACGCGGACCTATGAGAAGTTTCTTGCGTTGCATGGCGTCGACCCGACGCGCGCGGCCATGTTCGAGGATCTGGCCAAGAACCTCGTCGCGCCAGCTGCGCTGGGCATGAAGACCGTTCTCGTCCTGCCGAAAGTGACAGACCCTTTCCGGGAAGCCCATGAACAGACGGCCCCTAACGCGGCCTATATCCACTACACCACAACCGATCTCGCCGGGTTCCTTGAGCAGATTGAAACCGTGCGCGGCATTGTGCCTGCGGCGCCCCGCGCTGTGCAGGGATGACAGCGCCGCCTGCGGTTGCTAGGACATCGTCTCCCACCCCCAACGACCATCACAGGGTATCGACCATGTCGCACGCCGCTCTCGCTTCCATCATCGACGCCGCTTGGGAAAAGCGTGCTGACATCAGCGCCGCAACCAAGGGCGAGGTCCGCGAAGCCGTCGATTTTGCCCTGCAATTGCTCGATAGCGGTCAGGCCCGTGTTGCCGAGCGCGATGGTGCCGGGTGGAAAGTCAATCAATGGCTCAAGAAGGCGGTGCTCCTGTCCTTCCGGCTGAACGACAACACGATCATCAAGAATGGCCCGGGCGAGGCTGTGTGGTTCGACAAAGTGCCGTCGAAATTCGATGGTTGGGATGCTGGCCAGTTTCAAAAAGCTGGCTTCCGCGCGGTACCAAACTGCACGGTGCGCCGTGGTGCCCATATCGCGTCAGGCGTGGTGCTGATGCCCTCCTTCGTCAATATCGGCGCCTTTGTGGATTCCGGAACCATGGTCGACACATGGGCGACAGTCGGTTCGTGCGCACAGATCGGCAAGAATGTGCATCTGTCCGGTGGCGTGGGTATCGGTGGCGTGCTGGAACCGCTGCAGGCTGACCCGGTTATCATCGAAGACAATTGCTTCATCGGTGCACGCTCGGAAGTTGTGGAAGGCGTGCGCATCGGCGAAGGCGCGGTGCTGGGGATGGGCGTTTATATCGGCCAGTCGACCAAGATCGTCGACCGTGCAACCGGCGAAATCCATATGGGCTATGTGCCGCCCTATTCCGTCGTCGTCTCGGGTTCGCTGACCAACACGCAGCTCAAAGGCTCGAACGAAACTCTCTCGCTCTATTGCGCCGTGATCGTGAAGCGCGTCGACGAAAAGACACGTTCCAAGACAGCGATCAACGAGCTCCTGCGCGACTAATGGTCGACGCCCGCAACGCCGTCGAACTGACGCAAGCGCTGATCCGCTGCGCGTCAGTCACACCGGAAGAAGGCGGCGCGCTCCGGCTCATTGAAACGATTCTGGCCGACGCCGGATTCAAGACACATTGGCTGCGCTTTTCGGCAGAGGGCACGCCCGATGTCGACAATCTTTATGCGCGCTATGGCACCGGCCATCCTTATCTTCTGTTCGCCGGTCATACGGATGTCGTTCCGGTCGGCGATGAGGCACAATGGACGGTGCCTCCCTTTTCGGGCGAAATGCGGGACGGCAAAATCTATGGCCGCGGTGCCACCGATATGAAAGGCGGCGTCGCTGCCTCACTTGCAGCGGCTCTACGCTTCATCGATGCGCATCCTGATTTTTCCGGCTCGATCGGTTTTCTTCTCACCGGTGACGAAGAAGGCCCTGCCATTAATGGCACGGTCAAAGTGCTCGAATGGATGGCCCAAAAAGGCGAGCGTTTCGATCATTGCATTCTCGGCGAACCGACCAATCCGGAACGGCTCGGCGATATGATCAAAATCGGTCGGCGCGGTTCACTCACCGGCCATGTGACGGTGCATGGCAAGCAAGGGCATGTGGCCTATCCGCATTTGGCTGACAATCCGATTCCGGGGCTGATGCGGCTTGTGCAAGGCGTGCTTGTGACGCCACTTGATAGCGGCACGTCGCATTTTGGTGCCAGCAATCTTGAATTTACCACTGTCGATGTCGGCAATCGCGCCTCGAACGTCATCCCGAATGAGGCACGCGCGACGTTCAACATTCGTTTCAACGATCTCTGGACACCTGAAACGCTTGAGGCCGAAATTCGCAAACGCTTCGATGAAGCGGCGGGGAATTCGATCCGTTATGAAGCGCGTTTCGATCCAACCAATGCGATCGCGTTCATGACGGAACCCGGCCCGTTTGTTGCTAAGATGGTCGCCGCGATTGAAGAGATGACAGGGAGCAAGCCTGCGTTATCGACGACAGGTGGCACATCGGATGCGCGCTTCATTTGCCGCTATGGGCCGGTGATCGAATTTGGCCTCACGGGCAAAACCATGCATCAGATCGACGAGCATGCGGAGGCCGCTGAACTCGTCGCCCTCGCCAATATTTATGAAGGCGTCATCACACGCTATTTCGCGTCGTAATCGACTTTGACGAGATAGAGCCCATCGGGCGGCGCCATTGGACCGCAGCGCGTCCGGTCACGCGCTTCAAGAGCGGCTTGCAAATCATCCGCCGTCCATTTGCCAGAACCCACTTCAACGAGCGATCCTGTCATCGAGCGGACCTGATGATGCAGAAAGGAGCGGGCGAAAGCAAAGATGCGCACTTCGTCGCCGACGCGCTCAACATCTAAGCGCGTCAATGTCTTTTCCGGCGAGGCTGCCTGACATTCAGCCGCGCGAAATGTTGTAAAATCATGCTTACCGATCAAGCGCTGCGCGGCTTCATGCATCGCATCCGCATCAAGCCGCCATTTGATATGCCATGCGCGCCCCTTGTCGAAAGTGAGCTTTGCCCGTCGATCAACGATCCGATAAATGTAATGCCGACCGGTGGCTGAAAAGCGTGCATGAAATTCATCATCGACGCGCTCAACATTAAGAATAGCGATTGAATCGTTTGCAAGCCAGGCATTCAAGGCTTCACGCAGCTTCAACGCATCCCAATCACGCACTAGGTCGATATGCGCAATTTGACCTGTGGCATGGACGCCCGCATCGGTTCGCCCTGCGCCATGCACACGCACATCTTCATGAGTGAAGGATGTCAGGGCTGTTTCGATTGCACCTTGAATCGAACGGCCATTGTCTTGAAATTGCCAGCCGACATAGCCAGCGCCATCATATTCAAGGGTGAGGCGATAGCGCGGCATTATGAAAGTGCCGCGCCTTTGGCGATCGGAAAGCCACGCAGCATATCCTCTGCTTTCATCGGCTTCGATCCCGAGCGCTGCACATCGAGAAGACGCACCGCGCCTTCACCGCATGCGATCAACAGACGATCATCCAGTGTAACGCCGGGTATGCCAGCACCCGCTTCACGCATTGTGCGCAGCACCTTCATGCGTTCGCGCCCTTTCGCACCTTCAATCATGCAAAAGGCGCCGGGAAAAGGTGATAGGCCGCGGACATGATCATGCACGGCTTGTGCACTCTGCGTCCAATCGATGCGTGCATCCTCATTGGTGATTTTCTTGGCGTAAGTGACGCCTTCTTCACTCTGAGGTGTGAAGGCCAGCGTGCCACGCGACAAAGCCGCCAATGCGCGGCCCAGTGCATCCGCACCAACGCGCGCGAGACGGTCATGCAATTCGCCTGCGTTCATCTCCGGCGTGATCGCAACACGCTCCACCATGCCGACAGGCCCGGTATCGAGGCCTGCTTCCATCTTCATGATGGCGACACCAGTTTCCTTATCGCCCGCCATGATGGCCCGCTGAATGGGAGCTGCGCCACGCCAGCGCGGCAAGATCGATGCATGGACATTCACGCAACCGAGCGGCGGAATATCGAGGACAGATTGGGGCAGGATGACACCGTAGGCGACCACAACAATCAGATCCGGCGCAAGTGCAGCGAGCGCCACACGGTCCGCTTCGTCGCGAAAATTTCTCGGCGTACGCACCTCAATGCCAAACCGTTCAGCAGCGCTATGCACAGGCGATTTGCGGAGATCCATACCGCGGCCTGCGGGCGCAGGCGCACGGGTATAAACGGCCACGATTTCATGACCCTGACCAACGATCTCCGCGAGTGTCGGCACGGAAAAATCGGGCGTCCCCATAAACACGACGCGCATTAGAGGTCGTGCTCGCGCTTCGCTTGTTTCTGGAATTTCTTGATGACGCGATCACGCTTCAGCTTGGAGAGGCGATCGATGAAGAGTTTACCCTCGAGATGATCAATCTCATGCTGCAGGCATGTGGCGAGGAGGCCATCAGCCTCAAGCTCGTGCGCCTCGCCCTTTTCATCCTGATAGCGGACACGCACTTTCGCGGGCCGCTCGACCTCTTCGTAATATTGCGGGATCGACAGGCAGCCTTCATCGTAGCGAGACAGCTCTTCAGAGGACCAGACGATCTCCGGATTGACGAAGACCATCGGCTGCTTCTCTTCGCCCTCGCGCGCGAGATCAATGGTGACGATCCGCTTCGTGATCCCGACCTGAACGGCAGCCAGCCCAATGCCCGGTGCCTCATACATGGTCTCGAACATGTCGGCGATCAGCGCGCGCGCGTCGTCATCGACCCGCGCCACCGCCGTGGAGGTCTCGCGGAGAATGGGATCGGGAAGAATGATGATCGGTCTAATCGTCATAATCTGCCCGACATAATCATTCCGCCTGACGGCGTCAAAGTGATTGATCAACGCGTTCGGTATTTGTTCCAGCCAATGGAATCGGCTAGGCTTCGGCCATGGCACAGAACGTCTTTTCCGTCTTTTTCGACCGGCTGATGGCGGGCCAGCTGACAGCGGCTGAGACCATTGCTCTCGGCTTTGGCCTTCTTTCGCTCCTGCTCATCCTTACCTTGATGCGGGGGGCTGGTGCGCGGCGCGATCTAGCCGCGGAGACTGCGGCCGCAGCGGAACGCCAACGCGAACTCGACGACAAGGTCGCCATGCTTTTGCAGGCGCAGGCGCAGATCGGTGGGCGTGTCTCTCAGATCGGGGAGACTTTTGAGAGCCGACAAACCAATCTCGCGCGGCTTTTGGCCGAGCGGATTGATAGCCTCAATGCACGGCTTGGCGATGGCTTGAAGGAAAACGCGACGACGACGCTGAAAAATCTATCGCAGCTGAATGAGCGTCTGGCCTTGATCGATCAAGCGCAGAAAAACCTCAACACGCTGACAAGCGAAGTGCTGACGCTCAAGGATATTCTCGCGAACAAGCAGGCGCGTGGCGCGTTTGGCCAAGGCCGGATGGAAGCGATTGTCAAAGATGGATTGCCGCATGGTGCGTATGAGTTTCAGGCCACTTTAAGCAAGGGGGGACGCCCTGATTGCATTATCCATCTCCCCGGTGACAAGCGGCCACTTGTGATCGACGCGAAGTTTCCGCTGGAAGGATTTTCAGCCTTTCGCGAGGCGCGCAGCGATGAGGAACGCAAAGCGGCTACAGCGCGCGTACGCAATGATATGCAAACGCATATCAAAGATGTGTCGGGCAAATATCTTATCCCCGGTGAAACACAGGATATTGCGATTATTTTTGTGCCATCAGAATCGATCTATGCCGATCTGATGGAACATTTCGACGATATCGTGCAGAAGGCCCATAAAGCGCGTGTTCTTGTGGTGTCACCCTCGCTGCTCTCCATGGCCATTCAAGTGATGCAAGGGATTGTGCGCGATTCCAAAATGCGCGAAGCGGCGCATCTCATTCAGGATGAGGTGCGCAAATTGCTGGAGGATGTCGGGCGCCTGCGCGATCGTGTGGTGAAGCTCGACACCCATTTCCGGCAGGCCAATGATGATGTGCAGCAGATCATGGTCTCAGCCGATAAGGTTGTGAAACGCGGCGACCGGATCGAAGCGATGGAGTTCGGCGAAGCGCCAGAAACGCTCCCGGCCGCAACGCCTGTACGGGCGCCGGAGGGCGGATTGTTCCCGCTCGATAAGAGCGCTGTACGCTAAAGCTGCCCTTACGAGTCTCGCTCGTTAATGCACTCATCAAGCAGGGTGTAGGCTGTCGCCGCACCCTCTTCCTCGCCATAGGCTTCCGCCAAGGTGTCGAGCGCGGCGGTGATCAGGATCGCAGCCGCGGTATCGGGATCGCCGAGGCTGCCCGTATCAAGCAAGGCGATGAGCTCTGCTGCCATTGCATCCAGCGCATCATTCTCGCCCTCATCCTCTGTCGTTTGCGACGCGGCTTCGCGTTCCGCCTCACGGGCGGCACGGGCCTCGGCCAGGGAAATGATGTTGGGGCGCGGTGTCTTGCTCACGCGGCTAATTTAGGGGTGCGCCCCGCGCTTGAAAAGGGATTATTGCAGTATAGCAAAGGCAGAGCTTGTATTTTTGCAAACTCGGGCGAGGCCGAGATGGAACCTCCCCTTGCCGGACCCATCGGCTTCAGCCATTGCTCGGCCATGATGCGGTTCGACACGTCCCTGCCCATCGATGCGGTTCTGGGCGAAATTCTGGAGACTTTGACAGCCCATAACCGGGCTGTTCTCGTCGCACCTCCCGGGGCAGGGAAAACCACCCGTGTGCCGCTTGCACTTCTCGATCTCCCGATTGTGCGGGAGGGACGCATTTTGGTGCTCGAGCCTCGACGTCTAGCGG
>VERN01000140.1 GCA_018882635.1 Beijerinckiaceae bacterium | reverse complement strand
GTCCTGAAAGGGTCGTTGGAAAGCGCCGCTGAGGCGGGAGCGCCTCTATACGATGCTCACGCCCCCTCGGAAAGCGCCGGGCAACCACTTATCAGGCCTTGCAACAGCCCTCGTCTTCCGTCATGTCAAAGAGGTCGTTGCCCTCACCTTCGGGCAACACCGATTGCCACAATCCAACCGCCATGACCCAAAAGCCATGACCTTTGTCGACGAAACGCTCTCGCCGCGCCGTAAGACAGGCGAGATCAAACTGTTCGGCTCCGATGCCTTTGAAGGCATGCGGAAGGCCGGGCGGCTGACGGCTGAGGCGCTCGACCTCGTTGCACCCATGGTCCAACCGGGCGTGACGACGGAGGCCATCGACGATTTCCTGTTTGAATTCGCGATGGACAACCACGCCTACCCGGCACCCTTGATGTATCGCGGCTACCGCAAAGGTTCATGCACCTCGATCAATCATGTCGTGTGCCACGGTATCCCGAACGACAAGCCCTTGCGCGAAGGTGATATCGTCAACATCGATGTCACGCTGATCTTTGAAGGCTGGCACGGCGATTCAAGCCGCATGTATCTCGTCGGCGAAGTGCCGCGCCGTGCGGCCCGCCTTGTCGAAGTGACATATGAATGCCTGATGCGTGGCATCGCCGCGGTGAAGCCCGGCGCAACCACCGGTGACATCGGCTATGCTATCCAAACTTTTGCGGAAGCTGAGCGCTGCTCGGTGGTGCGCGATTTCTGTGGCCATGGTCTTGGCCGCCTCTTCCATGACGAGCCCAACATCCTGCATTATGGCCGCCCGGGCGAAGGCGTGCCGCTGAAGCCCGGAATGTTGTTCACGATCGAGCCGATGATTAATCTCGGTCGGCCGCACGTGAAATTATTGTCAGACGGCTGGACGGCCGTCACGCGTGACAGGTCCTTGTCCGCACAGTTCGAGCATACGGTAGGCGTAACAGATACAGGGGTTGAGATCTTCACGCTCTCACCTCGGGGTTTTCATCAACCACCCTACGCCTAACCGGAGGGCGCGTGACCGACGCGCAAACACCTCAGACCGACACTGACGATCACCGCCGCGGCCATCGCGAACGGTTGCGTGCGCGTTTTCGCAAAGGCGGCGTCGAAAGCTTGGCGGAATATGAATTGCTGGAGCTTTTGCTGTTTCGCTCCATCCCACAACGCGACGTCAAAGGGCTCGCTAAACAATTATTAGCGCGCTTTGGCTCAATCGCGGAGGTGTTGACGGCACCCGCCCCACGCCTCGCCGAAATCAACGGAATAGGTGATGCCACCATCACAGATTTCCGCATCATCGAAGCGGCTGGCCGCACGCTCGCAAAAGGAGCGATCGCACCGCGCAAAATCCTCGGCTCATGGTCAGCGGTGATTGATTATTGCCGTGCCGCCATGGCCTTTGCCGATCGCGAAATGGTGCGCATCCTATTTCTCGACAAGCGCAACGGCCTCCTCGCTGACGAAGTGCAGCAGACCGGAACCGTCGACCACACACCCGTCTATCCACGCGAAGTGGTCAAGCGCGCACTTGAACTGTCTGCAACCGCTGTGATCTTAGTCCATAACCATCCCAGCGGTGATCCCACCCCATCAGAAGCCGACATCCGGATGACCCGTGAATTGGTGGCCATCGCCAAACCCCTTGGCATTCTGGTGCATGATCACATCATCGTCGGCCGCAATGGCCACGCTTCAATGAAGGGGATGGCGCTGATTTAAGCCCGCTCTATACGGGGTGGTAACCGGTTTTCACTAGGTTAAGCATTTTCAAACCCTGCGTTGCGTGATGCCATGCTTTTTGTTTCTGAATTTCGTCGTCAGATTTTTCTGTTCCTGATCGCCGTGCTGGCCTTCGGATGGGCTGGGACAGCGTTGCGCCTGTCGCCTGCTCTCGCACTGCTTATTCCAGCGTTGATTGCCTATTGGGTCATGACCAAAGGGCTTCTAATACACCGCCAGAAACAGCAGCTCGCTCGCTTCATGTTCGGCACGGGCGTTCTTCTTGTCGCAGGCTGGAGCGCCCTCGGCATCCATTTCGTTCTGCTGACCTTCGCGCTTCCCGAAGTCGATATCATGCTTTACGCGATTGATCGTCGGCTCGGTTTCAACTGGAACGATCTTCACGCTTGGATCGCCGACAGACCGATCTTCGATGAAATCCTCAGGTTCGCCTACGGCTCCTTTTTGCCCCAGCTCATCCTCGTCACGATGCTCTTGTCAGCCAAGGGACGCGAACAAGACCTGAGCGATTTTCTCAAAGTCTATGTCGTGACGCTGTTCTTCTCGGTCACAATCGGCGGATTGCTCCCGGCCCATGCCATGTGCCGCACGTCCGGATGGCATACCGGATCTGATCCCGAGATGATGACAAGAGCGGCCTGCGCCTTCCTGCCGGTCTATGACGCCCTGCGCAGCGGCCAGATGACACAGATTGAGATCCACAATCTGGACGGCCTCGTCACATTTCCGAGCTTTCACACCACCGCGGCCATTCTGTTCGCTTGGAGCGTCCGCGCTATCCCTTTGGCGGCCTTGGTCCTGTTTCCGCTCAACGCCCTGATGATCGCTGCGACACCAACGCATGGTGGTCATTACTTGATCGATATCATCGCAGGTGCGACCATCGCTCTGGTCGGCATCGTCGTGCTGACCCGTAACGCGAAGCACAAACGCACAGTATTTAGCCATCCCCGACCGCTTGGCGCCTCTTATTAGGGCAGAGACAAGCCCGGACCTCTTGCTTTCACTGGCACGTGTCTTGCGCCAATGTCTCTCAAGGGGGAACATCCATGGTCGCTTTTGATGAGATGAACGGTGTCGGCAACATCACGCGCGATGCCTATCTCCGCCTGAAGGACTGGCTCGACAAGGCCCCACCCGATCTGATGAGTCTCCGGCGGAGCCAAGCCGAACTCTTCTTCCGGCGCATTGGGATCACCTTCGCCGTCTATGGCGATGAGCAATCGACCGAACGTCTGATCCCCTTCGACATCATCCCGCGCGTGCTGACCAAGCCCGAATGGTCGAAGCTCGAAGAAGGCCTCGTCCAGCGCGTCAATGCGCTCAATGCCTTTTTGAAAGACATTTACGGTCCGCGCGAATGCATCAGGGCCGGGATCATCCCAGCCGATTTGGTTGACAATAATCCGGGCTTCCGTCCCGAGATGGTCGGCTTCCGCCCGCCGCATGACATTTATGTGCAGATTGCTGGGATCGACATTGTGCGCGTCGATGCCGACACGTTCTACGTTTTGGAAGACAATGCCCGCACCCCCTCCGGCGTCTCCTATATGCTGGAAAATCGCGAAGTGATGATGCGGTTATTTCCAGAATTGTTCCGCGATCATCGCATTGCTCCTGTCGACAATTACCCCGACCGCCTTTTGCAGACATTGCGCTCTGTCGCACCCCGTTTCGCGATGGATGAACCGACCTGCGTCTTACTCACCCCCGGTCAATACAACTCCGCCTTCTATGAACACTCCTTCCTCGCCGACAAGCTTGGCATTGAACTCGTCGAAGGCTCCGATCTGTTTGTGGACGACGCAATTGTTTACATGCGCACCACAGAAGGGCCGCAGCGCGTTGATGTTATCTATCGGCGCATCGACGATGAATATCTTGATCCGCTCGCTTTTAATCCTGATTCCGTTTTGGGCGTTGCCGGTCTTTTCGAAGCCTATAAGGCCGGTAATGTGACGCTCGCCAACGCCGTCGGCACAGGCGTTGCTGACGATAAAGCTGTCTATTCTTATATGCCGGAGATCATCCGCTTTTTCACCGGACAAGATGCCATTCTCAAAAATGTGCCGACCTATCGGTGCCGCGAAAAAGACTCGCTCGCTTATGTGCTCGACAATCTGAACGAGCTGGTCGTGAAAGAAGTCAATGGTTCGGGCGGCTATGGCATGTTGGTTGGTCCGCATGCAACAGCGCGGCAGATTGACGATTTTCGCAAACGCCTGAAACATGATCCCGATGGTTTCATTGCGCAGCCCACGCTCGCGCTCTCAACCTGTCCGACTTTTGTGGCCTCCGGCGTCGCACCACGCCATGTCGATTTGCGCCCCTTTGTGTTGTCGGGATCTGACCGCGTGCGCATTGTGCCGGGTGGGCTGACGCGCGTCGCGTTGAAAGACGGATCGCTTGTCGTCAATTCGAGCCAAGGTGGCGGCACGAAAGATACATGGGTGCTCGATGCTTAGCCGGACCGCCGACAATCTCTATTGGGTGGCGCGCTATGTTGAGCGCGCCGAGTTTTTGGCCCGCACCATCGACGCGACGGCGCGTATCGCAACACTTCCCGCCGCCTATGGCGGGACGGGCAGCGAATGGGAAAGCGCCCTTCTCACTGCGGGAGCGGCTGATGGCTTTTTCCGAATCTATCAGGATGTAAACGAGAAAACGGTCACCGATTATCTTGTCTCTCATCCGGACAACCCCTCCTCTATTCGCAATTGCCTTGATATTGCGCGCCGCAACGCCCGCGCCGTTCGTACTGCGATCACGGGCGAAATGTGGGAAACGCTCAATGGCGCATGGCTTGAATTGCGCAAGGTTGAGCCCTCAGCGCTTGGCCGCGAAGAATTGATGCGCTTCCTCGATTGGGTGAAGAATGTATCGCTCACATTCGATGGATCTGCCTATCGCACGATGCTGCGCAATGACGCCTATTGGTTCACGCGGCTCGGCGCATGTATCGAACGCGCTGACAACACAGCCCGCATTCTGGACGTTAAATACCACGTGCTTCTGCCGGAGACGGAAGATGTCGGCGGCTCACTCGACTATTTCCAATGGGCCACGATCCTGCGCGGCGTCTCTGCACTGACGTCGTATCATTGGGTCTATCGCCAAAGCGTGAAGCCATGGCTTGTCGCCGATCTCTTGATCCTCAACCGGCAAATGCCGCGATCATTGATCAGCTCCTACGACACGATCGTGCGCTTTCTTGATATGCTTGGCGAAGCCTATGGCAAGGTGGGACAACCGCACCGGATCGCGCGCAATACGCTCAACGCCCTCGATACGACCGTGATTGAGGACGTCTTCCAGCAGGGGCTTCACGAATTCATCACCCAATTCATTAGTGACAATAACAAGCTCGGCAAGGCCATCACTGACCATTACTTGACGTGACGGCCGAAACCGGCGCAAACGGGCCTTGCACCAAACGCTAGGCCGAAACTGACGAAACGCCAGGACGAGACATCATGACCTATTGTGCCGGCCTCCTTGTGCGGGAAGGCCTTGTAATGATTGCCGACACCCGCACCAATGCGGGCCTCGACAACATTTCAACCTTTCGCAAATTGACGCAGATTGAAGTGCCGGGTGAACGCTCGCTCGCCATCGCAACAGCTGGCAATTTATCAATTTCACAATCGGTTTTGAGCCTGATTGCCGAAGGCTTGCCGAGTGAGCACGGCGAAGCCGTGGAAACGATTAAAACTGTGCCGACGATGTTTCGCGCCGCTCAATTGCTTGGTCGCGCCATTCGCGAAGTGCATCGCACCGATGGCAAGGATCTCGAAGAGTCAGGTCTGAAGTTCGACGTATCAATCCTGCTTGGTGGGCAGATCAAAGGCGGCCCCGCACGGCTTTTCATGCTCTATGCCGCAGGTAATTTTATCGAATGCGGCATCGAAACGCCCTATCTGCAAATCGGCGAGCACAAATATGGCAAGCCCATCCTCGACCGCGCCGTGAATTTTGAAACCACGCTCCCCGTCGCGCTCAAGCTTGCTTTAATCTCGATGGATTCAACAATCCGGTCCAATCTCGGCGTTGGGTTGCCGATCGATATTGTGACCATTCCGCGCGACACGCAGAAAGCCTCAATCGTGCACAGGATCGAGGCGGGCGAACCTTATTTCCATGATCTGCGCGAGCGCTGGTCAGCCGCTTTGCGGGCCGCCCATTCGTCCATCCCTCTGCCGCCTTATGGGCCGCGCTGAGGCCTAAAAGATGGCGGCAGCGCCCGTCGCCAGCGCTATGACAAAACCGAGTGAGAGGGCAGACCCAACAATCCCGGCTGCCACACCGACCAGAACCAGCAGGCCATCCCGTTCGACAAGGCCAAGCCCGATCAGCACGACCGCGAACCCGAGCGGCACCTGCCCGATGAAGGGGGCTGCAAAGACGAGTGCCACCGAGAACACCATCAGAACTGAGCCGATGACGCGGAAGGCAATACGGCTATCGAGCAGACCGAGCCGCGGCTTGGCAAAGCGTTCGAGCTTCTGCACCCATGGCAAAGCGCGCTCAATGAAGCTGTCCACAGTGTGGCGAGACACGGTCTTGTCGAGCACAAACCGGGGCAGCCAAGGGCTCGACCAACCCAACACCATTTGCAACGCCACAAAGATCAGCAAGAGCCCGCACAAAAGCGGGATCGGCGGCGGCATCGGCAGGCAATTGGGAAGCCCAAGACCCACCACCAAAAGCGCAAAGCCCCGCTCGCCCAGGGTCTTGATGATTGACCGGACCGAGATCTGAGGGCCATCCCCCGCCAAGGCAAGCGCCGGAAGCGTGTCGGATGTGCGATGGTGACTTTGCAGCATTATGGGCCGGAAGGAGTGGAAGCCCTTTCCTTATCCCGCCCAATGACGGCGGCCAAGGGGCAGAGCGCCTGAAAACCGCGCTCACCCCGCGCTAAATCGTCCCGGCTGGTCAGTTGATGACGAATTCCGAGCGAGCAATCCGCAATTCAGCCGGTCGGATCAACCCCTGATGCGCCACCTCGACCCGGTAAAGCGCCCCATCAAGCGACCGCCGCCAAAAGGCGAGAAAATCCTTGAGGACCGGGAAATCCGGCGCAACATCGTAATCTTGCCAGACATAGGTTTGCAGTAGCGCCGGATGATCCGGCAGGCGGTAAAGAATATTCGCAGTCGCAAGACCGTATCCGGCGAGCTGCTTGAGGAAATCACGCGACGGCATAAAACCTCCATCACACGAGACCGCGACACGCCTATGGTCCACCCCAGAGCGTTACAAAATCAATAAGACAGAAGAGGGAGAACATATGTGTTCCCCAACACATTTTAGCAGCAGCACATAACGAGTGCTGATCAAACCGCTGCTGAGAAGAAACCAACGCGCAATGAATGAAAAGCCGAACCATTACTTAATGGTTCAATGCTTTCAAAAACCGCTTTGCATCCGCACGAATGGCGCTTCGCTTGCCTTCATCCATGCCGCGCCAATTCTTGTAAGGCATTCCCATACGCGGATTGCGCGCCAATAATTTTTCATTGCGGTCTAGAAAATCCCAATAGAGATAATTGAACGGGCAAGCACCCTCTCCTGTCCGCTCTTTGGGAGAATAATGACAGCCAGTGCAATAATTACTCATCCGATCAATATAAGCGCCGGATGCGGCATAGGGCTTTGAAGCCATCACGCCACCATCGGCGAAAAGCGCCATGCCGGAGACATTTGGTAATTCAACCCATTCAAAGGCATCGGCATAAACCGCCAAGAACCATTCCTGCACAGCCTTAGGGTCAAGTCCGGCCAACAATGAAAAATTACCAATCACCATGAGGCGCTGAATATGGTGCGCATAGGCATTTTGTAGCGTGTCACCGACG
>VERN01000139.1 GCA_018882635.1 Beijerinckiaceae bacterium | reverse complement strand
CTATCGGGTGGGCAACGACAGCGTGTTGCCTTGGCGCGTGCGCTGGTCATCAAGCCGCAAGTCTTGCTCATGGACGAGCCACTCTCGAATCTTGATGCGAAATTACGCGTGCAGATCCGTGAAACCATTCGCACGCTGCAACAGGAATCTGGAATTACAACAGTTTTCGTGACGCATGATCAGGAAGAAGCCTTAGCCCTGTCCGATCAGATCGGCGTGATGGATCGCGGTCGTTTGAGACAAGTCGGCACGCCGCAAGAGATATACCGTCACCCTGCTTCGGGCTATGTCGCGGATTTCGTCGGCGGTGCCAATTTATTGCCTGTTCCGGATCACGCAACAGGCGCGGCGGTCGTATTTCCGTTTGGCTCTCTCGCTCTCGCGGCAATGCCCGTTTTGCAGGGCCCTGCTGTCATTGCCATACGCCCAGAAGACATTGTGATCGGGGCTGAGCCTACAAGCACCAATGTCTTCAAAGGTAAAATCGTGGCGCGTAGCTTCCTCGGCGATAAGACGGCTTATCGCGTCGCGCTTGAGGGCGATTTCCAATTACTTGTACATCGCCATGGCGATGAGACCGAATGGCCGATCGGCGCAAATTGTTCAATCCACATACCAGCCATATGCGCGCGGATGATTGAAGCATGAATGAGCAGCGCATCAGCTCGCCATGGTTCTGGCTGGCAGCGGCCGCTTTGGTCATTGTTGCGGTCTTTCTAGCCTATCCGCTTTTGAACGTTATTTTGGGAAGCTTTGGTCGGGGCGCAACGTCGGGCTGGCAAACGCTCACCTCAGATCCAAAATATGCTGCAGCCATTGGCAACACGCTGCTACTTGGAAGCGGCGTCACCGTGCTGTCGCTCGTGCTCGGAGTTCCGTTAGCTTATTTCGCTGCGCGCTACGAATTTCCGGGCCAGTCGATCATTGCGCTGCTGCCTTTGATTACCCTAATCATTCCGGAAGTGATTGCCGCACAAACATGGCTGATGTTGTTTGGTAACAATGGCATTTTCACCAAATGGGCTGCGAGTTTCGGCTTTGAATTGCCAAGCTTCTATGGCTGGTTTGGCCTGTTTACGGTGATGAGTTTCACCTATTACACTTATATTTACATCGGCACGCTCGCGGCTATTCGGGGTGCTGATGTGCAATTGGAAGAGGCGGCGCAAAGTCTTGGCACATCGCCGTTCCAGTCGCGGCTGCGTGTCTTATTGCCTGTCATCCTGCCATCAGTTCTGGCGAGTGCCCTTCTCGTTTTCACGCTCGTCGTCGGTAACTTCGCCGTTGCTATGATCTTGAGCCACAAGATCCCGCTCCTGTCAGTCCTGACCTATCAAGCGGCCGTCGCGGAATCAGGATCTGATCCGGTGATGCAGAGCACGCTGGCAACCATTTCTGTGGCGATCGTCATGATTGTCTTATTTGTGCAGCGTGTGGTGCTGGCGCGCGGCCGCTACGAAACGATACAAGGGCGCGGCGCACGGCCTATCCGTTTGCGCGGCCTTGTTGGCTTTGCGATCGGTGCGCTCGCAGGCTTGCTAACCATTATTTCGCTGATGCCTTTAGCGACATTGGTGGTGGGCGCTTTTACCCGCGCCCGTGGCCCAGTGATGCGCTGGGGTGAGTGGAGCTTCGCCAATCTGGAGCGCGTGCTGATCAATGCGCCTGATCCGATCATCAACACATTAATTTATGCGGCACTGGCAACCGTCCTCGGCATCATCTTTGCAACCTTGCTCAGCGTCCTCATCGTCAAAAAAAGGACGATGTTGACACCGCTTCTCGATTCACTGGCCATGCTACCATTGGCGCTGTCAGGAACGGTGATTGGGATTGGCCTTGTCATGTCCTTCAACAGCGGTTTTCTGGCGCTGACAGGGACGGGCGCAATCATCGTCTTGGCCTATATCGTCAGACGGCTTCCTTTTGGCGTCCGCAACGCATCCTCGACGCTCTACAACATTCCTGACTCGATTGAGGAGGCATCCATCAGCCTTGGTGTGCCGCCGATCAGATCTTTCTTGAATGTCGTTCTGCCTTTGATGATCCCCGCCATTCTGGCTGCAACTGTCCTTACCTGGACGACGACCGTGGCCGAATTGAGCGCCTCCATCATCGTCTATTCGGGCGGGCGTGAGACGCTGCCGATCAAGATCTTCCGGCTCATCGATAGCGGGCTGATGGCACAGGCGTCCGCCTACGGGTTGATCCTCATCGCGATCATCATCATTCCTATCATCGTGGCGACACGCATCGGCAAGGTTGATTTGTTCGCCTCACGGAGTTGAATAGAGCCTAAAGGAAAGCGGACCTCGCCGTCGGGTCGCGTTTTCGTAAACCAGACGGCCTGAAGGGGAGTTGCCTCATGTTGATCCGTCCCACCCGCCGCAGCGTTTTGGCTGGCATGGCGTCGAGCTTTGCCTTACCCGCCTTTGCGCAGAGCCCATCCGGCAACGCCGTCATTTACACCTCCAATTCGGAGCAAGCGGTGACAGCCGTGCAAGATACGGCACGCAAGCTTTTGCCCAATATCAAAATCAGCACCATCACCGGCGGGAGCGGCCAGTTGCTACGTCGTCTGGAAGCCGAAGCAGCAAAGCCTCAAGGCGATGTGTTCTGGAGTTCGAGTGCGAACACGCTTGGTGCCTTCAAGCAGCTCTTCGAGCCATGGAAGGCCCCAGATTTGAACGCCATCCTGCCGGCGCTCCGCGATCCTGATAATTTATGGACGGCGGCCAACATTCATGTCGTCGTTGCAATGATCAATAAAAACCAGCTGGGCGGCGCACCCATGCCGAAGACATGGACCGACCTGCTCGATCCACGTTTGAAGGGCAAGATCATCATTGCCGACCCGGCGAATAGCTCGACCGCCTATACGATCCTTTGGGGCGTTGAGAAGATGCTTGGCACCGACGCGCTGAAGAAGCTCGCACAGAACACCAAAGTTAGTAGTGCGGCGGCTGCCGTTCTGCGCAGCGTCGGTCAGGGTGAATATGCCGTGGGC
Organism: Beijerinckiaceae bacterium; assembly: GCA_018882635.1. Classification (GTDB taxonomy): domain Bacteria; phylum Pseudomonadota; class Alphaproteobacteria; order Rhizobiales; family Beijerinckiaceae; genus TNE-4. Next base: position 4,616 of record VERN01000139.1, on the reverse strand, counting down.
CTCACCTTCGAATCCAACGCCTACGCTTATGTCGCGGGCGGGCAGAAGGAGATCAGCCTCCTTTATCCGGAAGATGGGACATTCACGACGGCCGAATATCTGACATTGATCAAGAATGCCCCGGCAGGCGCTATCGCGAAAAATGTCTGCGAATTGCTGATCTCGAAAGAGTGCCAGATTGCACTTCTTGAAGGTGCCTATCGGCGTCCGAGCCGCACCGATATTGATGTCAGCAAATATGTTGATCTGCCGGACCTGGCGAAGATCAAGGTCTTTGCCACCAATGAAGATGAGGCCGCCGCCAAACGGGCCGATTTTCTGGCCCGCTGGCAGGCCATGGTTGCGGCAGCTAATTGATAGGGACGGGCGGCGCTTTACCCCGTCGCCCGTTTCCCACTAACGTAAGGGCGAGAGCGGCCAAAGCCGCCAGACGCGTCAAGGGAGAGAGTAAGATGGCCAAGGCCTTCATGACGAAATATGGATTTGCAGCCATGCTTCTGGGAGCGGGTTTTGTCGGTGTGACACCCGCGCTAGCACAGGACAATTGCCCCAATCGTGGCCAGCTCGACACGGCCTATTGCGATGCCAATGGTGACCTCGTTGCCGATGCGCCAACGGACCCCAAGAAATGGCGTGACCCGTCAGCGCTCGTCTGGGCCTACACGCCCGTTGAAGATCCCGCTGTCTACGCCAATGTCTTCAAGCCTTTCACCGACCATCTTGAAAAATGCGTAGGCAAGAAGATTGTCTATTATCCGGTGCAATCGAATGCGGCTGAAATCGAAGCGATGCGCTCGGGCCGGCTGCATTTTGCAGGGTTCTCGACGGGGCCAACGGGCTTTGCCGTGAATATGGCCGGTGCCGTTCCCTTTGCGGCCAAAGGGCTTGGCAATGAAGTGCGCGGTTACAATCTGCTCGCGATCGTCAAATCATCCAGCCCCTATCAAAAGCTGGCGGATCTGAAAGACAAGAAGGTCGCGCACACATCACCTTCATCCAATTCGGGCAATCTCGCGCCGCGCGTCCTGTTCCCAGAACAGGGCCTCACGCCAGATAAGGATTACAAGCCGCTCATGTCGGGCGGCCATGACAAATCCATTCTCGGTGTTGTCTCGGGCGACTATGATATGGGTGCGGTGGCGTCTGACGTTTATGATCGGATGATCACGCGTGGCACGACCAAGGCGGATGATTTCCGCATCATCTATAAAAGCCCAGTATTCCCGACGTCGTCCTTCGCCTATGCGCATGATTTGAAGCCAGAGCTTGCAGCGAAATTGCAGCAATGTTTCTTTGACTTCCGTTTCCCGCCGGCGATGCAGAAGGAATTTAATGGCGACGATCGCTTCCTGCCCATCACGTACAAAGTGGATTGGGCCGTTGTGCGCGAAGTGGCCGAGAAATCTGGTACGCCTTACAATAAGGCCGCCTATGATGCCGAAGCCAAGCGTGAAGCTGAGGCGCTCGCGAAGAAGCAGCAGAGCCAGCCTGCGGCCGCCCCTGCGCCAGCTGCAGCGCCTGCTACGCCTGCAACACCGGCCAAGCCCTAATCTAACAAAGGTGAATCATGGTTCGCGCCTCCCTCATTGCCCTCACGCTGGTGACGACTGCAGGTCTTGCGCACGCGCAAGACAATTGCCCCAATCGCGGTCAGCTCGATACGCAATATTGCGACGCGAACAATGATCTTGTCGCTGATACGCCGACGGATCCGTCCAAGTTGAAAGATCCGTCGGCGCTCGTTTTCGCCTATTCGCCGGTTGAAAACCCGGCCGTCTATCAAATCGTCTGGCAGCCCTTCATGGATTATTTGGGTCCGTGTACGGGCAAGAAAATCGTCTTCTTCCCGGTACAAAACAATGCCGCGCAAATCGAGGCCATGCGCTCGGGCCGTCTCCATATTTCGGGTTTTGCGACGGGCGTTGTGGGTTTCGGTGTCAACCTCGCTGGAGCCGTTCCCTTTGCCGTGATCGGGTCTGAGAAGGGCGTGTCAGGATATAAGCTGATCGCTCTTGTGAAAGCCGACAGCCCCTATCAGAAATTGACTGATCTCAAGGGGAAGAAAGTCGCGCACACGGCACCTTCGTCCAATTCAGGTAATCTGGCGCCACGGGTCTTTTTCCCAGAACAGGGTTTGAAGCCTGACGATGATTACAAAGTGCTGATGTCAGGCGGGCATGATAAATCCGTGCTCGGCGTGGCGTCTGGCGATTACGATATGGCACCCGTTGCATCTGATGTTTATGACCGCATGGTCGCGCGTGGCGCGGTCAAGGGAGATCAGTTCCGCGTGATCTGGGAGAGTGAAACATTCCCTACCTCCTCATGGTCGCTCCCCCATGATCTCAAGCCAGAACTAGCCAAGAAAATTGCGCAATGCTTCTATGATTACAAATGGAACGATGCGCTGAAGAATGAATATAAGGGCGAAGATCGTTTCCTGCCCATGACCTATAAGGAAACGTGGCGGCCCATCCGCGAAGTGGCCGAAAAATCGGGCACTCCTTACAATAAGGCGGCATACGACGCGCAGACCAAGCGCGAAGCGGAAGCTGAAGCCAAGAAAGCCGCCGAAGCAGCCGCCAAAGCAGCGCAACCCGCCGCGCCCGCTAAGCCCTAACGTTCTGACAGGTTCTTTGGAATGACGATGCCCGCTTCGCAAACGCTTGCCGCCGCTTCGGTGCTGGGCATTCGCCATTTGCGTAAGGAATATCGCGCCGGCGTGCCGGTGCTGAAAGATATCAATCTCGATATTGGCGGCGAAGGTGTAACGGCGATTATCGGCCCTTCAGGCACCGGTAAATCGACCTTGATCCGCTGCATCAACCGGTTGGTTGATCCCACATCCGGTGAAATCTGGTTTGAAGGTCAGGACATTGCCAAGGTGCAGGGCAGCGGATTGCGTCATATCCGCCGTCGCATTGGCATGGTGTTTCAAGAATATAACCTCGTCGAACGTCTCTCGGTGATGGAAAACATCCTCTCCGGCCGGCTTGGCTATATTCCTGTTTGGCGCGCTTTTCTGCGCAAATTTCCCGATGCCGACATTACCCGCGCCTTCGAATTGCTCGATGCAGTGGGGCTAGGTGCTGATTTTGCTACGCGCCGCGCGGATAAATTGTCTGGCGGTCAGCGCCAGCGTGTCGGGATAGCCCGCGCGATCATGCAGGATCCTGGCCTTGTGCTGGCGGATGAGCCGACATCTTCGCTCGATCCCAAAACGTCAGTCGAGATCATGGAATTGATGGCCGAATTGTCGGAGCGCCGCGGCATTCCGATCGTCGTCAACATCCACAACGTCGAACTCGCCAAGCGCTTCGCCCAGCGCGTGATCGGCATGACGGGCGGCATGGTGGTTTATGATGGGCCGCCTGAAGGGCTTGGCGCCCATCACCTCGCCGAAATCTATGGTGGCGAGGATTGGCAATGAGCGCATCGTCGCTCGCACGCACCGCTTTCCCGGCCGATTGGACGAAGCGTTTCGTTTGGATCGGCTTGGCGATTTATACGGTTTACGCGATCAGCACGCTTGATATTGATGGCGCACGCATCGCACGCGGCATGGCCAATGCTGCGCGCCTGTTCGATCGCATGTTCCCGCCCAATCTGCAGCCTGACAAGCTCGCCCTTATCAAGGACGGGATGATCGAGAGTATCCAGATTGCTATTTTAGCGACCTTTGCTGGTGTCTTTTTATCTTTACCGATGGGGCTGGCAGCCGCGCGCAATTTGTCGCCGCCTTGGGTGTCATGGTCGGCGCGCGCGATCATCGCAGTGCTGCGCTCTTTCCATCCGGTGATCGTTGCCATCCTGTTCGTAAAGGCGGTTGGCTTTGGTGCCCTCGCAGGCATTCTTGCACTCATCGTCTCGACCATTGGCTTCGTCTCGAAACTTTTTGCTGAAGTGGTCGAAGAAATCAGCGCCAAACAGGTCGAAGCGGTCCGCGCGACTGGCGCATCCTTTTTCGCCGTTCTCATCTTTGGCGTATTTCCACAAGTCATGGCCCGCTTTGTGGGTCTCACCGTCTATCAATTCGATTCCAATCTCCGGAATTCTACCATGGTCGGTATTGTCGGCGGCGGCGGTATCGGCGCGCCCTTGTTCACGGCCTATCAGCGGTTTGACTATGACGTTGTGTTGACGATCCTTCTGATCATCATCGGCCTCATCATGATCGCGGAATTTGTTTCGGCGCGAATCCGGAGAATTTTCCAATGATGGAAACCGGAAATAATCCGCGCATTTGGACGCGCTTCACGCCAGCCGAACGTATCGGCCGATCGATTGTTTATATCCTGAGCGCCGTGGCAATCATCTGGTCTTTGCAGACGGTCGAAATCATCCCTGAATTTCTCTATGACGCGCCAGAGCAAACGGCAGATTTGTTCAAGCGCATGTGGCCGTTTGATTGGAAATTCTGGCCGCTCGTTTGGTCGACCCTCGTGGAAACATTCCACATCGCGTCCTTGGGGACCATTTTGGCGATTATACTTGCAGTGCCGCTCTCTTTCATGGCGGCGAGCAATTTCACTCCCAACCCCATTTTGCGCTGGATTGCGCAATTCATCTTCGTGTCGTCCCGTTCAGTCAATTCGCTGATCTGGGCGCTTTTATTT
>VERN01000007.1 GCA_018882635.1 Beijerinckiaceae bacterium | reverse complement strand
GCCGAAAACGCCGCTATGGCCAACAAGGTGCATCCCGCCGAATGGACTTACGCCAATATCGCGACCATGCGCGGCCAGCTCAAATCCATGGGCTTGTCACTCGATTGGGACCGCGAGATCGCGACCTGCGATCCATCCTATTATCGCCATCAGCAGCGGATGTTTCTCGATTTCCTGAAAGCCGGTCTCGTCGATCGCAAGACGGCAAAGGTCAATTGGGATCCGGTCGACCAGACCGTGCTTGCCAATGAGCAGGTGATCGATGGCCGCGGCTGGCGTTCAGGCGCGCTCGTCGAACAGCGCGAATTGACGCAATGGTTCTTCAAGATCTCCGACGATTCGCAAGATCTCCTCGACTCGCTTGATGGACTCGAGCGTTGGCCGGACAAGGTCCGCCTGATGCAGAAGAATTGGATCGGCCGGTCGGAAGGTCTGATGGTGCGCTTTGCGCTCGACACCAAGACCACGCCAAAGGGCGAGAGCGATCTCGAAATCTTCACGACGCGCCCGGACACTTTGTTCGGCGCGAAATTTCTGGCGCTGGCCCCTGACCACCCGCTTGCGAAAGCGGCGGCTGAGAACAATGCGGGCCTTGCCGATTTTATCGCCGAATGCAAACGCATGGGCACGGCGCAAGAAGAAATCGAAAAGGCCGAAAAGCGCGGCTTTGACACCGGTATCCGCGCCGTTCATCCGTTTGATCCGAACTGGACGCTGCCGGTCTATGTCGCAAACTTCATCCTGATGGATTACGGCACCGGCGCGATTTTCGGCTGCCCGGCGCATGACCAGCGCGACCTCGATTTCGTGAATATGTATGGGCTGGGCAATACCCCGGTGGTTTGCCCGGAAGGTCAGGATCCCGCGACCTTTGTTATCACCGACACCGCTTTCGTCGATGATGGCCGCATGATCAATTCACGCTTCCTTGATGGTATGACCACCGATGAAGCTTACGAAGAAGTGGCGCGCCGTCTTGAAAAGGCGACGCTCGGCAACCGACCGGTCGCAACCCGCAAAGTGAATTTCCGCCTGCGCGATTGGGGCATTTCACGCCAGCGTTATTGGGGCTGCCCGATACCGGTGATCCATTGCGAAAGCTGTGGCGTCGTTCCAGTGCCGGTGAAAGATCTGCCGGTCAAATTGCCTGATGACGTCACGTTTGACGTGCCCGGCAATCCGCTTGATCGTCATCCGACGTGGAAACATGTCGATTGCCCGCAATGCGGCAAGAAGGCCCGGCGCGAAACCGACACGATGGACACGTTTGTTGATTCATCCTGGTATTTCGCCCGCTTCACCGATCCGTGGAACGAGACCGAACCGACAACGCGTAACGCTGTCGATCATTGGCTGCCGGTTGATCAATATATTGGCGGGATCGAACACGCGATTTTGCATCTTCTCTATTCGCGCTGGTTCACCCGCGCGATGAAGCGGACTGGGCATGCCGGTCTCGATGAACCCTTTGCCGGGCTCTTCACGCAAGGCATGGTGGTGCACGAAACCTATCGTGCGCCAGATGGTTCATGGGTCGCACCAGCTGAAATCGAAATCATGAGCGAAGGCGCGAACCGTCGCGCCAAACGTTTGACCGATGGCATCGAGATCGAAATTGGCGCCATCGAGAAAATGTCGAAATCGAAACGCAACACGGTCGATCCCGACGACATTATCGGCACCTATGGAGCGGACACGGCGCGCTGGTTCATGCTGTCCGATTCCCCGCCCGAACGCGATGTGATCTGGACAGAAGAAGGCGTCCAAGGGGCCGCGCGCTTTGTGCAACGCGTCTGGCGTCTCATTGGCGACATTGCTGACCGTGCCGGTCAGACACGTTTTGACGGGACCTACTCGGACGCGGCGCTCGCCGTGCGCAAAGCCGCACACAAGGCGCTCGTTCGCACCGAAGAAGATGTCGAGCGTCTGCGCTTTAACCGGTGCGTGGCCCACATTTATGAATTGGCGAATGCGTTGCAGGCCGCCCTCGCTTCCGAGAAGGGTGAATTGGCCGTCGACATGAAGGCCGCTTTGGCCGAGGCCGGGGCTATTCTCATCCGGATCCTCGCGCCGATGATGCCGCATTTAGCCGAAGAATGCTGGTCAGCTCTGGGTCACGCCACTTTGGTTGGTGAAGAAGCCTGGCCTGTGGCCGATCGCAGCCTGATTGTTGAAGACACAATCACCCTGCCAGTGCAGGTCAACGGCAAAAAGCGCGCTGATATTGTGGTTGACCGCAACGCCGATCAGGCCACGATAGAGCAAGCCGTTCTGGCGCTCGAAGCGGTGCAACGCGCCATGGAAGGCAAGCCCTTGCGCAAATTCATCGTTGTTCCGCAAAGGATCGTCAATGTCGTCGTCTGAGGCGAAAGATCTGTCCCGCCGCGCGGCTCTGGTGACATTGCTGAGCTTGCCGCTCGCAGCGTGCATGCGTCCGATGTATGGACCGGCAGCAAGCGGTGACAAGACCGTGGCCGAACAACTCGCTTCCATCGATATCGCGCCGATCCCCGAACGCTTCGGCCATTATCTTGCTGAGGATCTGCGTTTCGCGCTCCATGGTGGCAATGCCAGCAGCAATCCGCGTTATCGTCTCGAAGTGACGGTGACGCGTTCGGTAGTGACACCGATCATTGATACGCAAACAGGACGCGCCGATGTCGCGACCACGCGCGGCGAGGCTTATTTCAGATTGTTGAAATATGAAGGCGGTCCGGTGCTCATCGATGGGCGTGCAACAGGATCGGCCTCTTATGACCGTCTGACGCAGCGCTATGCCGGATTGCGCGCGGGCGTCGATTCAGAAAAGCGCATCGCCGAAGAATTGGCGGATCAAATCCGCACGCGTTTGGCGGCTTATTTCACAGCACAGCCCTAACCCATGGCGAAGCTGACGCGCGCCGGTGAAGTCGAAGCCTTCGTCCGGAAGCCGGATTCGTCGTTTCGGGTGATCCTTGTTTATGGCCCGGATTCAGGTGCCGTCTCTGAACGGTCGCGCGCCGTCGCCCGCGCTTTGGTCGATGATCCCGAGGATCCCTTTCAGCTCGTACGCATGGAAGGTGATGATCTCGCTTCAGATCCGCAACGTTTAGCTGACGAGGCTTTCACGGTTCCGCTCTTTGGTGGCAAGCGAACGCTTTGGATCAGACTGGGATCGAAAAATCTCGGTCCAGCGCTTGAGCCCGTGCTGAAAGGCGAAGCGCCGGAAGCTGCAATTGTGATCGATGCTGGCGACCTCGCGCCGAAACACGCCGTGCGTGCGATGGTCGAAGCGTCGAAACACGGCATGGCCTTGGCCTGCTATCTCGATGAGGCGCGTGATGTGTCTGCCCTCGTCAATGAAACGTTCCGTGATGCAGGTGTGAATGCGTCGCGCGATGTCTCAACGCTCGTTGCATCATTACTCGGTTCTGACCGGATGCAGACACGGCAAGAATTGCAAAAGCTCGTGACCTTTGCGGGCCAAGGTGGAACGCTGACCGTTGATGACGTTGAAACCTTGATGGCCGATGCCTCAGCGCTTGCGTTCGATAATCTGATTGATGCTGTTTTTTCTGGTCAAGCGGCCAGCGCGGATCATGCGCTCCATCGCATGCTGGCTGAAGGCAATGATGCGGGCGTCTTGTTAGGTTTCGCTTTGCGCCATGCGATCAGCCTGCAGAAAAGCCGTATGGCTTTGGACGGTGGCACGCCGATGGATAGCGTGATGAAAAGCGCGCGGATTTTTTTCAAACGCCAGGCTGCGTTCCAAAAACAAATGCGCATCTGGACGCTCGATGCCCTTGATAGCGCCATCGCACAATTGGCCGATGCCATTGTGACGACGCGCAAACAATCTGGCATGGCCGACAGCGCGGCATCCCGTGTGATGTTGCGGATTGCTTTGGCGGCGCGGGCGCGCGCCTGAGGTCAGGTGCGCAGACGGCGGCAAAGATCGTCGAGCTGATCGAGCGTTCTATATTTCAACCGTAATTCGCCGCCCTTGGGGCCATGCTCAATCGAGACATGGAGACCAAGAACATCTTCAAGCGCCTTTTCGAGCGCTCTTGTATCAGGATCTTTTTCGGGCTTTGCGCCCTTGGCCTTGCCACCAGTTGCTGGCTTGGCCTCGTCCTGTCCGAGCTTTTCAACATCACGAACATTGAGGCCCTGCTCAATGATCCGCTTGGCCACGGCTTCGGGATCATCGACAGCCAACAAAGCGCGGGCATGGCCCGCCGTGAGAAGGCCCTCGGCCAGCATCTGCTTGACGCTATCCGGCAATTTCAGGAGCCGCAGCATATTGGCGACATGGCTACGGCTTTTGCCGATGATCTGGGCGAGATCCGCTTGAGCGTAGCCGAAATCACTCATCAGCTTTTCATAGCCCAACGCCTCTTCAAGGGCGTTGAGATCGGCGCGTTGAACGTTCTCGATGATGGCGAGTTCAAGCGCTTCGCGATCAGTGGCTTCAACCAGCGTAATCGGCACTTCATGGAGAGCCGCACGCTGGGCCGCCCGCCAGCGACGCTCACCGGCGATAATTTCATAGACATCGGCCATGCCGGGCAAAGCGCGCACGAGGATGGGCTGGATGATGCCCTTCTCACGGATGGAGTTGGAGAGATCTTCGAGATCATCCTCCGTGAAGGTCTTACGCGGATTGCGCGGATTGGGGCGCAGGAATTCCGTCGGCACACGGCGTTGACCGCGTGATCTTTCGACGACAGACACTTCATCGCCCATGTCGCCTATAAGCGCCGCTAAGCCGCGTCCTAAGCGTGATTTGGACGGTTCGTCTGCCATCTTAAAGTCCTGATAATACTATTGTTTTCGTTATGCTGCGTGAAGCCGGCGTTCGCGCTGGATGATTTCTGAAGCCAGCTTCAGATAGGCCTGCGCACCCGAGCATTTCAGATCATAGAGCAGAACGGGCTTACCATGCGAGGGTGCTTCCGAAACACGGACATTGCGCGGGATCACCGTCTGATAAACCTTCTCGCCCATAAAGGAGCGCACATCGCTGACGACTTGCGCCGACAGATTGTTGCGTGGGTCGAACATAGTCAGCACAACGCCGTGAATGGTCAGGCCCGGATTGAGCGACGAGCGAACTTGCTCAACCGTCTTCAAAAGCTGCGACAAGCCTTCGAGCGCGAAAAACTCGCATTGCAACGGCACGAGCACGGCATCGGCCGCAACCATGGAATTGATCGTCAGCAGATTGAGCGAGGGCGGGCAATCGACCAAAACATAGGTGAAGGTTTCAAGCCCGGCACCGAGCCGCTCGGTGTGCAGCTGCTCGACCGCCTTCTTCAAACGATGGGCACGATCCCGCTCAGGGGCGATTTCGAGTTCGACGCCGAGGAGATCAAGCGTCGAGGCCGCAATCGACAGGAGCGGCACAGCCGTGTCAATGATGGCAGCCGAGAGCGGTGCCTCTCCGACCAGCACATCATAGGTCGAGATGCGGCGGCTCTTGCGATCAATGCCGAGACCGGTTGAGGCATTGCCCTGCGGATCAAGATCGATGATCAGGACCTTCTCGCCGATGGCAGCAAGCGCAGTGCCCAGATTGATCGCCGTGGTGGTCTTTCCAACGCCGCCCTTCTGATTGGCGAGCGCGAGAACGCGCGGGGTCGCGCCGTTCCGGCTCAGCCGGATCGAGTCGGGATGGGATTGGGTTTCAGTCTCGGTCATCGTGGTCGCCGCTCAGACGTTCGGCCTTTTCGACCCGGAGGATACGTGCCTTGGGATCGGTGAGGCTGGGAAGCTCCAACGCCTTTATTTTCCAACATTTAGCGGCTTCAGTCAATTCATTCGCTAGATCTTGTCCTTTTGGGAACAAGGCGATCGCACCTTTTGCCAAAAGCGGCTCGGTCATCTCTAGAAGATCGTTCAATGGCGCAAGCGCCCGCGCAGTCACGATATCCACAGGAGGGAGTCGATTCGCGACATCCTCAATCCGCTCGGCATGGACGGTCACCGGAAGGCCAAGGAGGCGAGCGGTCTCACGTAAAAAAGCGCATTTGCGGTCATTGCTTTCCACAAGATAGACCCGCGCATCGGGCAGGCCGACCAGTGTGGCGGCAATCACCAAGCCGGGAAATCCGGCCCCCGATCCAAAATCGGCCCAGACCTTTGCATCGGGTGCTGCTGCTGCAATCTGCAGCGAATCCGCAATATGACGCAGCCAGACCTCATCGAGCGTGGATGGCCCGACGAGGTTTTTGATCTTTTGCCAGCGGACGAGATTATCAACGATGCCCTGCAGCTTCTGCTCTGTTTCACGTGAAACAGGCGTGATGGCGAGGGCAGCGCCCTTATCATGCCTCATGCAACGACCTTGCAGGCGTTTTGCTGCGCTGCGCCGCTTTGGCATGAGCCACGAGCAAAGTGAGCGCGGCGGGTGTAATCCCCTCAACGCGGCTGGCTTGACCGAGCGTGCGCGGCCGTACTGTTTCAAGCTTGACCGAAAGCTCAGCTGAGAGGCCTGAAATCGACGTGAAGGACAGGCTTTCTGGAAGGGCCAGATCTTCGTCCCGCCTGAAAGCGGCAATATCCCGCTCCTGCCGGTCGAGATAGACGGCATATTTGGCGTCTGTTTCCACGCGTGCCACGATCTTTTCCGGTACTTCGCCTAGCTCCGGCCAGACCCGTCGCAGATCGCCCCAGCTCACCGTCGGATAGGACAGGATTTCAAACGCCGTCCGGCGGCGGCCATCCTGATTCAGAGCAATCCCTTGCGCAGCCGCCTCATTCGGTGTGAGCGAGCGTTCGCCGAGGACTGTCATCGCATGACGCAATGCGTTCTGCTTCGCCGTGAAATGGGCCCGACGCTCAGTCGACAACAGGCCAAGGTCCTCGCCAAGCGGACCCAGCCGCTCGTCAGCATTATCTGAGCGTAGCGACAGACGATATTCCGACCGGGATGTGAACATGCGATAGGGTTCTGTCACGCCTTGGGTGACGAGGTCATCGATCATCACGCCGAGATAGGCTTTCGTCCGATCGACCACCACGCCGTCTTGCCCGCCTGCCAATCGCGCCGCATTGATACCGGCAAGTAGCCCTTGGGCACCCGCTTCTTCATAGCCCGTCGTGCCGTTGATCTGCCCAGCGAGAAAAAGACCGCGACAGGCGCGAAGCTCCAAGGTCGGATCAAGCGCCCGCGGATCGACATAATCATACTCGATCGCATAGCCGGGACGGATGATCTGGACATCTTCCAAGCCCGGCATCGCACGAATAAAGGCCTGCTGCACATCGACAGGCAACGATGTCGAAATCCCGTTCGGATAGACGGTCGGATCATCCAAGCCTTCTGGCTCAAGGAAAATCTGATGATTCGTTTTGTCAGCGAATCGAACGACCTTATCTTCGATGGAAGGACAATAACGTGGCCCGCGGCCTTGAATTTGGCCCGAATACATCGGCGCTCGATGCAGATTCGCGCGGATAATCTCATGCGCTTCTGGCGTGGTCGTCGTGATGCCACAGGCAATCTGAGGTACGGCGACGCGGGTGCTTAATTCAGAAAAGAGTTCGGGTTCGGCATCGCCATGCTGCCATTCAAGCCGATCCCAATGAATCGTCCGGCCATCCAAACGCGCCGGCGTTCCTGTCTTCAACCGTCCGAGCGGAAGCGCCAATTCTTTGAGGTGAGCGGCAAGCCCAAGCGATGGCCGATCACCAACACGGCCGGCCGGTTCCGTATGTTCACCACAATGGATGAGACCGTTCAGAAAAGTGCCTGTTGTGAGAACCACGGATGGCGATGAAAAACTGCGTCCATCCGAGAGGACGAGGCCCGCGACCCGACCATCATCAAGGAGAAGACGGTCCGCTTCCCCTTCAATCAGGGTGAGGTTCGGCTGAGCCTTCAAGAGACGCTGAACAGCCTGACGATAGAGCTTACGGTCCGCCTGGGTCCGAGGTCCCCGAACAGCCGGCCCCTTTCGGCGGTTCAAGAGACGGAACTGGATGCCAGCCGCATCCGCCGCCCGCCCCATGATGCCGTCAAGCGCATCAATCTCGCGAACCAGATGGCCCTTCCCCAATCCCCCGATCGCCGGGTTGCAGGACATGATGCCAATTGTCTCGATACGCTGGGTCACAAGCGCCGTCCGCGCACCCATCCGGGCAGCGGCGGCGGCAGCCTCTGTCCCAGCATGGCCGCCACCGACCACAATGACATCAAAGCGAGATTGGGGGGAATTCATCAGCTTTCCATACCGGAAATTGGCGTTTGAGTCGAGATGATGCGTGCTGCTGAAGACTCGCTTTGGTTGCTGAGGCGGCGTGTTTCACGTGAAACATGGCAGAGCGAGACTCGCAGAAGTTGTTTCACGTGAAACATGGCGGGCATTCACTTGCCGATGCAGAAGCCCGCGAAGAGCCGATCGAGGACATCCTCGATGCCCACCTCTCCCGTGATGCGTCCCAGAGCGCGGGCGGCCAAACGTAAATCCTCAGCCACCAGCTCGGCAAAGGCCTCGGCATCCCCGGCAAGAGCTCGATCCAAACAATCGCGGGTCTCGATCAAGGCGGCGCGGTGCCGCTCGCGGGTGATGATATGCCCCGCGCCCGACCCGACCGTTTCCTCTGCGCGTTGCTGAAGCAAGGCCAGAAGCTGATCGATTCCAACTCCGGACTGGGCGGAAAGTGTGAGATCACCATCACTGTTTCCGAGGTCTGCCTTGGTGCCCACCACGAGGACTTGCCCTTCAATATAAGAAGGCGGATCGCCATCCGGTGGCCGAAGCCAAAGAACAAGGTCGGATTCAGCGATCGAGGCCCGCGTCCGGCGGATTCCCTCTTGTTCAATGACATCAGCGCTCTCGCGCAGGCCAGCGGTATCGACCAAGATCACCGGCACCCCACCAAGATCGAGGTGAACCTCGATCACATCCCGTGTCGTCCCTGCAATAGGCGAGACGATAGCCGCTTCCCGCCGCGCCAACGCATTGAGTAATGTCGATTTTCCCGCATTCGGCGGCCCCGCCAGCACGACGCGGTAACCCTCTCTTAACCTTTCAGGCCGCTGCGGCTTAGCGAGTTCGGATTCGATTTGGTCCCGAATCGATTGGGCGACGGCGCGAGAATCCGCGATCACGCGATCGGACACATCGCTTTCATCGGAGAAATCGATCGCCGCCTCCATCAGCGCCATCGCCTGAATAATCGCATCCCGCCACGCCCGGACGGCCTGCCCCGTCTCGCCCTCGAGTGTCCGTAGCGCCTGCCGCCGCTGTGCCTCGGTCTCAGCGTCAATGAGATCCGCCAAACCCTCAACCTGATCGAGCGTCATCCGCCCATTCATCAAGGCCCGCCGCGTGAACTCCCCCGCATCCGCAGGGCGACACCCGGGCAGCTGACCAAGCACGCGCAAGACGGAAGCCAACACGCTCCGTCCGCCATGACAATGGAGTTCGGCCATATCCTCGCCGGTGAAACTTGCCGGACCGGGAAACCAAAGAACAAGCGCTTGGTCGAGCTCGCTCCCATCGGCTGGATCACGCAAGCGCCGCACCGACGCCCGTCGCGGTGGCGGCACGGCACCACATACTTGTTCAAGGACCGCCCTTGTCCACGAGCCCGACACACGCACAATAGAGACGGCGGCCCGGCCTGCTCCTGACGCTGGAGCGAAAATCACATCTGGGTCGTTGATGTTGGTCACGATTACCTCAGGCATTTCGGCCGGGAGACATACCATGAACCGCCTCGCCGACGCCACGAGCCCTTATCTTCTGCAGCATAAAGACAATCCCGTTGCGTGGTGGGAATGGGGCACTGAGGCATTCGATGAAGCGCGCCGGACCGGCAAGCCCGTGCTGCTCTCGATCGGCTACGCTGCCTGCCATTGGTGCCATGTGATGGCGCATGAAAGTTTCGAAAACGATTCGATTGCGGCGCTGATGAACGAGCTTTTCATCTGCATCAAAGTTGATCGCGAAGAGCGCCCCGACGTCGACCAGATTTACATGACCGCCCTGCACACGCTCGGCGAGCAAGGCGGCTGGCCACTGACGATGTTCCTTACCGCAGAGCGCGCGCCCTTCTGGGGTGGAACCTATTTTCCCCCTGAACCGCGCTATGGTCGCGCTGGCTTCCCGCAAATCCTGCAAGAGATCGCCCGTCTCTATCGCGAGGAACGGAGCCGAATCGATCGTAATGTCGATGCGATCCATGACGCGATCACGAATAATCTCGCCATTCCGGCCGGCGCGTCACAAACGATCAATCCCGGTGCCGTTGCTGCCGCGCTGGCTCAATCCACCGATCAAGAATTCGGGGGCCTCAATGGCGCGCCGAAATTTCCCAACGCTCCCCTGCTCGGCGTGTTACTGCGCGACGGCATCCGCGATCAAACATCCCCGGCTTGGAACGCCTTGATCACAACGCTCGACGGCATGATCGCCGGTGGCATTCATGATCATATCGGCGGAGGCTTCGCACGCTATGCGGTCGATGAGCGCTGGCTCGTCCCACATTTCGAAAAGATGCTTTACGACAATGCGCAATTGCTTGAGCTTTTCGCAGAGGCCTATGCCGTCACAGGCGCCGCGCATTACCGTCGCGCAGCACAGGGCATTGTCGATTGGCTGCAGCGCGAAATGGTTTTGCCTTGCGGCGGATTTGCATCCTCTCTCGACGCCGATAGCGAGGGCGAGGAAGGCAAATTTTATGTCTGGACCCAAGCCGAAATCGAGCACCACCTCACACGCGATGAGGCGAATCTTTTAAGCGACGCTTACGACATCACGCCCTCCGGCAATTGGGAGGGTCATGCCATTCCCAACCGCATCGGCAAACCACCCCTCACCGAATCGGAAGACGCGGCCCTTGCACCACTGCGCGCACGCCTCCTGCGCGAACGGATGAAACGCATTGCGCCCGGACGCGACGATAAGGTTCTGGCCGATTGGAACGGGTTGATGATCACGGCGCTGGCGCGTGCCGCCCGCGTGTTCGCCGAGCCCCATTGGCTCACCCTCGCGGAACGATCCTTTCAATTTATCGCGCACGACATGCAACGCGACGGGGTGCTCGGTCACTCTTGGCGGCAAGGCCGCCTCTTGTTTCCAGGCTTTGCCACGGACCACGCCGCGATGGCTCTGGCAGCACTGAGCCTTTATGAGGCCGGGTCTTCCCTTCCAGATTTAATTCATCAATCAAATCAATGGATTAACATATGTTTGCGAGATTATCTGACGACTGATGGCTTACTTGCTCTGTCCAGCGATAGCGATGACCTACCCGTGCAGGCCACCGCGACCCGCGACGATGCTTTGCCCAACGCCAATGGCCTCTTCCTTGAAGCCCTGATCCGCCTCGCAGCCCAGACCGGTGACGCCACCCTCGCCGCCCGCGCCGACGCGATGTTGCAGCGCGCGCTCGATGCCGCTGCCGCTGCGCCCTTCGGCCACGGCTCCATCGTCTCAGCCCTGATGATGCGCGCCGCGAGCCCCACCATCAGCATTGCCGGAACCAAGAGCGAAACCTTGTTCAAGCAAGCCCGTCGCCTCTCGCCGATGACGGCGATCCTCATCCCCACGAGCCAACAGAAACCTGACGCGGTCAACGACGCGCAATGGCGCGAAGCCGGTGACGGGGCCGCTTTTTTCTGCGTCGGTCAGCGATGCACTTTGCCGATCCGCGATCCCGCTTTGTTGCGCGATGAGTTCTTCGCGCTGATCCGCTAAGGGCCAAGAAAAAACCCCCGCCGAAGCGGAGGTTTGAATGCAGTCAAACTGAATCGTTTAAGCGACGATTCGATTACGTATTCATCGAATCGAAGAAATCGCTGTTCGTCTTTGTCTGGCGCAATTTGTCCATCAAGAACTCGATCGCATCGACCGTGCCCATCGGATTGAGGATGCGGCGCAGGACATACATCTTCTTGAGCACATCCGCTGGCACCAGCAATTCTTCCTTGCGTGTGCCCGAGCGCGTGATGTCGAGCGCCGGGAAAACGCGCTTGTCCGACACTTTGCGGTCAAGGATGATTTCCGAGTTACCCGTGCCCTTGAATTCTTCGAAGATCACTTCGTCCATGCGCGAGCCGGTATCGATCAGCGCGGTGGCGATGATGGTCAGTGAGCCACCCTCTTCGATATTACGCGCCGCACCAAAGAAGCGCTTCGGACGTTGCAGCGCATTGGCATCCACGCCACCCGTCAACACCTTGCCTGATGACGGCACAACAGTGTTGTAAGCGCGGCCGAGGCGCGTGATCGAATCAAGAAGAATCACAACATCGCGGCCATGCTCAACGAGGCGCTTGGCTTTTTCGATCACCATCTCGGCAACCTGCACGTGACGTGACGCAGGCTCATCGAAGGTCGATGACACGACTTCACCACGCACCGAACGCTGCATGTCGGTCACTTCTTCCGGACGCTCATCGATCAAAAGGACGATGAGATAGCATTCCGGATGATTGGTTGTGATCGACTGCGCAATGTTCTGCAACAGAACGGTCTTACCGGTGCGGGGCGGAGCGACGATCAGCGCGCGCTGGCCTTTGCCGATCGGCGAGACAATATCGATGAGCCGCGGCGAATAATCCTTGCGCGTCGGATCTTCGATTTCGAGCTTGATCCGGCTGTTTGGATAAAGCGGCGTGAGGTTGTCGAAATTGACCTTATGCCGTGTCTTTTCCGGATCTTCGAAATTGATCGTGTTGACCTTCAGAAGTGCGAAATAACGCTCGCCTTCTTTCGGGCTGCGGATCTGGCCTTCAACCGTATCACCGGTGCGCAGACCAAATTTCCGGATCTGCGATGGTGAGACATAGATGTCGTCCGGCCCGGAGAGATAATTCGAATCCGACGAGCGCAAAAAGCCGAAGCCGTCCGGCAGCACTTCGACAACGCCTTCGCCGATAATTTCGACTTCGTTCGTGGCAAGCTGTTTAAGGATGGCGAACATCAGCTCCTGCTTGCGCATGGTGCTGGCGTTTTCGACCTGCAATTCTTCGGCGAACGCCAAAAGCTCGGTCGGCGATTTCGCCTTCAAATCCTGAAGTTTGATTTCCCGCATGGGATGGAATCCTGGAATCGGGCCGCTGTGAAGAAATGAACGCGAACCGGGGAGGAGAAAGATACCGAAATGATCGGGAAGCGTGCCCGCTGACGCGCCGGTCTAAAGCCGGGTCTGACGGGAATGCTTCTTGGGAGGGCCTTCTCGATAGCCTGTTTTTCGGCCGAGGGCAATCCCGCTCACCCGGTCTCAACCCGTCACAGCAAGGACGATTCCGCTCAGAACGGTTTCACGATCACGAAAATGACGATGCCGATCATCAGAAGCGTCGGCACCTCATTGAGGATGCGGTAATAGCGCTGGGGCCGTTCATTGGCATCCGCGGCGAAGCGCTTCACATCCCGCACCAGCATGTGATGGACGAAGGTGAGGCCCAGAACACAAGCGAATTTGGCCATGAACCAGCGATCGAGCCAGAGATTCGCGTCCCAAGCGAGATAGAGCCCCGCCGCCCAAGCCACGATCATGGCTGGGTTCATGATCGCCTTCAAAAGGCGGCGTTCCATGATCTTGAAGGTCTCGGATTGCACCGATCCCTTCTCCGCCTCGCAATGATAGACGAACAGCCGCGGCAGATAGAGAAGCCCCGCCATCCACGCGATAATCGCGATGACGTGGAGCGCCTTGATCCAGAGATACATGGATCAGACCCTACGGATCCGATTGACCAGCCGCTCGACATGGGCAGGCGGTGTCTCTGGCACGATGCCATGGCCGAGATTGAAAATATGCGGCCGGCCTCCAAAGGATTTCAACACCTTGTCCACACCCTGGTCGAGCGCTTCTCCACCCGCCACAACGGCCAGGGGATCGAGATTTCCTTGCACAGGCTTGATTGTCTGGACGTTTTTCGCCGCCCAATCGCCATCCACACTCCAATCAAGGCCGACAGCATTCGCACCCGTCTCAGCGGCGTAGCGAATATGCCCCGAGCCCGAGCCACGGCCGAACACGATGATCCGGGCCCCGGGGACCTCACGACGGACCCCTTCAATGATCCGGCGGATCGGCTCAATCGACCAGCGACCAATGCCTTCCGCGGTCAGTGCTCCGGCAAAACTCTCGAAAATCTGAACCGCATCCACCCCTGAGCGGAACTGCTTCACGAGATATTTGATCGAAGCCGCCACAAGCTGGTCGATGACGAATTGCAGGAAGGCCGGATCGCGATAGGCCAAGAGGCGGGATGGGGCGAGCTCAGGGGTGCTCTTACCGGCAATCATATAGCCCGCCACGGTCCAGGGCGCGCCGCAGAAGCCCAAGAATGTCGTTTCAGCAGGGAGACCGCCTCGAACCCGTTCAATGGTCTCAAAGACCGGCTGGAGCCGTTCCAGATCGAGATCCCCCGATAGCCTCTTTTTAGCGTCCTCAATGGAGGTCAGCGGGTCGAGACGGGGGCCTTCACCTTCGTGAAAACTGACTTTTTGCCCAAGCGCATCAGGGATCACGAGAATATCGGAAAAAAGGATCGCACCATCGAAGCCATAGCGCCGGATCGGCTGCAAAGTGGCTTCGGCCGCCATGGACGGTGTGTAGCAAAAATCCATGAAAGAGGCCGCTTTAGCGCGTAATTCGCGATATTCCGGCAGATAACGGCCTGCCTGTCGCATGATCCAGATGGGTGGAATATCAAAGGCCTCACCATCGAGCACTCTGAGAAGCTTGCGGTCATGCGCGGGAGAAGAGGCCATCAAATAAGATTCCTAGAGAGAAGATTCTTGTTGTTGTTGTTCTTAGCCTGCGAAGGATGGGAGATCCAATCCATCCACAAGCGTTCCACAAACCGGCCGGTTCGCCGGACCACCAACGCCGGACACTTTAACCATTCATTAACCCTGTCTCTACAGGCACTTTCGCCTAAGTCGTTTCCGCGCTCTCCCCATTCCCGCGCCCCTTGGGATGAATCCTGTCCCCATCCCCACCCCTGTTGATCGCCAAACGGGCTTTGGCCAAAGTCCAAAACGGCGGAATGACAGAAAGCGTGACTTGTCCCCGTTTCTGCGCCTAATTCACAGGGCTGGCGAAACCCGCCAACCGGAGATCCAATGTGGGCCGATCCTATTTTCATCTCCATCTCGTGTCGGATGCGACGGGCGAAACCTTGATTTCCGTCGCGCGGGCCGCGGCCGCGCAATATCAAGGCATTTCTGCCATTGAGCATGTCTATCCATTGGTGCGCTCCGGCCAACAGCTTGATCGCGTGATTGATGAACTCGAATCTGCACCCGGGCTTGTTCTTTACACGCTCGTTGAAAGCGAGCTCGCTGGACGGCTTGAGAAAGCCTGCGTTGATCTGGGATGTCCTTATCTGTCAGTGCTCGATCCTGTGCTGACCTTGTTTCAATCCTATCTCGGCACGGCATCAACCCATCAACCCGGCGCGCAGCACGTTCTCAACTCCGATTATTTCAAACGGATCGACGCACTCAATTACACGATGATGCATGATGATGGGCAGATGACGCATGAGCTTGAACAAGCTGATGTCGTGCTCGTCGGTATCAGCCGAACATCAAAAACACCCACCTCAATCTATCTCGCCAACCGTGGCATCAAGACTGCGAATATTCCTTTGGTGCCGAGCATCCCGCTACCGCCTGAAGTCGAAAAATTGAAAAAGCCTTTGGTCGTCGGTTTAGTCGCCAGCCCTGAGCGCATTGTGCAGATTCGCCAGAATCGTTTGCTTGCGTTGAATGCGGATGGCGACAATCCCTATGTCGACAAGGAGCGTGTGACGGAAGAAATCCTGTTCTCACGCAAATTATGCGCCCGTCATAATTGGCCGATCATCGATGTCACGCGCCGCTCGATTGAAGAAACGGCCGCCGGTATCATCGATCTCTACCGCAGTCGTCAGATGGCTTTGCTCGCCGAATGACTAAGACTGTTTGGACAGAACAGGCACCTCTCGTCTTGGCGTCGGCAAGCGCTACGCGCCGTGTCATGTTGGAAGAGACAGGCCTACCGATTGAGATTATTCCGGCGACAATCGACGAACGCGCGGTTGATCAGCCCTTGCGCGAAAAAGGCGCCTCAGCCTCCGTCTGTGCGCTGGCTTTGGCTCACGCCAAAGCGCAAGCGGTCTCCGCTCTTCATCCCGGTCGGATCATTCTTGGCGCTGATCAGATCCTCGATTGTGATGGGATCATGCTCGACAAAGTGCCTGATCGTGCAAGTGCCGAACGCCAACTCGCCTTCCTCGCGGGTAAGACCCATCGGCTGACCAGCGCTGCTGCGATTATTCGTGATGGTGAAATAGTTTTCGACGCGGTAACCGAGGCTCGTCTTACGATGCGGGCACTGGATTCTGCTGCCATCGCGCTTTATGCCGATCACGCCGGTCAGATGCTCACGGCAAGTGTCGGCTGCTACGCCATCGAAGGCCTCGGCGCGCATCTGTTTGAACGCGTTGAAGGCGATCATTTCACGGTCCGCGGCCTCCCGCTTTTGCCGCTATTGGCCGGTTTTCGCATGCAAGGATGGATCCGCCTGTGAATCAAATGTCTGCCCGTCGTGCTTGCGTCATTGGTTCGCCGATTGCCCATTCGCGTTCGCCGCTCATTCATGGCTATTGGCTCCAAACGCTCGGCATTCCCGGCTCCTATGACAAGATCGAAGTGAAGCCCGGCGAACTCGCTGAATTTTTTGCTTCCATGGCAGAGAAGGGTTTCGTGGGCTGTAACGTGACCGTGCCGCATAAGGAAGAAGCGTTAAAGCTTGCCCAGCGACGCACCGCGCGCGCGGAAGAATTCGGCGCTGCCAATACAATCTGGATCGAGAACGGCGAAATCTGGGCCGATAATACCGATTCCCATGGCTATGAAATGAGCCTTGATCAGGAAGCGCCGGGCTGGGACACAGCACGCCGCGCGCTGGTATTAGGCGCAGGCGGCGCATCGCGCGCCATCATTGCTGCGCTGTTGCGCCGCGGTGTCGAACGGATCGATTGCGTCAATCGCAGTGTTGAACGCGCTGAAGCGCTCGCCGCTCTTTTTGGTTCGAAAGTGCACGCCGCACGTTTTGAGGAGGCACCCGTTTTGATGAAAGACGCCGACCTTCTCGTCAACACAACGGCGCTTGGTATGCGTGGCAAAGATCCCTTGGTTTTGCCGCTTGAGACGTTGAAGACCGATGCTCTCGTGTCCGACATTGTTTATGTGCCCCTTGAAACCGACCTACTGCGGGAAGCCAAAGCACGTGGGCACCGCATTGTCGGTGGGCTTGGCATGTTGCTGCATCAGGCCGTCCCGGGTTTTGTGCATTGGTTCGGAGCGACGCCGAGTGTCACCCCGGAACTGCGCGCTATTCTGGAAGACGATGTGCGAAAGGCTGGCGGATGATCCGTCTTGGTCTCACCGGCTCGATCGGCATGGGCAAATCAGCAACCGCGGCCATGTTTCGCGAAGCTGGTGTGCCTGTTCATGATTCAGATGCCGAAGTGCATCGTCTCTACGCTGGTGCTGCCGCCCCTTTGATCGAAGCCGCCTTTCCCGGCACGGTGAAGGACGGCATTGTCGACCGCACAATACTCGGCGCGCGCGTTTTAAACGATTCTGAGGCGATGAAGCGGCTTGAAGCCATCGTCCACCCGCTTGTGCGCCAAGCCACAGCTGAATTTTCGCAAAAGGCAGAAGAGGCCGGTCATCCGCTGATCGTCTTCGACGTTCCCCTATTGTTTGAAGTCGGGCGCGACCGCGATTGTGATGCCGTTCTTGTGGTTTCGGCAGATCCCGCTGTGCAAAGAGAACGTGTTCTGGCACGGCCGGGGATGACGGAAGAGAAGTTTCAGGCAATTCTCGCCCGGCAAATCCCTGATTCGGAAAAGCGTCGGCGCGCGCAATTTGTGATTGATACGGGTCAGGGTTTTGATGCCGCGCGCCGCGCGGTTGATGATGTGATCAGAACTTTGACGGGACGCTGATGCGCGAGATTATTTTCGACACGGAAACGACTGGTCTTGATCCCGCAACAGGCGACCGTATCGTCGAGATCGGTTGCGTGGAATGCATCAATCACGTTCCGACCGGTGAGACGTTTCACGTCTATATCAATCCCGAACGGGATATGCCCGAAGCAGCTTTCAAAGTTCACGGCCTATCGACGGAATTTTTAAAGACCAAACCCGTCTTTGCGGCCATCGCCGAAGATTTTGTTAATTTCATCGGTGATGCCAAGCTCGTCGCGCATAATGCAATGTTCGATTTGGGCTTCATCAATGCAGAATTGAAGCGGCTCGGCTACGACTCGATCGATCAATCGCGTATCGTCGATACGCTGGCGCTGGCGCGTAAGAAAAATCCATTCGGTCCGAATTCGCTTGATGCGCTCTGCGCTCGTTTTGGTATCGACAATTCGCGCCGCACCAAGCATGGCGCCTTACTCGACGCTGAAATTCTGGCCGAAGTCTATCTAGAGATGATGGGCGGGCGGCAGACGGGTCTCGATCTCGCCGCCGAAAAGATCATCGTCACATCTGAGACGACGATTGAGATTGTGCAGACGCGTGCACGCCCTGCACCTCTGCCGTCTCGTCTGACGATTGACGAGCTTGCTGCGCACAAGGCCTTTGTGGCGACGCTCGGCGATGAGGCTGTTTGGAAGACTTATGTCGCCGATGAAGCGGCTCAATGAAAAAACCCGCCGGCTTGCGCCAGCGGGTTTTGATAAACGATCGCAATGCGATCAGGCGTTCGCCGGATCAGCCTGCTGCTGTTCGGCAATACGCTGGCGATAAAGCGCCGCAAAATCGATCGGATCGATGAAGAGCGGCGGGAAGCCACCATTGCGCACGCAATCGGCGACGATCTGGCGTGCGAACGGGAACAGAAGGCGCGGGCATTCGATCATCACGACCGCATGCGATGTTTCCTGCGGAATGTTCTGCAGGCGGAAAATACCGGCATAGTTCAATTCGAAGTTGAACAGCAGGCTATCGCCTTCGCCAGCCTTACCTTCCAGCGTCAGCTCGACTTCATAATCGGTGGCCGAGAGAGGCTGCGCGTTCACATTCACGGTGATCGCAATGTTGGGGGATTGTTCCTGCGGCTGCAGCGAGCGCGGCGCATGCGGATTTTCGAAGGACAGGTCCTTGATATACTGGGCGAGCGCGTTCAGAGAGGGCGCGGCTTCCGCCTGCTGCGCGCCATTGCCATTTTCACCTGCCATCATCGTCTCCATGGGGCCGAAGCCACCGTCATGTTGGCCGAAGCCATGATTAGGGATCCGGCTAAAACCGGGCTTAAGGCGCGCGTAGCATGAAGCACCGCGTGGCGACAAGCAGAACTGACGCTGGGAGACTGGATCAGACGGCCTCACCTCTCCATATTATGTTTATGGCCGCGTCCATGTATAAGCGCGGCTTGAGGGGGCCCCCATAAGGCTGGGCCAGACGAGGCAGTTTGATGGACTTTACGACTCTCATCTTCATGGGTCTCGCCGCGATCGTGATCTGGCGTTTATGGGCCGTGCTTGGCACCCGGACCGGTCATGAGCAGATTCCGCCGAGCCGTTTTTCCCGCCGGCCAGAGCCGCTGCCCGAATCTCCCATGGAAGCGGGGACCATACTCAATCACCCGGCCCATCAACCCGATGAGCCTGAGGCCGAGCCCGCCTTCCGTTGGGCCGGTCTCGCCGAACCCGATTCCGAATTAGCCCATGGCCTGACAGCCATTGCCGCTGCCGATCCGTCCTTCGACGCGCGCGAATTTGTCGACGGGGCGCGGGGCGCCTATGAGATGATTGTCACGGCTTTCGCGAAGGGTGACCGCAACACATTGCGGGACCTCCTGTCGCGTGAGGTCTTTGAAGGCTTTGCCGCAGCAATCGCCGAGCGTGAAAAGCGCGGTGAAACCGTCGATATGACCTTCGTGTCGATTGATAAGGCCGTGATGACGGATGCTCAGCTCCGCGCCAAATCGGCTCAAATCACGGTCCGCTTCCAATCCAAACTCATCAGCGCCACCCGCGACCGCGACGGCCAGATCATTGATGGTGCCGCCGATCGTGTGGTCGATGTGACCGATATCTGGACGTTTGCGCGCGATATTGGCCAGCGCGATCCGAACTGGAAGCTGATCGCGACCGAATCGGGCCAGTGAGCGAAACGCGCCCCGGCCCCGGCGGAGCCACGCTCCGAGCCTTGGATTTCAAGGCTTTACCGGGCTGGGAGGCGGATGATCACGCACTGGCCTTCACCGCTTTTTGCCGAAGCGCTCATAGTAACCTTAAGGCTACAACGGTCTTACGCCAAGGCCTGACGCCTGATCTTGATCTTGTTGCTGCGTTTGAAAAGGCGCTCACTTGGACGGGAACGCCGCGGGATTTCTTTGAGAGATATTTTCAACCGTTCGAAATCATCCCGGCTGACCAGCCCAATGGCTTTGTCACCGGCTATTATGAGCCTGAACTGAAAGGCTCACTTGTCCCTCATCCTGATTATCCGGTCCCTGTTCTTGCCCGCCCACCAGAACTCGTGACCGTGCCACAAGGTCAGACACCACCTCCCCCTGTTGATTCGTCGCTTCAAAGCTACATAGAAACGCCTTCAGGGCCACAGCCCGCGCCAACCCGTGCCGATATCGAAGATGGCGCTTATGCCGGTCGCGGGCTCGAAATCGCGTGGTTGCGGGATCGTGTCGATCTCTTTTTCATGCATGTGCAGGGCTCGGCGCGGCTGATCACGCCGGAGGGGCGAGTGGTGCGCCTCGTCTATGCTGGGCGCAATGGCCACCCTTACACGTCGATCGGCAAGGTAATTGTCGCTGAAGGCCATCTTCCGCTGGAACAGGCAAGCCTTGGCCCGCTCAAGGCTTGGTTGCGCGCTCACCCCGCTGAAGCCCGCCGCATCATGCGCCTCAACCAATCATCGATTTTTTTCTCGGTCGATGACACGCTCGATCCCTTGGATGGACCGATTGGCGCCGCTGGACATCCCCTCGTCACTGATCGTTCGATCGCGATTGACCGGACATTATGGCCCTATGGGCTCCCTTTCTTCATTTCAGCGGCTTTGGACGAACCGGTGAAGCGCCTGTTTATCGCTCAGGATACGGGCTCGGCCATTGTTGGGCCCGCGCGCGCAGATCTCTTTTTCGGCTCAGGTGAAGCGGCAGGCTTGCGGGCGGGCGCGGTCCGTCATAGGGCCAGAATGATCGTGCTTTGGCCCGGAACCGTTTGATGAGCCGTCGTCGCACATTGACTCAGGGAGAACGCGCGCTGTGGACCTATGTCACGCGGCATGTCGCCCCCATGTCGCCGCGCCTCGCCGTCACGGAAGAAGATTTGGCACTTTTATCAGCCGAGATTGCACCGCCACCCCCGCCGGCCAAACGGCCGAAAGCCAAAGCGGCGGATAAGGCCGGAACGGCCCCGGTTGCCGAAACACCCAAACCGCCCGCAGCCCCGCCACTTGTTCCGCTTGAACGGCGTTTACGGCAAAGGCTCGCGCGGGGCTCCCATACGATCGAGGCCGTGCTTGATCTCCATGGCATGCGTCAGATCGAAGCGCATGAGCGCTTGCGGCGCTTTCTCATGGCGGCGCAGGCGGGCGGGTCGGCCGTGGTCTTGGTCGTCACCGGCAAGGGCGGAGCGGCGACCGATGTCACACCCGGCCATCCGGGGGAACGCGGTGTGTTGCGCCGCGTGGTGCCACATTGGCTGCGCCTGCCGGATCTGCGCGGCATCGTGCTCGGTTTCGAGGAGGCCGCCCAACATCATGGGGGCGGTGGCGCGCTCTATGTCCGTTTGCGCAAGCGGCGTGACACATGACGCCCTTCGGCGAGAAACTGCGTGCCTTGCGCGCCGAACGCGGCATCACTCTTGGTGAAATGGCTGAAGCCATCGGCGTGACACCAACCTATTTATCGGCGCTTGAACATGGCCGGCGCGGCCGGCCGAATTGGGTGTTCGTCCAGCGTGTCATTCATTTCTTCAACGTCATCTGGGATGATGCGGAAGAATTGCAGCGCCTGGCCGATGTGTCCCATCCCCGTGTCGTGATCGATACGGCAGGACTTGATCCGCGTGCCACTTTGCTTGCCAATCGCCTCGCCCGCCGGATCGCTGAACTTGATCCTGCCACACTCGAAAAGCTTCTGAACAATCTCGAGCCGAAAAAGAAGCGCCCCGTTTCTTGACCAGACCTTGCCAAGGTGCGAAGCCACGCGCCTTGCCTGACGGAGTTTTTGCATGACCGCACCGCGCCACGACGTTCTCGCTCTCGGCAATGCCATTGTCGATGTACTCGCGCGTACTGAAGATGATTTTCTCTTGGCGCATGGGCTTGAGAAAGGCGCGATGCGCCTCATCAGCGAAGCGGAGGCAGAAGCGATCTATAAAGCGATGGGCCCGGCGCACATCATATCCGGTGGTTCGGCGGCGAACACCGCCGTCGGTATTGCATCGCTTGGCGCACGCGCAGCTTTTATCGGCAAGGTGAAGGATGATGAGGTCGGTCGCCTCTTCACCCATGATATTCGCGCTGCCAAAGTCGATTTCAATTCACCTGTCGCTAAGGATGGCCCGGCCACCGCGCGTAGCTTCATTCTCGTCACGCCCGATGGTGAGCGGACGATGAATACCTATCTCGGTGCCTGCCAGAATCTCTCGTCAGACGATGTGACGGAAGAGGCGGTGGCCTCGTCCGCGATCATTTATCTCGAGGGCTATTTGTGGGATCCCCCCGCGGCAAAAGAGGCTTTCCGCAAAGCAGCAGAACTCGCGCATAAGCATGGCCGCAAGGTTGCGCTCACCCTGTCGGATTCATTCTGTGTTGATCGCTGGCGTGATGAGTTTCTTGATCTCATGCGCAGCGGCATGATTGATATTCTCTTCGCCAATGAGCATGAATTGCGCGCGCTCTATGTCGCCCCGCGCACCGAAGATGCACTGTCAGCACTTCGGGCGGAAAATGGCGTTCTCGGCGTCGTGACATTGTCTGAGAAAGGCTCTGTCGTGGTGACGCGTGATGAAACGCTCACCGTCCCTGCCTTTCCGATTCATGAACTGATTGACACGACGGGCGCAGGCGATCTTTTTGCGGCTGGATTTATGACGGGGCTCGCCCGCAACAAATCTTACCGCGATTGCGCCCGCCTCGGTGCTTTGGCAGCGGCCGAAATCATTCAACATCTCGGCGCACGGCCTGAGAAGGATCTTGCCGCTTTGGCAGCTGAGAATGGATTAGCGTGACGATGAAAGATCGTTCGCGATCTCTTACAAAGCCGCTTCAATCTCTTGCACGATGGCATCAGCCGCCGCTTTAGGATCGCTGGCTTCTGTGATCGGCCGCCCGATCACAAGCCGCGTGGCCCCAGCTGCGATGGCTTCACCCGGTGTCATCACGCGTTTTTGATCACCAATGGCGGCCCCTGCGGGGCGAATGCCGGGTGTGACAAGATCAAGCGTGTCGCCAACAAGCTTGCGCATTGCGCGCACTTCTTCGGCTGAGAGGATCAGCCCACCAATACCGATCTCTTTTGCTTGTCGCGCGCGATGGGCGACAAGCTCCTTGACGCCCATGGCATAGCCAGCCGCCAAAAGATCAGAATCATCGTAAGACGTCATGACGGTGACGCCGAGAATCTTTGTGTCTGTGCCGCGTGTGCCCTCAAGCGCAGCCTTCATCGTCTGCGGAAAGGCATGGACGGTGAGATAGGTCATCCCAAGGCGTGAAACTTGCGCTGCGGCTTTTTGCACCGTGTTAGGAATGTCGTGCAATTTCAGATCAAGAAAAACCTTTTTACCCGAGGCGGCAAGATCAGTCGCAAATTCAAGCCCGCCACCATAAACGAGCTCCATCCCGATTTTGTAGAAGCTGACGCTATCACCCAGCGTCTTGACGAGCCTGGCGGCTTTTGCGGTGTCGGCGACATCGAGCGCAACGATCATGCGGTCGCGCGCGTCTTCAGTGCGGGACATTCCATATTTCCTTAATGGTCGCGGCGGTGGCGTTTCTTTGCGCCGCGCTTGTTTTCACGCGGCAATTCCATAGCTTCGCCAACCTTCGAGAAAAAGTCGAGCGCCGGTTTAAGGCGTGGATCATGCCGAAGGCGGCTGGCTTCTTCGGTGATCTTCAGTTCAAGCCGGGCCCGGCTTGCATTGAATTCTCGACGGACGAAGCGTGTGCCTATTTTTACAGTATCGGCAATATCATTCTTCTTGCGGCGGAACATCGGTCCGCGCATCGAACGATAGACCCACACACGCGCCGGAGGCACATTCAGCCAAACACGCGGCGAGACATGCGCTTCCACCCGTGCCTCATCAAGCGGCAGCGGCGAGACCACAGCATAGGTGAATTGAATGAAGGGCGCGTGATCGGCGGCTTTCGCCAGCGCATTTTCAACAAGGGCGATCCGGCGTTCTTCGGGTTTGGTGAAGAGCGGTAGGCTTGAGACAATCGCGGCTGCACCCGCAAGCGCCTTTGAATCGTCGAAAAAACTGTAAGCATCGCCTTGCACGATACGGGCTTTTGGAAATTTCTCGGCCAAGAGCGCGCAAAATTCTGGATCATATTCAACAAGGATCAGTCGCTCTTCGGCAACGCCGCGCTCGATCAAGGCTTGTGTGACAGGACCTGTCCCCGGACCCAATTCAACGATCGGGCCCTCAGCACGCGGATCAACATAGCGCGCCATCATTTTGGCGAGTGCTGGGCTCGAGGGTGAGATCGCACCCGTGACCAGCGGCTTGTCGAACCATGTCTTGATGAAACTGGCTTCTTCCTGCCAGCGCTCTTCCAAACGCGACAGCATCTTTGGGGAGCGTTGGTCGCGCTCCCGCATAATCAATTCCCGCCTGCGAAGAAGTCGCGCACCTTACCGAAAAAGCCTTCGCTTTCAGGCTGCGTATCGTCGGAACTTTCGGCGAGAAACTCGCGCAGCAATTCACGCTGGCGCGCATTCAGATTACGCGGCGTTTCGACAACCACTTGGATATAGAGATCACCGCGATTCTTTGACCGCAGGATGGTCATGCCGCGGCCCTTGATCGGGAATTGTTTGCCGGTCTGCGTCCCTTCCGGAATGACGATTTCAGCTTCCTCACCATCGAGCGAAGGTACCTTGATGTCAGCGCCGAGTGCCGCGGACGCCATCGAGATCGGCACGCGGCAAAAGAGATCGGCACCATCGCGCTGAAACAGCGCATGCGGTTTCACCGAAAGGAAAATGTAAAGGTCCCCCGAAGGACCGCCACGCAATCCGCCTTCACCTTCACCGGCGAGACGAATCCGCGTGCCATCTTCGACGCCAGCCGGAATGTTGACCGACAGATTGCGTTCTTTCAGAACGCGGCCATCGCCACGGCAGGTCGGGCAGGGGTTTTCAATCGTTTCCCCGCGGCCTTGGCAGGCCATACACGTGCGTTCAATGGCAAAGAAACCTTGTTGCGCGCGGACACGGCCATGGCCGCCGCAGGTTGAACAGGTCTTAGCCTTCGAGCCTGCTTTCGCACCCGTCCCCGTGCAATCATCGCAGGACATCGCGGTGGGGATTTTCAGATCCGCCGTCTTGCCTGCGAAGGCTTCTTCCAAACTGATTTCGAGATTGTAGCGCAGATCCGATCCGCGCTCGCGCCCACCAGACGCGCGTCCACCGCGCTGGCGGCCTGCAATATCGCCGAAGAGATCTTCGAAAATATCCGCCATGGACGACGCAAAGCCGTCCCCGAAACCACCACGCCCGCCTTGTTCAAACGCTGCATGGCCATGCCTGTCATAGGCGGCGCGCTGCTGCGGATCCATCAGGATCTGGTAGGCCTCGTTGATTTCCTTGAATTTGATTTCAGCTTCTTCATCCCCGGGGTTTCGGTCGGGATGAAATTTCATCGCCAGCTTGCGGAAGGACACTTTGATGTCGGCTTCCGTCGCCGTGCGCTGGACGCCCAGAACTTCATAGAAATCGCGCTTGCTCATGGGCAGAACTATTCAGGCTCAGGGCTGTTTGAATGGACAAATAAAAAGATGCCGGCCCTTGCGGGGCCGGCATCGTTCATTTCAATTAAGCGCGCTTCTTCTTGTCGTCGTCGCCGACTTCGCGGAAATCAGCGTCGATGACGTCGTCCTGCGGCTTCTGTTCGCCTTCAGCCTGCTCACCGCCCTGCTGCGCCTTATACATGGCTTCGCCGAGCTTCATCGAAGCCTGCATCAGCTCATTGGTCGCCGACTGGATCGCTTCCGGATCGTCGCCTTCGAGCTTGGTCTTCAGCGCAGCAATCGCCGCTTCAACCGCAGATTTATCCGCTGCCGAAACCTTATCGCCATAATCGGCGAGTGATTTTTCGGTCTGGTGGACGAGGCTTTCGCCAGCATTCTTCGCTTCCACGATTTCACGGCGCTTCTTGTCGTCGGCCGCGTGCGCTTCAGCGTCTTTCACCATCTTGTCGATGTCAGCATCGGACAGACCGCCCGAAGCCTGAATGCGGATCTGCTGTTCCTTGCCTGTCGCCTTATCCTTCGCCGTGACGGACACGATGCCGTTCGCGTCGATGTCGAAAGTGACTTCAACCTGCGGCACGCCGCGCGGTGCAGGCGGAATACCGACGAGATCGAACTGACCGAGCATCTTGTTGTCGGCCGCCATTTCGCGTTCGCCTTGGAAGACCCGGATCGTCACAGCCGTCTGATTATCTTCAGCGGTCGAGAAAACCTGGCTCTTCTTAGTCGGGATCGTCGTGTTGCGATCGATGAGGCGCGTGAACACACCACCCAGCGTTTCAATGCCGAGCGAGAGCGGTGTCACGTCGAGGAGCAGCACGTCCTTGACGTCGCCTTGCAGAACGCCTGCCTGAACGGCCGCACCAATGGCAACGACTTCATAAGGATTGACGCCCTTATGAGGTTCTTTGCCGAAGAACTGCTTCACGACTTCCTGCACCTTCGGCATGCGGGTCATGCCGCCGACGAGGATCACTTCATCGATCTGCCCAGCTGAGAGACCGGCGTCTTTCAAGGCCTTCTTGCACGGCTCAATCGTGCGCTGGACCAGATCATCAACCAGCGTCTCGAATTTCGCACGCGTCAATTTCAGCGTGAGATGCTTCGGACCCGTTGCATCGGCCGTGACGTAAGGCAGGTTGATTTCGGTCTGCTGCGCCGACGACAATTCGATCTTTGCCTTTTCTGCCGCTTCCTTCAGACGCTGCAGAGCAAGCTTGTCCTTCTTGAGGTCGATGCCGTTTTCTTTCTTGAACTCGTCGGCCAAATATTCGACGAGACGCATGTCGAAATCTTCACCACCGAGGAATGTGTCGCCATTCGTCGACTTCACTTCGAAGACGCCGTCGCCGATTTCGAGAATCGATACGTCGAACGTGCCACCGCCAAGGTCATAAACGGCGACAGTGCCCGTCTTCTTCTTGTCGAGGCCATAAGCGAGCGCAGCCGCTGTCGGCTCGTTGATGATACGCAACACTTCAAGACCAGCGATCTTGCCCGCGTCTTTCGTCGCTTGGCGTTGCGCGTCATTGAAGTAAGCCGGAACGGTGATGACAGCCTGCGTCACGGTCTGGCCGAGATAGGCTTCCGCCGTCTCTTTCATCTTTTGCAGAATGAAGGCCGAGATTTGCGACGGCGAGAATTCTTTGCCGCGTTCTTCCACCCATGCATCGCCATTCTTGGCGCGCACAATCTTGTAGGGAACGAGGCCCATATCCTTCTGCGTCATCGGATCTTCAAAGGTGCGGCCGATGAGGCGCTTGATGGCGAAGAAGGTGCCTTCCGGATTGGTGACGGCCTGACGCTTGGCCGGCTGGCCAACGAGGCGTTCGTCTGAATCCGTAAATGCGACAACCGACGGCGTGGTGCGTGCGCCTTCGGCGTTTTCGATCACTTTGGGTGTCGAGCCTTCCATGACAGCCACGCAGGAATTGGTGGTGCCGAGGTCGATACCGATTACTTTGCTCATGTTTTTCCCCTTTCACAGCGAGACCGCCGGGCCCCGAAGCGGCGCCGGCCTGGCCGCCCGTCCTTCTCCCCTCATGGGAAAATTTGGACGACCGGTCCCCTCAGGATGCGGATCAGATGTCCGCAGTCGGGGCGTATATAAGAAGGCGATTCAGGAGCTGCAAGGCGGCGCATCGGCCGGATTTCGAGATTCTTTCCAAGGCTTTGCCAAGGCCTTGCCGCGGGTTTGCGAGGGCTGAGGAAGAGGGCACGCCCATGCTTCGCCGCCAGCCGCCAGCGCGCCGTTTACCAAACGGACGAGTGTTTGGCTGCTGTGGCCCGAAATGAACATCAGGAGGTCGGCAAGCCTGCTATGGTTCGGACCATGCGATGCGTTCAGTTTCTCCGTCCCCTTCTTGTCGCCGCCTGCCTTGTCGGATCGGTTCCCGCCATGGCGCAACTCGTGTTGCCGGGCGCGTCCGTGCCCCCAACCGGTGAAGGGGCCGTCCAGCCGCGGCCAGCGCCACCCAAAATCAAGCCCGCGACGGTCGATGGCCTTCTCGGCAAGCCGATCATGCAGAACGGTTTTCGCGGCCGGATCGTGATCAATCGCGATAAAAACGGGTTTTCAGCCCGTATTGTGCTCGCCGGCGAGAAAATCTCGAAGCCGAACGAAGCCTGCGGCATCGATCCCGGCGGCAATGATCCCATCACCTTAAAGCCGGTTCCCTCGACCGGTGCACCGCTCTTCGAAGCCGCCGCTGAGGGCTGCCCCCTCAGCTTCGCCGTGCTTGATGATTCCATCATCGTGACCAGCCCGCCTCAGGCCTGCATCTTTGAAAGTGCTGATTGCCGGGTTGACCCGCGTGGCCTTTGGGGCCCCGGTCCCCAAATGCTCGAGCCGCGGACAGCTGAATTCGAGAAGGAGCGCCCGCGCGTCGATAAGGCCGTGCGCGAGACTTATAAGGAAAAAATCGGTGATGCCTCGGGCAAGGCTGAAGTTAAGGCGATCGCGGCGGAACAGGCGGGCTTCTCGGCTGCGCGTGAAATGATCTGCCGGAACTATGCCCGTGAAGCCGTGCACGGCTTCTGTGCGCTGCGCTATTCCGAGTTTCGCGCCGTCACCTTGCAGGCCCCGCCACTTCCGCAGCCCACCCCTCCCGCTGCGGCGAAAAAACCGCCACCGCCAAAGCCGGCTAAACCGGCGCCCCCCGCAACGAATTGATTCGGGCTTCTCTGTCAGCCTTCGGCGCTGACGGTCCCCGCGCGCGCCGCTTCCCAGCCCAGCATCGCCTGTTTGCGGGTCAGTCCCCAATGATAGCCGGTGAGTGCACCGGTTGAGCCGATCACGCGGTGGCAGGGCACAACAAAGGAAATCGGATTTTTGCCCACGGCGGCGCCCACGGCGCGCGCCGCTTTAGGCTTGCCGATATGGCTTGCGATCGATGAATAGGTCGTCGCTGCACCCATCGGAATTTTCAGCAGGCTTTCCCACACACGCACTTCGAAATCGGACCCGATGAACACGATCCGCAAGGGTCGATCCGATTGCCACGCAGCCGGATCAAAAGCGCGTTGGGCCAAATCCTCTGTTGCCTTTTGATCCAGTTTGAAAATCGCCTTTGGCCAACGCCGCTGCATATCGGCGAACGCGGCCGGACGATCGTCACCGTCAACGAAGCCGAGGCCCGCGAGTCCGCGCGCCGTCGCCACGACAATCGCTTCGCCAAAGGGCGAGGGGTGAAATCCGTAAGCGAGCGTTAGCCCCTCACCCTTGGCTTTCCATTCACCCGGCGACATCGCTTCATGCGTCACAAAAAGATCATGCAGGCGGCCCGGGCCTGATAGGCCGACTTCTAGCGCCGTATCCAGAAGGCTTGCATTGGCGCGTAAAAGTGCACGTGCATGGTCGAGTGTGAGGGCCTGCAAAAACGCCTTTGGTGTAATCCCGGCCCAGCGCCGAAACACATGATTGAGATGGGTTGCGGTGATGCCGAGATGGGCGGCCACTTCATCAAGCGAGGGCTGCCTGCGCCATTGCTCGGTCATGAAAGCGAGCGCACGCCGCACATGATCATAATCGGCTGCTGGAACAACGAGCGATTCAGTTTTTTCCAAAACGGCAGCGCGCATGGGGCAATCTCCTGTGACACGCTGACAATGCCTGACCGTGGCCGGGCCCGACACCCGTTTTCTGCGCTTTATGGATTGAAGGTGTGACCCTTCCGCGCCGTCGCCACAGCATCGGAAAGGCGATCACCGAACCGTGCCATTTCCTCGCGTGGCAAAAACCGTCCCACCGTGACGCTCTGCCCGCGTGAGGCAAGCCACAAGCGCTCAATGCCAAATTCGGCATGTTCATCGCGATGCACCCGCGTCCAAATCGGGTTGAAGTGCCATTCGGTCGCATCGCCCTTCGCGCTCACCTTTTTGAGCGACACGTCAAGCGGGCTGACACGCACTTCCTCATAGGCTTTAGCGGCCTCGAAATTAGCGCGGAAAGCGAAATAGAGCAGAAGCACATCAAGCCCGTAAAACCCCGCCACCGGCCAGAAGCCGAGCACGATAAAAGGGATCGACGCAACAACGCTTGCCAGCGCCACCAGCACCATCATCAGCCGGAAGCCCTCAAGCTTCAGCGACCGATAGGGCCGCAGCGTTGCGGTGAAAAGCGGCTTGGAAAAGGGATCGTCTGTGAGTGCGTGATCGTTCATGGGTGTGGCCGGGGGCTGCCTGCCTCACTATAACGTTTCCATGCCCGCGAAAAAGCCCCCCTCGCCCAAAAGCTCCGCCAAAGTGCTGCCCAAAAAGGCCGCACCCAAAAAGGCATCAGCGAAGTCAGCTGTGCCGACCAAGAGCGCCAAACCGGCCAGCAAAACGAATAAGAAACCGAAACAGCCCAAGGTGCTGCCGCCTGAGCAGATCTTCGAGGTTTTCAGCCGTTTTCACGCTATCGAACCCGAGCCCAAGGGCGAGCTCGATTATGTGAACCCGTTCACATTGCTCGTGGCGGTGGTGTTATCGGCACAAGCAACCGATGCGGGTGTCAATAAAGCGACCAAAGCCCTGTTCGCCATCGCCGATACGCCGGAAAAAATGGTCGCACTCGGCGAAGACAAAATCCGCGATTATGTGAAGACGATCGGTCTCTTCCGCACCAAAGCCAAAAATGTCTTTCTGTTGTCGCAACGGTTGATTGCCGAGCATGACAGTGAGGTCCCGCGTGATCGCGACGCGCTGGAGCAATTACCTGGCGTCGGTCGTAAGACGGCGAATGTCGTGCTCAATATGGCTTTTGGTGAATCCACGATCGCCGTCGACACGCATCTCTTCCGCGTCTCGAACCGGATTCCCTTAGCGATTGGCAAAACGCCGCTCGCGATTGAATTGGGTTTGTTGAAAGTGGTTCCGCCACAATTCGGCCGTTACGCGCATCATTGGTTGATTTTGCATGGACGTTACATTTGCAAAGCGCGCAAACCAGAATGCTGGCGTTGCCCGATCAATGATCTGTGCCGCTTCGAACCGAAGACAATCCGGCCATAATGATTGATCAAACAAAAAGCCGCCCGAAGGCGGCTTTTATGAATTCACAACATCGAGGGTAGCACACGGTCCGGCGGCCGGTGTCCATCCATGAACGTCTTGATATTGACGATCACTTTCTCGCCCATATCAATGC
>VERN01000138.1 GCA_018882635.1 Beijerinckiaceae bacterium | reverse complement strand
GAGGAAGGCACCCAGCTGCCCCGCTCGATCATCGAGTTCTATTATAAAAATGACGCGCTCAACGACCCGATGGTGTCGGAAGAGCACATCACGGCCTTTGGTTGGGCGACCCCGCAGGAAATCGACGACATCATGGCGCTCGCCATTCGCGTCAACGACTTCCTGTCCGGCATCTTCCTGGGCGTCGGCATCCGTCTCGTGGATTTCAAGATGGAATGCGGCCGTCTCTGGGAAGGCGATATGATGCGAATTGTCGTGGCTGATGAGATTTCACCCGATAGCTGCCGCCTGTGGGATATCAAATCAGCCGACAAGCTCGACAAGGACCGGTTCCGTCGCGATATGGGCGGCCTCGTCGAAGCCTATACGGAAGTGGCCCGCCGCCTCGGCATCATCTCGGAAAATGAGCGCCCCGGCGCGACCGGACCCAAGCTGGTTCAGTAAGGCTGAGGCCTTGCGCAGAGAATTGAAAAACCCGCCGCAAGGCGGGTTTTTTGTTGCCCACGCGAAATCGACAGCAACCTGCCGGTTTGCATTGCGGCAGGCGGCAAATCCGATTAATCCGAGGCCAGAAGGCTCTTGGCCGGCCCTTAGCCGTGAGGATTTTGCCCATGAAAGCGCGTGTCACCGTCACCCTCAAAAACGGGGTTCTCGATCCTCAGGGCAAGGCCATTGAAGGCGCGCTGAAATCCCTCGGTGTCGAAGGTGTCGATGGCGTTCGCCAGGGCAAGGTTTTTGACATCGTCCTCAACGGCACAGACAAGGCGCGCGCTGAAGCGGCTCTGAAAACCGCCTGCGAAAAACTCCTCGCCAATACGGTGATCGAAAATTACCGCATCGAATTCGTTGGGTGAGCGCCATGAAAGCCGCCGTCGTTGTTTTTCCCGGATCCAATCGCGAAGGCGATGTGATCCGCGCGCTGCATCAGGCCACCGGCCACGCGCCGCAAAAAATCTGGCACGCCGATCATGAATTGCCACAAGGCACGGATCTCGTCGTGCTGCCGGGCGGATTTTCTTATGGCGATTATCTGCGTTGCGGAGCCATCGCCGGCCGCGCCGCCATCATGGATGCGGTGCGCGCCCATGCCGCCAAGGGCGGTCTCGTCCTCGGCATTTGCAACGGCTTTCAAATCCTCGTCGAGTCGGGCCTTCTGCCCGGCGTATTAATGCGCAATGCCGGTTTGAAATTCATCTGCAAGATGCAGCATCTCAAAGTTGGCCGCACAGATACCGCCTTCACCTCCGCCTACACGGACGGTCAGGTGATCAAAGTTGCGATCGCCCATGGCGAGGGTAATTACATCGCCGATGAAGAAACGCTGAAGCGCCTTGAAGGTGAAAACCGCGTGGCGTTCCGCTATTGCGATGCGCAGGGCAAGCTGGGTGGCGACGCCAATCCGAACGGCTCGCTCAATGACATCGCTGGCATTTATTCAGATCGGCTGAACGTGCTCGGCATGATGCCGCATCCGGAAAATCTCATCGAACATCTTGTTGGCGGCATCGACGGGCGGGGGCTGTTCGACAGCCTCGCCAAGGCGCGCGCGGCGTAAGGTTGCATCATGAAGAACGATATCGCGATCACGCCGGAACTCGTTGCGCAGCACGGCCTCAAGCCGGATGAATATCAGCGCATTCTCGACCTCATCGGCCGCACACCGACTTTCACGGAGCTCGGCATTTTCTCGGCGATGTGGAACGAGCATTGCTCGTATAAATCCTCGCGTCTACATTTGAAGACTCTGCCGACGAAAGCTCCTTGGGTGATCCAAGGCCCGGGCGAAAATGCCGGTGTCATCGACATTGGCGATGGCATGGCCTGCATTTTCAAAATGGAAAGCCATAATCACCCGAGCTTCATCGAACCCTATCAGGGCGCGACGACAGGCGTTGGTGGCATTTTGCGCGACGTCTTCACCATGGGTGCGCGTCCGATCGCCTGCTTGAATGCGTTGCGTTTCGGTGATCCGTCGCACCCAAAAGTCCATCACCTTGTGTCAGGCGTTGTCGCGGGTATTGGCGGTTACGGCAATTCCTTCGGCGTGCCGACGGTGGGTGGCCAAACCGGCTTCCACACGCGTTACGATGGCAACAATCTCGTCAACGCGATGGCCGTTGGCATCGCCAAGGCCGACGAAATTTTTTATGCCAAGGCCACCGGCGTTGGAAACCCGATCGTCTATCTCGGCTCGAAGACCGGGCGCGATGGCATTCACGGTGCCACCATGGCGTCGGCTGAATTTGACGATGCGTCGGAAGAGAAACGCCCCACCGTACAAGTGGGTGACCCCTTCGCAGAAAAACTATTGCTCGAAGCCTGCCTTGAATTAATGCGCACGGGTTCAGTGATTGCAATCCAAGACATGGGCGCAGCAGGCCTCACCTGCTCTGCCGTTGAAATGGGCGCAAAGGGCGATCTCGGCATCGAGCTTGATCTTGAGAAAGTACCGTGCCGCGAAGAAGGCATGAGCGCTTATGAAATGATGCTGTCGGAAAGCCAGGAGCGCATGCTCATGGTGCTCGACCCGGCCCGCGAAAAAGAAGCCGAAGCGATCTTCCGCAAATGGGGCCTTGATTTCGCGGTCATCGGCAAGACAACCGACACGCTGCGTTTCGTTGTGAAACATCACGGCGAAGTGATGGCCGATTTGCCGATCAAGGAATTGGGCGATGAAGCGCCGCTTTATGATCGGCCTTGGGTTGAGACGCCGCGTCAGCAACGCATCGCTGCTGAAACGATCACGCCGCCGATGAACAATGCGGACGCGTTGAAAAAACTCGTCGCGACACCCGATCTCTGCTCGAAGCGTTGGATCTGGGAACAATATGATCATCTCATTCTCGGCAATACGGTGGCCGCACCCGGTGGCGATGCCGCTATTGTGCGCGTCGAAGACGGGCCGAAAGGTCTCGCGCTAACGGCTGATGTGACGCCGCGTTATTGCGAGGCTGATCCGTTTGAAGGCGGCAAGCAGGCCGTGGCCGAAGCATGGCGCAATATCACGGCCGTTGGCGGCCAGCCGCTCGCGCTCACCGATAATTTGAATTTCGGCAATCCCGAACGGCCG
This sequence comes from Beijerinckiaceae bacterium, assembly GCA_018882635.1. Lineage (GTDB taxonomy): Bacteria > Pseudomonadota > Alphaproteobacteria > Rhizobiales > Beijerinckiaceae > TNE-4. The sequence continues at coordinate 4,690 of VERN01000138.1, read as the reverse complement.
GAAATCATGGGCCAATTCGTCGGCTGCATCAAAGGCATTGGCGAAGCCGCGCGCGCGCTCGATTTCCCGATCGTGTCCGGCAATGTCTCGCTCTACAACGAAACCAATGGCCGCGGCATTTTGCCGACACCGACGATTGGCGGCGTTGGCACCGTGAAGGATGTCGAGGTTCACGCCGTTGCTGCCTTCCGCAAGGATGGCGATGTGATCCTTCTGATCGGCGACACGCAGGGTTGGCTCGGCCAATCGGTCTGGCTGCGCGATATTTGCGGCCGCGAAGAAGGCGCGCCACCGCCGGTCGATCTCGCAGCCGAACGCCGCAATGGCGATTTCGTGCGCGGTCTCATCCAAGCGAAGCGGACAGCCAGCGTGCATGATTGCTCCGATGGCGGCTTGGGTATTGCGCTGGCCGAAATGGCGATGGCGAGCGGCAAGGGCGCGACGATCGAGACGCTGCCCGCCAATATGCCCGCCCATGCCGCGCTCTTCGGCGAAGATCAGGCGCGCTATGTCGTTGCGGTCGCGGCATCCGATGCCAATGCGATCCTCGCCGAGGCCAAGGCGGCCGGCGTGCCCGCTCTGCGGCTTGGCCTGGTCGGCGGCACGGCGTTGACGTTGCCGGGCGAGGCCCCCATCTCTGTCGCAGAGCTCAAAACGGCGCATGAAGGCTGGCTGCCCACTTATATGGCCGCACAGGCAGGGAATTGAACCATGGCGATGCAGGCATCCGAAATCGAGCGCATGATCCGCGAGGCGTTTCCTGACGCAGCCATTGAGATCAAGGATCTTGCGGGCGATGGCGATCATTATGCCGCCACCGTCAAATCCGCCGCCTTTAAGGGTAAGACGCGCGTGCAGCAGCACCAGATGGTCTATGCCGCGCTCAAGGGCAATATGGGCGGCGTCTTGCACGCCCTTGCGCTGACGACCGCTCCCTTAGAGAATTGATCATCCGCAACGCCGCGCCTTGACCGCGGTCAGCACAGGACGAAGACCATGAGCATTCAAGACGACATCAAGACGACCGTCACCGAAAATCCGGTCGTGCTGTTCATGAAGGGCACACCGCAATTCCCGATGTGCGGCTTTTCCGGCCAAGTGGTGCAAATCCTCGATTATCTTGGCGTGCCCTATAAGGGCGTCAACGTCCTCGACAATCAGGATGTGCGCGAAGGCATCAAGACCTATTCCAACTGGCCGACCATTCCGCAACTCTATGTGAAGGGCGAATTCATTGGCGGCTGCGACATCGTCCGCGAAATGTTCCAATCGGGCGAATTGCAACAGCACTTCACTGAGGCTGGCGTGCCGGTGAAGCAGGCGCAGGCCTAAAATTTGTCCCGCATAGAATTTTGAAACGCGCGTGGGGCGACCCGCGCGCGTTTTGCATGCGATATATGCCGATAACGACATTGAATTGCTCATGAGACAGCGGCCGGGCTATTCAAAGCATTAAATATCTAAAGACGCCCGCCATTCATGGACGAATTGGCAGCGAACATCTTATCCTCTTCGTATGGCTCGAAATACTCCGCAATACGAAATTGATCCAAGGTTTCGATTAAAACTTGTCGAAGTCTAGAATTAAAAATGTGCGCTCATTCTTTTTCAAAAGGAAAGGTTTCGAATTGCTCATGTCGCCACACCGGGATTTCGCGAATAAGGCGGTCACGAATAGCCTCAATCAATAGAGTAAAGTCTTTTTCGTGCGTGAGAAGCGGGCATTCATGCCAACCCGAAAAAACAAGATGCAATGATTCTTTTGATGTTGGCAGCTTTGCAAGATAGTGATTGAGCCATTCCACGCAGTGCTCGGCCCATTCGCGATCACCGTTCATAGGCCAAATCGCAGCGAGTGCAACGGGATTATCATAGGACTCGAAATATCCAAGAACTGTAGTGGAAAGAAGGCGTCGAATAAATCCGGGATAGTGTGACATGGCGATTACCTGATTGGATAAGATGTGTGAACACGATAACCACGTAACGCGCTTGGATCTTTCCTGTCCGACAGGGCTAACGCTTGCCCGGCATCGGGATCATCATCGACAGCTTTGCTGTTTCAAAGGCACCACGCGCGATCGAAAGTATATTTCTGACTCCATTACCTGAGATGGTGTAGCCTGAGTCGCTATTGAACCAAATCTCATTGAGTTCCAGATCAGAATAGGGATGATCGAGAACCGCTGACAGCTCAGAAAGAATTTGATCAAGAACCTCTGGCTTTTCCCGACAGTTCAGCGCATACCGCGCAAGCCACGATGCTTGCAAAAAATCAGGCTCATCAAGATGCAGGAGAGAGTACATCGGCTGTGTAAAAACATGCAGTTTTGGCGTGCTCATTTTATCTTACCTGACCTGGCCGTGTGATCATCCCGCAAGCCGTTCTCATGCCAACCTTACCAGACGATTCTTTCGCCGCCTGTCCGACAGGGCTAACGCTTGCCCGGCATCGGAATCGTCATTGAAAGTTTTGCTGTTTCGAACGCAGAAAGCGCCGAACCTAAAAATCGGCGCACTCCACCCTGCTCGAATGTGTATCCGGGCGCGTGCTGAATCCAAAGTCTGGACAATTCACCGTCCGAACACTGCAACTTTAGAATTTGCTCCAATTCGCTCCTGATCGCTTCAAGCAGTTCGGGTTTTTCGCGACAGCTCAATGCGTAATGGGCGAGCCATCGAACCGAAAGCGCGTCAGGTTCATCAAGATGCATATATCCATGGATCGGCTTCGTGAAATTTTCCAGCGGAAGTTTTTTAGACATTTTCACCTCCTGACATTGCTTGGAAAGGCTGTGATGACGCGGAAACCGTTTTCATTATTTGCACGTTGAATGCTCACAGTAACGGCTCGCGTAGTGTAGAAATTGACGACCCCGTTCTCATACATACCCTCTCGTTCTGCTGGTGGGCGAGCCTCAATCAACCCTCACCGCGTTGCTGGAGAACGAGATAAACGGTTTCGAATGCGGCTTGCGATGCAAACAGGAGGCCTCTTAATCCATGTTGAATCGACCATCCGGTATTGCACGCATCCCAAATCTGAGTAAGAACCTCATCCGGATATTCAGCGGCATTGACCGCCCGCAGCTCGTCGAGAATCGCTTTCAGCAGTTTAGGATTATCGCGACAATTCCATGCAAATCGCGCCATCCAACGCGGCTGCATGAAATCCGGATGGTCATAGACGATATCGGGATGAAATGATGCCGTAAAATGTTCTAGCAATGTGTTATCAGCTTTTTTCATCATGTGACCACGGTTATTGAAACTCAATAGCATCCATCGCAATTCTCTCTGTGAGCAATCAAGCGCTGAGGCAATGTCACGGAACGCAAGCGGCAACGCCAAAACGCAATAAAAAATCCGAGCGACAGACAACATCAAAATAGGATTACTATCGAAGGTTTTTACCTATGATAAACACGCGCGATCATGCGGCGACACAAACTAAGGCGCTTGAGCATGCGGCTTTTTTCAACCCGTCCAATCGGACGGGTCACTTCGCCATCGCCGCCTTGATCAGGGCGAGCGCATCGGGCGAATCCCATTCGGCGGGCCCGGCAAGATGAGCCAGTTCGCAACCCTTCGCATCGACGATCAGCGTCGTCGGCATGCCGAGTGCACGGCCAATCTTTTGCAAATCTTGAAAACTCTTCGCGGCCGGATCGGCATAATAGGCCAGCGCCTTCACGCCGATCTCGTCGAGGAACCGCTTCGGCCGGTCGAGATTACGCTGGTCGATATTGATGGCCACGACCGCGAAATCCGCGCCGCCCATCTGCTGCTGAAGCCGGTCGAGCGCTGGCATCTCCTTACGGCAGGGTACGCACCACGTCGCCCAGAGATTGACGAGCAGCGTCTTGCCCCTCAGCGCGGCGATGCTGGTCGCCTGCCCGTCCGGCCCTGTGAAGGCGAGATCGGGGATCATTTGCGAGGCTTTAGGCACCTGCACCGCCGCCACTTCGCCCTTGGCGAAGGGCTTCATGGCAGCCAGCACCTTTTCCGTGCCCGCGCAGGCCTGAGCCTGATTGCCGCCGGGGCCCTTCGTCCCGTATAGGACGGCGAAGGCTAGGATCGCGGCCAATGCCGCCCCAAAGGCGATGACGAGGGCTTTCTTCACGGGGGCAGTCCTCACTCGATACGAATGGCAGAAGCGGAAGGAACTTCCATGAGCAGCAATAGTATGTGGGGCGGCCGATTCCAAAGTGCACCCGCCGCCATCATGGAAGAGATCAACGCCTCCATCGGGTTCGACAAGGCGCTCTGGCGGCAGGACATTCAGGGCTCGAAAGCCCATGTCGCCATGCTGGCAAAGCAGGGCATCGTCACCGAGGCGGATGCCAAAGCCATTTCCCAAGGGCTCGATCAGGTCGCCCAAGAGATCGAAAAGGGCGATTTCACCTTCTCCCGTTCGCTCGAAGACATTCATATGAATGTCGAAAGCCGCCTTGCGAAGCTGATCGGCGCCGCCGCAGGCCGCCTGCACACGGCGCGCTCGCGCAATGACCAGGTCGCGACCGATATGCGGCTTTATGTCCGCGACACGGTGGATGCGCTCGATCTGCAATTGGCGGACTTGCAACAGGCGCTGGCAGAAAAAGCACGCGACCATGCGGACGCCGTGATGCCCGGCTTCACCCATTTGCAATCGGCGCAACCTGTCACCTTCGGCCATCATCTGATGGCC
>VERN01000137.1 GCA_018882635.1 Beijerinckiaceae bacterium | reverse complement strand
GTGGCAGCCAAGGCGCGCGGGTGATGAGTGATGTTGTGCCGCAGGCGCTTGCACTCTTGCCGGAAGCGGCGCGTGCAAGGCTCTCAGTGGTGCAACAGGCGCGGCCGGAAGATATCGATCGCGTCAAAGCGATTTATGAGGCCGCAGGCATTGCGGCGGAGATTGCGTCCTTCTTTAAAGATCTGCCGCAGCGCATGGCGCACGCCCATTTGGTTGTGGGACGTTCGGGTGCATCAACGGTTGCCGAATTGGGTGTGATTGGACGGCCTGCGCTGCTGGTCCCGCTGCCGCATTCACTTGATGGCGATCAGGCCGCCAATGCCACGCATTTTGCGGCGTGCGGTGCTGGCACGCTGGTGCAGCAAAGCGCGTTTGATGGCGCGCAATTGCGTGAGATGGTTCTCAAGGCGCTGGCTGACCCGACGGACTTGACCCGCGCGGCGGCTGCGGCCAAAAGCGCGGGCATTCCCGATGCAGCGGACCGGCTGGCCCGCCAGATTGCCACGCTCATCCACTATGAGGACAAGCGCTGATGAAACTTCCTGCCGAACTCGGCCCCATCCATTTCGTTGGCATTGGTGGCATTGGCATGTCTGGCATTGCCGAAGTGCTGCATAATCTAGGCTATGTCGTCCAAGGCTCGGATGCGTCTGACAATGCCAATGTGAAGCGGCTGCGCGATAAGGGGATTGCGGTTCACGTCGGTCATCGTCCTGACAATGTTGGCAATGCGGCTGTGGTGGTCGTCTCAACGGCAATCAAACGCGATAATCCGGAATTGATGGCTGCACGTGAGCGCCGCATCCCGGTCGTGCGCCGGGCGGAAATGCTGGCTGAGTTGATGCGGCTGAAGCAATGCGTCGCCATTGCCGGGACGCATGGTAAGACGACAACGACATCGCTTGTCGCGACATTGCTTGATGCGGGACATTTCGATCCCACCGTCATCAATGGCGGCATCATCAATGCCTATGGCACCAATGCGCGTTTGGGCGATGGCGATTGGATGGTTGTTGAAGCCGATGAATCGGACGGCACCTTTTTGAAATTGCCGGCTGATGTGGCCATCGTCACCAATATCGATCCCGAGCATCTCGATCATTTCGGAACTTTCGACGCGATTAAGGATGCGTTCCGCGCCTTCGTTGAAAATCTACCCTTCTACGGTTTTGCGGTGATGTGCCTTGATCATCCGACCGTGCAGGACCTGGTTGGCAAAATCGAGGATCGGCGTGTCATCACCTATGGTGAAAATCCGCAAGCCGATGTTCGCTTGATCGGTGTTGATCTACGCGGCGGCGTCTGCCGCTTTGCCATTGAAATCCGTGATCGCAAGAGCGGGCTTGTTACACGTGTCGATGATCTCGTGCTGCCGATGCCGGGCCATCACAATGCACTCAATGCCACAGCGGCGATTGCCGTTGCCTACCATCTCGGCATGACACCTGATCAAATCCGTGATGCGCTGAAGAATTTCGGCGGCGTGAAGCGGCGCTTCACCAAGACCGGCGAATGGAAGGGCGTGACGATCTTTGATGATTATGGTCATCACCCTGTTGAGATCTCTGCCGTGTTGCGTGCTGCCCGGGCCTCAACGGCAGGGCAAGTGATCGCAGTGGTGCAGCCGCATCGCTATACGCGCCTGCAATCTTTGTTCGATCAGTTTGCGACCTGTTTCAATGATGCCGATGCTGTCATCGTGGCCGATGTTTATGCTGCGGGCGAACAACCGATCGCGGGAATTGATCGCGATCATCTCGTGCAGGCGATCAAGGCGCATGGGCATCGCAACGCTATGGCCCTCGATCATCCAGCCGCGCTTGCGGGCCTTGTGCGCGGCATTGCCCGGCCGGGTGATTATGTCGTGCTGCTCGGTGCAGGCACCATCACGCAATGGGCCTATGCGCTGCCGGGCGAACTCAACGGCGAAGCTTGATGGCGAGCGCGCGCTTCATCGCGCTTGAGGCGGCGCTCGCGGGGCGCTATCGCGGCACGCTTGTGGCTGACGCGCCCTTGGCACCGTTTAGCTGGTTTCGAACCGGTGGCGCGGCAGAAGCGTTGGCGGAACCGCAAGATGAGTCAGATCTCGCGCTTTTGCTCGCTGCGACTCATTCTGAGTGGAACGTTCTGGTTCTGGGGCTCGGTTCAAATCTCCTCGTGCGCGATGGCGGTTTCCCTGGCCTGGCCATCCGCTTGGGCAAAGGATTCCAAAAGTTAACGGCCGAGGGACCCGTTCGTGTTCGCGCGGGGGCTGGCCTTGCCGATGTTAAAGTGGCGCGCTTTGCGGCCGAGCGCGGCATTGCTGGCTTTTCATTTTTGCGCGGAATTCCCGGCACGATTGGTGGTGCGCTCCGGATGAATGGCGGCGCTTATGGCGGCGAGGTGGCGCAGATTTTTGTGGCCGCTCGCGGAGTCGATCGCATTGGAAAGACTCATGAATTTGACTCCGCGGCGATGGATTTCTCCTACCGCCATTGTGGCGTGGCCGATGACATCATTTTCACGGAAGCTGTGTTTGAAGGACGGCCGGGTGACGCAGAGTCAATTCTCGCGGAAATGAATGCGATCACTGAAGCGCGCGGTGCAACACAGCCGGTCAATACCCGCACCGGCGGATCAACGTTTAAGAATCCGCCCGGGGCAAAAGCTTGGGAATTGATCGATAAAGCGGGCTGTCGCGGACTCATTTTGGGCGGCGCCCAGGTCTCGGAACTTCACTGCAATTTTCTGATTGCATCACCCGGTGCGCGTGCATCCGATATCGAAGCACTCGGTGAGGCCGTGCGAAAACGAGTCTTCGATGCAACAGGCGTCATGCTCGAATGGGAAATTCGAAGAGTGGGCTTGCCATAAGGGGGGCAAATCAGCGACCTCTAGAGAAGTGATTCGCAAACGGCCCAAAAGAACCGTTTTGAATCCTTTGCTCTGGGGGTGGGAATGGCCAAACACGTCGCGGTTCTTCTAGGCGGATTATCTGCCGAACGCGAAGTGTCGCTGAATTCCGGCGCGGCGTGTGCCCGTGCGCTCGAAGAGCGGGGCTTCAAAGTAACCCGTGTCGATGTTGGCCGCGATCTCTCAGCCGTTTTGTCTGCGCTCAAACCCGATGTGTGCTTTAACGCACTGCATGGTCGCTTTGGTGAGGATGGCGTTGTGCAGGGCATCCTCGAAATGCTCGCCATTCCCTATACCCATTCCGGCGTGCTCGCTTCAGCGCTTGCCATGCAAAAGGATCGCGCCAAGGCGGTGATGGCGGCAGCCGGGATTCCGGTGGCCAAGGGTGTCACTGTTTCGCGTTTTCTGGCCGCCCAATCCCATCAATTGCCGCCGCCTTATGTGGTGAAGCCGGTCAGCGAAGGGTCGTCTGTTGGCGTGGTGATCGTGCGTGAAGATCGTGCTCATCCGCCGCAAGAAATCGCTCGGGCCGATTGGCCGCATGGTGATGAGGTTCTGGTTGAGGCCTATGTCGCGGGCCGCGAGCTGACCTGTGCCGTGGTGCATGGGAAGCCAACCGACATCATCGAAATCCGGCCTTCGGCCGGTCTCTTCTACGATTATGAGTCGAAATATGCCAAAGGCGGCTCGATTCACGTTTTGGCGACAGAAATTAAACCAAAAATTTACCAAGAGGTCCAAAGACTGACCTTGTTGGCGCATGAGGCGCTCGGCTGCCGCGGGGTGAGCCGTGCAGACTTCAGATATGACGATCGACCGGAAGGTTCTGGGGAGCTCGTCTGTCTCGAAGTTAACACACAGCCCGGTATGACCGAGACGTCTCTGGTTCCAGAACTCGCGGCCCATGCGGGCATTTCGTTTGGTGAGCTAGTCGAATGGATGGTGGAGGACGCCTCCTGCGATCGATGAGCGGTTCGCTCATGCCTTCTGTTCTGCGTTCGACGCATGCAGGTGAGCATGTTGCCGCTTTTGCGACCGCCAAGGGCTTTGACCCGGGTCCGCGTGAGCGGAGTCCGCGGCGCCGTGCGTTCGTGGTGAAGCCGATTGAGCGGCGTGTGCCGCGCGGTCTTGGCAGCTTGCTGACGGTTGCTCTTTTCGCGGCGTCGATTGGCTATGGCATCGTGCGCGGCGGGCATTATGACGCCGTTGTCAACGCGATTGGTACGCCTGACGTTGCCTTGGCGCGCGCATCCGGCTTCGGGCTTGATCGCATTACCATTGCTGGCCTCAATGAAATGACCGCGCGCGAAGTGCTGCAAGCTGCCGGCATTGATGAGCGCGCCTCTTTGTTCTCAGTTGATGCAGAGGCCGTGCGTGAGCGTTTGCTCGCCATGCCGCTCGTGCAGGAAGCCACTGTCCGCAAGCTTTTCCCCGATGGTTTGCAGATCACGCTCGTCGAGCGCGAGCCCTATGCGCTGTGGCAGCGTCAGGGTGAGGTGTTTGTGGTCAGTGCCGATGGTAAAATCATCGATACGCTGCGCGATGATCGTTTTCTCCGTCTGCCCTTGGTTGTTGGTGAAGGTGCGAATGAGCGTGCGGTGGCGTTTGCCAAGCTGCTCGATACGCAGCCCAGCCTGAAGCCGTATATCCGCGCAGGCATCCTCGTTGGCCAACGGCGTTGGACGTTGAAGCTCGATAATGGAATTGATGTCCGTCTGCCGGAAGATAATGCGCCTGAAGCGATGGCGCGGTTGGCGACGCTCGTGAAAGACAAGGGCCTCCTCGATAAGGATGTTCTGTCGGTTGATCTGCGCAAGCCCGATCGGGTTGTGTTGCGCCTGACGGAAGAGGGCGCATCGGCGCTCGCTGACGCGCAAAAGTCGAAAGCTAAAGCGAAGGGGAACGCCACGTGAGTTTCCGTCGCACCAGCCTCACCCCACGCATGAAGCCCTTGTCGGCGCGTAAGAATGCCATTCTCTCGGTGCTCGATGTTGGCACCAGCAAAGTCGTTTGTCTTGTTGCGCGGCTTGATCCGGTTCCGGAAAGCGACACGCTGCGCGGCCGCACCCATAAGGCGCAGATCATTGGCATCGGCCATCAGCGTTCGCGCGGGCTCAAAGGCGGCGCGATCGTCGATCTCGAAGCAGCAGAACAATCAATCCGCCTCGCGGTCGACGCCGCTGAGCGTATGGCCAAGGTTGAGATCCGCTCGCTGATTTTGAACATGACCGGCGGTCGGCTGTCGTCTGAATCCTATCACGCTGAAATTCCGCTGCGTGGCGCGGCGGTCGGCCAGCATGAAATGAGCCGTGTGCTGGAAGCGGCGAGCCATACAGGCGCGCGCCCAGGCCGCACGATCCTGCATTCGCTCCCGACCGGTTATGCGCTTGATCAGATCAAGGGTATTCGCGACCCGCATGGCATGGTCGGCGAGAAACTCGGTGTCGACATGCATCTGATCACGTCGGATCAGAATGCCGTGCGTAATCTCATGCTCGCGGTTGAGCGCTGCCATATCGGGGTCGAAGCTGTGGTGGCGAGCCCTTACGCCGCTGGTCTATCGGCGCTTGTCGATGATGAAGCCGATATGGGCGTGGTCGTCGTTGATTGCGGCGGTGGGACAACAAGTTTCGGTGTGTTCTCGCAAGGCGCCATTGTGCATGCCGATGCTGTGGCTGTCGGCGGCCATCACATCACCATGGATATTGCGCGCGGGCTTTCGACCACGCTGACGCATGCCGAGCGATTGAAGACACTCTACGGCTCAACGATTGCGACCGCATCTGACGAGCGCGAGATGATCGCGGTTGCATCGGTCGATGAAGATGATCGCGACGCAGTCAATCATGTGCCGAAATCACATCTCGTGCGGATCATGAAGCCGCGCGTCGAAGAAATTCTCGAACTCGTGCGTGACCGGTTGAAGACCGCCGGTTTCGGCACGGAAGCGGGCCGCCGCATTGTTCTTACAGGTGGTGGCGCGCAACTGACCGGCATCGCCGATCTTTCGCGACAGATTCTCTCCAAGCAGGTGCGCATCGGCCGCCCGCTTGGCGTGCAAGGTCTGCCCGAAGCGGCGCGTGGGCCGTCTTTTTCAGCACCGGTTGGACTTCTGGTTTATCCGCAGGTCGCGTCCCTCGAACATTTCGAGCCGCGCTCTTCGGGTTTCATGCTGGCGACTGGCACAGACGGCTATTTCAGCCGGATGGGTCGGTGGTTTCGCGACAGTTTTTGAAGGTGAAATTGGTCCGTTGCGGCGGCTCGGACCTAATGAAACGCGGTACCGGCGGGTGCCATAGAGAGAGGCGAGTACAATGACCATCAATCTCAAAGTTCCGGATATCCGCGAACTGAAACCCCGGATCACCGTGTTCGGTGTTGGCGGTGCAGGTGGCAATGCCGTCAACAACATGATCGAGCTCGGCTTGCAGGGTTGCGAGTTCGTGGTCGGCAACACGGATGCGCAGGCGCTCACCTCTTCGAAGGCGCATCGCGTGATCCAGATGGGTCTGCAGGTGACCGAAGGTCTCGGCGCTGGTTCGCAGCCGGAAATCGGCCAGGCAGCGGCAGAAGAAGTCATTGACGAAATTCGCGATCAGCTCGCGGGCGCTCACATGGTGTTCGTCACCGCTGGCATGGGCGGTGGCACCGGCACTGGTGCAGCTCCCGTTGTTGCCCGCGCAGCACGCGATATGGGCATTCTGACGGTTGGCGTTGTCACTAAGCCGTTCCAGTTCGAAGGCACGCGCCGGATGCGTCTTGCCGAGCAGGGTATCGAAGAGCTGCAGAAGTCTGTCGATACACTGATCATCATTCCGAACCAGAATCTCTTCCGTATCGCCAATGAAGAGACGACGTTTGCCGATGCGTTTGCGATGGCTGACAAGGTTCTCTATTCGGGCGTGGCCTGCATCACCGATCTGATGGTGAAGGAAGGTCTCATCAATCTCGACTTCGCCGACGTTCGCTCTGTTATGCGCGAAATGGGCAAGGCGATGATGGGCACCGGCGAAGCGACCGGCGAGAAGCGCGCACTGCGCGCCGCTGAAGCAGCCATTGCCAATCCGCTGCTTGACGATGTGTGCATGAAGGGCGCGCGCGGCCTTCTCATCTCGATCACTGGTGGTTCCGACCTCACACTCTATGAAGTCGACGAAGCCGCTACCCGCATTCGCGAAGAAGTGGATCCGGAAGCGAATGTGATCTTCGGCGCAACACGTGATGACTCGCTTGAGGGCATTGTGCGCGTGTCGGTCGTCGCGACCGGTATCGACCATGAAGACATTATGGCGCGCCTTAACGCGCCGCGGACGGAAGAACGCATCGTTGCCACTGCTGAACGTCTGCGCGCCATGACGGCACAGCAGGCCGCGCAGCCCGTGCGTCCGGCGGCTCCGATTGCCCAGCAGGCTGCTCCGGTGGAGCCGCAATGGCGCCAGCCTGAGCCGGCCCCTGTGCATCAGCACCAGCATGCGCCGCAGCCTGTTTTGCACCAGCCGATGCATCAGCCGCACCCGCAGGCGATGGTTCGCAGTGACGTGACGGTTCGTCCTGTTGCACCAAAGCCGGTGTTTGAGCCCGCGCCTGCGCCCGCTCCGATCGCCCAGCAGCCTGTCGAACCCTCGCCCTATATGCAGGGTGGCGGCTTTGTGCCTCCGGCTCCGGAAATGCCGATGCGTCCTGCACAGATGCCGAACATCGCTGATTTCCCGCCCGTCGCGCAGCGCCAATTGGAGCAGGCCCGTGAGCCTGTTGCCGCGCCGGTCGAAAAGAAGCGCGCTTCACTGCTCGACCGTCTGACGGCCGCTGGCTTTGGCCGCCGCGCCGAGCCGGAAGCCCCGGCCCCGCAGCCGGTCCGTATGCAGCAG
>VERN01000136.1 GCA_018882635.1 Beijerinckiaceae bacterium | reverse complement strand
TCTCGCCGAAGACGAGTGCTGTGGCGTCGGGCGTGCGCGCGACTTGAGCTGCGAAGAGTTCTGGGATCGTTGCGGATGGAACCGGATGGTCGGTGGCATTGAAGGTGTAAAGAACCTCGTCACGCTCTTGACTGGACAAAACGGGCAATGAGCCAATGCGGTCCTGAGGCTGCAGATTTACAAAGGTCTCAATGAGCAACAATAAACGTTCAGCGAATGAACAGACGGAACCTGCATCGATTTTAGCGGTATCGAATGTGAAGCGCAGACGCGTATTCGTTCCAGGCATAATCGCCAAAGCCAAGGGGTAGTGCGTACTGTCAACACCAATAACGGATTTTATACCTATGTTTTCTGAGAAGCTCTTTGCACTCTCATCAATTGGATAATTCTCGTAAACGAAGAGGGTTTCAAATAGGCTCTGGCCGCCTAGCACTCCAGCACAACGCTGGATCTCGCTTAGCGAAAGATTATCATTTTCTTCTTGACCTGCTTGTTCCCGCTGAAGATCTTGCAGCCAGTCAATTAGACTCTCGCTTAATGATACCTGGGTATGAAGCGGCAACGTGCTAATATAAAGCCCAACAGCCCGATCAATTCCAGCCCGCTCTGCGGAACGTCCACTACGCGTCACGCCAATAGTAACGCCAGATTGTCCGCTCAGACGTGCGAGAAGGAGCATAAAGGCGCCTTCAAAAACGCTCGACAAAGTTAGGTCATTCTGACGCGCAAAGAGCTCTATCAACCGTCCTAAATCAGGCGGCAGTATAACATTGTGCTCTCCCATCCCAACCAATGGAGACACTGGTTTTAAAAGAGGCAGCTCAGAAGAGCCCTCTGCATCCGCAAAGTGATTGCGCCAATAAGAAAGCGCTTCTTCTCTCTTACGCGTTGCTAGCCACCTAAGATGGTCAAGCCAATCAACCGCTGCCGGAAGCTCTTCACCACGATATAGAGCTGCTAAATCACCAACAAGAACAGGCGTTGACCAGCCATCAATAACAGCGTGGTGCTTTGATAATATTAAAGTGTGTAGCACTTCGCTGTGTTTAATGACACGAGCACGGATCAAAGGACCATTGCCAAGATCAAAGCGCTCTCCATGGTCCGCCTTCAAGATCATCTCAAGCGAACGACCCGCTGCATCATCAACACGCCAATCAACTGGAATATCCCGATAGACACCGAGACCCTGTTCGACCGCCTCAATCGGTGCGGTGAGACGTAAAATACGATGACGCGCGACTAGCTGCTCAAAAGCGTCCTTCAATCGCTCAAGATCCAGAGCACCTTCGAGTTCCAACGCAAGCTGAACATGATAGGGGTCTGCTACTTCATCGCTCTCGCGCGACCAACTCTCGTAGATCAAGCCTTGCTGTAAGGGCGTGAGAGGCAGAACTTCTGTAAAGCCTACAGTCGACGCCAGACGATCCAATAACGCTTGATCAAGCCCAACAGCCTTCGCCAGCGGGAAGTCTGAAGGCGTCAGACGTTGTTCAAGCGCACTGTCTTGGCAATGGCGCGCAATCGTCTCCAGCGCCTCATTGAAGCGTGAAGCAAGATCGATAATAGCACCTTGGCTGTGTGCCTGAGGATGGTAAACCCATTTGACTACTAGAGCTCCAGAACCGTCGATCGCCGCATTAACGTCGATCAAATGGAAACGACGCCGATTAGGGTTATCTCGCCCGCCCACAAGCCCTTCTTGCGACAGACGCCACCCCTCACCACTCTCATCTCTTCCGTCTTGCTGCCGTACGCTTTCAAAACGACCCAAATAATTAAATAAAATCTCCGCCCGTGGGAGAGCTGAAAGCTCTTCGGCAGTATCGTCATTCAGCCAGCGTAATATTCCATAACCTAAACCACGATCCTTTGTTTGGCGCAGCTCTTCTTTTATTATGCGAATCGCATAACCAGCCGCAGCCTCTCCCTTGAGAGCAGCATCAAGATCAAGACACCCAAAATCTAATCGAACAGGATATGCACTCGTAAACCAACCAACTGTACGAGTCAGATCAAGCTGGCTTTGTTCGCTCTCACGCCCATGCCCCTCAAGATCAACTAACAGCGGGGCGCTAGCCATGGACCCCTTCAGGCCATAATAATCACGTCGCCACGCAAAAAGCGCCAAACCAAGCGATGCGAGCAAAAGGTCATCAATACCAGCACGATAAACAAGTGTTGCTGATAAAAGCCGCTCTAAAGTTCTGGAGGGAAGACGACTCTCATAAAGACGCGCAACTCCAAGAGTATTTTGGTGCGCATCAATGGTCGTTTCGCTCGGAATAGAAGATGCATCCCGCGCTATGTCACGCCAAAGCGTCAACTCCGACAGACGCGTAGATGAGTGAGCCTCTTGTAAAAGATAATTAGACCAATCTCTGACAGAATGCGTACGTCCAGGCAGAGATCTGCCTGCCGCTAAGTGTTCAAGATCCTCAATGAGAATACGCCACGATACGCCATCAACTGACAAATGATGAATAGCTAACAGTAAAATTGGGCGGCGGGTCTTACCACGCTCAACCCATACACCAGCGACCATGCGGCCACTCGCTGGGTCTAACACTTCTGGAAGATTATCAAGAGCAGACTTAATCCGCTCCTCACCCTCATCACTCGACAAACGCGAAACATCTAATGTCTCAAGCGTCAGACGCGGTGGCTCACCAGAATCGAGCCAAAAACTGACTGATGAATCAGTGGAACCTCGGGAATGCGTCTCATCCACAACGCGTAAACGAAGCGCATCATGATGTGCAATTAATCGATGCAGCGCATCCTCAGCCGCTTCGCGCGTAAAACCAACAGGTGCCTCAATCGCAGCTGCTTGATGAAAGCGATCGAGCGCACCTCCTTCGCTTAAAAACTGCCGCTGTATCGGTGTAAATGCAACGGCACCCGAAGAGGGCGCAACAATTGTGATCGAATCCGCTTCTACGCTTCGCGCTACTTGCGCTAAACCAGCAGCTGTAGGGTGTGCAAAAACATCTCTGACGGTAAAGGATAACCCTGCCTGGCGCGCACGACTAACTAATCGAATGGAGGTGATGCTATCGCCCCCCAAAGCAAAGAAGCTATCATCCAGACCAACACGGCTCGCGCCAGTCAGATCCGAATAAAGATCGCACAGAATAACTTCCGTAGCCGTCGTCGGAGCACGATACGCCTCATCACTGCTAATCTCAGGGTCAGGTAACGCCCTTACGTCAAGCTTCCCATTAACCGTCAACGGAAGACGTTCAAGAACGACAAAGCTCGACGGAACCATATAATCCGGAAGCGTCTTCAATAGTGACGCATTAAGGCCAGATATAAATTTTCTATCTGCGCCCCTTTTACTTGGCTCATTGGCAAACGAATGCTGCTCCAAGCCTTCAGATGCCTCATCCGAGTACTGAAGGTCAAACGGAATCCCGACCGAATCAACAGACGTCGGAACGCTTGTAAAATAAACATCGAAATATTTTTCCGGTTCATCTACCGAAAACATCATACTAACGCTGTAATTATACCTGTCGGCAATCGCTATTAAATCATTTGGATCAATAAGACGCGAGCCTATTGAAGTGTGAAATTCGCTTAAATCAAGATCAATGATTTTTTCGTCTTTAAGCTCTTTAATCCTTTCCAAAATCGCGGTTTCTTGCCAAAATTGCGCGTTACAAAGACCTTTAATAAATATACGTTTATGCCCCAATTCAAGCGCGGAAATAATTTTCGATTGATCGAAATTTAATCCGTTGTACTTTACAACTTTGTCTTCGTCGAAATGATCATAATTATTCTCGGCATTAACATGAATTACAACGTCGTATCTAAAGAGAGACATTTCATTTTTGAATTCGCCTTGTTTAAAGGCTAGCTCAATACTATGAACTGCAGAGATCTCTTTCTTTAGCCCAAAGAAAACCTCTGGATCAATTAGTAATTCATCTTCTAACTGTTTACGCTTTGATATACGCTTATTTAGTTCCAGATAGGTGGAATTATGATGGGATTTAAAATATTCAATTGATGAATATTGCAAATCACTTAGCGTCAACATACGTAAATCCCCAAGAAAGATCTTTCCATCTTTCTTAAAGCTTGATATGCACGCTTTCAGAACCGTCATAAAATAATCGATCGAAGGGAAATATTGAACCACCGAATTCATGATAATCGTGTCAATATTCGGATTTGGGTACGCAGATATCTCAGCGGCCGTTTGGCAGATTAGTTCGACATTTTTATAACCCAAACCTCGAATCCGATTGCTTAAAGACTTTATAACGACTGGCGATAGATCGCTTCCTAAATAGAACTCGACCTCCTTAGCCAAAGGCATTAATAGCAAGCCTGTACCGCAACCGATCTCTCGGATACTTGATGGCTTTAATCTCCGGATCCGTTGCAAACAGCTGTTAAGCCACGCTTGCATTTCATCATTAGCTATTTGTTGGCCGTTATAGCTACTTATCCAGCCGCTGAAGTCATATGCATCAAAATTATTTTCTTGGTATTGACCATAAACTGAGTCAAACACCGTTTCCCAGTAGCCAATATGTTTTGAGGAAATTTGAACATCGTCATGAGAATGTTCTTCTTTTCTTGTAATATAGGCTACTAACCGTTTCTCGCCCGCAAAATCGCGGGCTTGTACAGTAGCTTGAGCAACACCAGGAACCCCTAAAAGCGCGCTCTCAATCTCGCCAAGCTCGATCCTAAAGCCTCTGATCTTTACCTGATGATCCGCACGCCCAATATATTCGATGTTCCCATCCGAACGCCAACGTGCCAAATCGCCCGTGCGGTACATACGAGAACCAGGGACACCAAACGGGTTCGCAATAAAACGCTCGCTCGTCAGACCGGGCCGGCCAAGATAGCCACGCGCAAGTCCAGAACCCGCAATGTACAACTCTCCAACACAGCCAATCGGACACGGCGATAAAGTGCTATCAAGAATGTAAATCTGTGTGTTCCAGATAGGACGGCCTATCGGGACTAAGACACCATCTTCTGATCCATCAAAAACTGGATCTAACGGCAAACTCATGCTTGCGCAGACGGTAGTCTCTGTAGGGCCATAAGCATTTATAAAACGCCGCCCAAAAGAATAACGGTCAACAAGACTGGTTGTACATACTTCACCACCTACAACCATACATTCGACAGATGGCAAACTAGCCGAAACGATCCCGCTTATTGCAGCAGGCACTGTCATAAAATGCGTAATTTTATAATAGTTACACACTGAAGCTAACTGGTCGCCAACACACGACGAGCGATCTGCTACGAGAACAAGCGTTGCGCCAGCAATAAGCGACATCCCTATTTCCGCAGATGCAACATCAAAAGCTGGTGCAGCAAGTTGCAGAACGCGACTATCTTTTACAATATTTAAATAACTGACGTGCTGCCTGAGTAACTTAGATTGGGAATCAAACGTTACTCCAACGCCTTTTGGCTTTCCGGTACTTCCAGAGGTGTAAATCAGATAGGCGAGATTATTTGGCGTAAGCGGCCGAATGCGTTCAGCATCTGTGACCAATTTTCCTGAGAACGCAGCCAGTACGGTTTTGGCGTCTTGGTCGTCAAGCAAGAGCGCGCGAGAAAGCGCAGTTGACCCAGATTCTTCCTGTTCGCCCGCTACACGCAAACGGTCATAAACAGACCGAACAGAGATCAATCCGCGTGCACCACTGTCCTCAAGCATAAACCGCAAGCGATCAACGGGATATTCCGGATCCAGTGGTAAATAGGCCGCACCGCTCTTCAGAACCCCAAGAAGAGACACGATCATCTCAACCGAACGGTCCAAAGCAATCGCGACGATATCCTCGCTACCTATTCCCTCAGATATCAGATAACGCGCGAGCTGGTTTGCGCGTCGATCAAGCTCAGCGTAGCTGACCTCTTCATCTTCAAATATAAGCGCAGTCGCATCAGGCGTCTTTGAGACCTGCTCAGAAAACAAATCAGGCAAGGTCGTCAATGAAGCCGCATAATCCGTATCATTGAACGACAATAATACCTGTTCACGTTCTTGCGGCTCAATCAGAGAAAGCCTTAGCAGTGGCACTTGGCTGTTAGAGGCTAAATTATCAAGCAACCCTACGAACTGACGTACCCAAGACTCAGCCGTTTCTAGTTCAAATAAAGAAGCATCAAACTCCAAGCTTCCGCTGATAGAACCGCTCGGTTGAGAACCCAAAGAGGCAGTGAGATCAAACTTAGCACGTGGAAGCGTGGTAGTTATACCGTCAATCTGTAGCTGATCGCCCAGAGAAAACGCCTGTGTATCTTGTGTTTGCCATGCCAACATAGCCTGGAAGATTGGCGTATGGGATAGAGAGCGTCCGTCCGTCAGATCTTCGACTAGCCGTTCAAATGGAACGTCTTGATGCGACAAGGCATCGAGGGATGCTTTCTTTGCAAGCTCAATCAGAGCATCGCCGGTAAGCGTATTGGTTGTCTCAAGGCGCAGCGCTAATGTATTGACGAAAAAGCCGACCAGATCTTGAACCTGTGTCGCGCTCCGACCTGCTACAGGGAAACCAATCACAACGTCATCTTGCCGCGCTAAACGACCGAGAAGGTATCCATAAGCTCCAATCAAAACCGCAAATAAAGTCGTCCCATGACGCTGTGCTAATTCTTCTAGAGCACGCGCGGTCTTTACACTTATCTCAACAGAAACGTAACCAGACAGACGACTACGATCAGCACGACGCGGATAATCTGTCGGTAAAGCCAATAAATCCGGCGCGCCGCTGAGCTTCTGACGCCAATACTCAAGCTGGCGCTCAAGCGTGCCACTTTCTGTAAACCAACGCCGTTGCCAAGATGCATAATCAGCATACGTGACAGAGAGTGGACGGTAACGCGGTGAGGCCCCCGAAAGTCTCGATATATAAGCTGTTGTTAGATCTCTGACAAAAATCGGGATTGAAACACCATCTCCTGACGCATGATGTATCACAATAATGAGAACATGATCGGTAGAGCTGAGCTTCAGCAAGCGCGCGCGCAACATCAAGTCACACGATAAATCAAATACGTGACCCGATTCTTGTCTTACCCTTTGTGCAATCTCATCATCATCAATCAGACTGCCAAGGTGGCTTAAATCTTCAACCTTAAGAGCACCCTCTCCTTCCGGAATAGAAATAAGCTTTCCTTGTGGCTCTCCCTTATTCTCGACAATAATAGTGCGTAAAGGCTCATGCCGAAGAATAACGTCTTCAAAAGCCGAACGAAGAGCAGCAATATCTAGCTCGCCTCGTAATCGAAACGCAATTGGCATATTATAGCTAACAGACGCAGAACCTATCCGGCTTAAAGCCCACATCCGGAGCTGACCATATGAGAGAACGCGCTCATCTCCTCGTGAGCCCTCACCCGAATTGATACGGGGATAAGCAGAGCTTTCCGTTTTTGATGCCAAAGCTTCGTCAACAACAATGCTAAGCGATGCAATCTTGGGATGCTCAAAAAGCGTTCGCAGTGGCACCTCTATGCCAAGCGCCTCTCTGATCCGCGAAACCAAACGCATCGCTAAAAGAGAATGCCCCCCCAAAGCAAAGAAGCTATCATCCAGACCAACACGGCTCGCGCCAGTCAGATCCGAATAAAGATCGCACAGAATAACTTCCATAGCCGTCGTCGGAGCACGATACGCCTCATCACTGCTAATCTCAGGGTCAGGTAACGCCCTTACGTCAAGCTTCCCATTAACCGTCAACGGAAGACGTTCAAGAACGACAAAGCTCGACGGAACCAT
>VERN01000135.1 GCA_018882635.1 Beijerinckiaceae bacterium | reverse complement strand
CGCAATCCGCGCTTCGCCACCAGCGCCCCGCTCGTCAGCGCCAAACGCGATCCGAGTTTTCTGGCCTACGCCGTGCCGGAAAGCGAACTTCACAGATTCCCGGCGACTCGCAGCGCCGAATTCGACGTACATGGCGTCGACGTCTCGAAATATCAGGGCGACATCGACTGGCAGGCGGTGAAGGACTCCGGCGTGGCTTTCGCCTTCATCAAGGCCAGCGAGGGCGGCGACCGCAGCGACGCGAAATTTCAGTATAACTGGGCGGCGGCCAAGGCCGCCGGGGTGCCGCGCGGCGCCTATCACTTCGTTTACTGGTGCCGCCCGCCCCACGAGGAAATCGCCAATTTCATCGCCAATGTGCCGAACGATCCGGAAGCCCTGCCGCCGGTGCTCGATGTCGAATGGAACGGTCATTCCCGCACATGCCCGAAAACCGTCAAGCGCGATATTGCGATCCGTGAGATGCAGATCTTCCTCGACATGGTGGAGAAGCATTACGGCAAGAAGCCGATTATCTATGTCACCGTCGATTTCTATCGCGATGTGATGGTGGGTGCGTTTGAGACCTATCCGTTGTGGGTACGTTCAGTCGCCGGCTACCCGACTATTCGCTATGGCCAGCGCAAATGGGCGTTCTGGCAATATACGGCGACGGGCAGAGCGTGGGGCATTGAAGGCCCGGTTGATCGCAACACATTCTTCGGCTCGAAAAAGCAATGGCAGGAATGGCTCAATAAGAACCGTCAGCATGGCCATGAGCATCACACGCATTTGCCGGTGAGCTGATCGGCCTTTCGGCGTCTCGCGCCTCGCATCTCATGCGTTAAGGTCGCGCAAGCGCGACGATGCAACCTGTGGTCGGTTGGACCGCAGCTCTTTTTCATTTTTCATAGATCTGGAAATGACTGACCCCGGGAGCTTGCCGCAAGGCAGAGGCCGACCCGGGGTCTACACTGTTCTGATATTACATTTTTGAGAAAAAGACAAGATTGTTATGTCGCCAATGCATCTTCAATCACTTAGCGCATCTATATCGGACGAACGCCTCTCGCGGTATTCGGTTGCGTGCCATGGAAATGTCGCTGAGGCGATCTCACTTTATGAATACAATTGTCGCGTATCAGAGGCATTTTATACGGCAATACAAGGCTTCGAGATTTGCCTGCGGAATCATCTACATCGGGCCCTTTCCGCTCATTTTGGAAAAGATTGGATGTTCGACAGGAAAGTGCCGTTAGACAGTAAGGCGCGTCTTAAAATTGCACATGTGATTGAACGACTACAGTCACGCGGAAAAAGCGGTGCTGTTGGCCAGATTGTCGCCGAACTTAGTCTCGGCTTTTGGGTGGCGTTGCTCACGAAGCGATACGATATGCCGCTATGGCGTATCTGCACCCACACATGTTTTAGCGCCAACGGAAAGCGTTTGGGCCGTTTCTCGGTTCACGAACGTTGTTACGGGATTTCACAGTTCCGCAACCGCGTGGCGCATTATGAACCGATCTGGGATCAAGATCTGCTCAGCCGCCATCAAGAGATCATTGAGGCGATCGGTTGGATGTGTGGTGAGACGGCGCTTTGGGTCAGTCGTCGCAGCCGCGTGCCTGCCATCGCCTCAGACCAATAGCCACCCTCGGGGGCGCTTCCCCCCTTGGCCCGCAGCCTTTAATCTCCTGCCCAAGAGTAAATGAGTGGGAGGTCCGATCGTGCTTGCCAATGCGCCCAAGCCGTTCAATTTCGATCTGGGAGAAACTGCCGACGCCATCCGCGAGACGGTGTTTGCCTTCTCGCAAGAGAAGATCGCCCCACGCGCGGCGGAGATCGACCGGTCGAACCAGTTCCCGATTGATCTGTGGCCCGAGATGGGGGCGCTCGGGCTTCATGGCATCACGGTCGAGGAAGAGTATGGCGGCACCGGCCTTGGCTATCTTGAGCATTGCGTGGCGGTGGAAGAAGTGTCTCGCGCATCTGCCTCGGTCGGCCTGTCCTATGGGGCGCACTCCAATCTCTGTGTGAACCAGCTGCGCCGGAATGGGACCGAGGCGCAGAAGCGCAAATATCTGCCCAAGCTGATTTCGGGCGAGCATGTCGGTTCGCTTGCCATGTCGGAGCCGGGTGCAGGATCAGACGTCGTGTCGATGCGGACGCGGGCCGAAAAGAAGGGTGACCGTTACATCCTGAATGGCTCGAAAATGTGGATCACCAATGGTCCGGTCGCCGAGACATTGATCGTCTATGCCAAGACCGATCCCGAAGCAGGGGCGCGCGGCATCTCCGCCTTCATCATCGAGCGCGGCATGAAGGGGTTCTCCACGGCGCAGAAGCTCGACAAGCTGGGCATGCGCGGTTCGGACACCTGCGAGCTGGTGTTTGAAGATTGCGAAGTCCCCGATGAAAACGTGCTCGGCCAAGTCGGCAAGGGCGTGAATGTTCTGATGTCGGGTCTGGATTATGAGCGCGTCGTGTTGGCGGCTGGCCCGCTCGGCATCATGCAGGCCGCGCTTGATGTGGTCATGCCCTATATCCACGAGCGCAAACAGTTCGGTCGCTCGATCGGCGAGTTCCAGCTCGTTCAGGGCAAGGTTGCCGATATGTATGTGATGATGAATGCCTGCAAAGCGTACGTCTATGCGGTGGCCAAAGCCTGTGACCGTGGCGAGACCACGCGTGAGGATGCGGCGGGCGCGATCCTGATCGCGGCGGAGAAGGCGACCCAGATCGCACTTGATGCGATCCAGCTTCTCGGCGGCAATGGCTATATCAATGATTACCCGACCGGGCGGCTTTTGCGCGACGCCAAGCTGTACGAGATCGGCGCGGGCACCAGCGAAATTCGGCGGATGCTGATTGGGCGGGAATTGTTTGAAAAGACCGCCTGAGTCTATGCTCTCATCGTCTTGCGGCCCGGCTTGACCGGGCCGTTCGTTTTTGCGCTTACCGAGGTTCCTGCCATGTCACTCCCCCATGCTCCGCTTGTCCGCGCCCATGGCGCCGCTATCCCTGCGATCGGGCTCGGCACCTTCAACGCTCATGGGGAGATTTGCAGCGAGGCGGTGAGTTTTGCGCTCCGCAATGGCTATCGTCACATCGATACGGCGCCGCGCTATGAGAATGAGGAAGCGGTGGGTGAGGGTCTGCGCCGGTCGGGCGTTCCTCGGGATCAGATTTTCCTGACAACGAAGGTCTGGTGGGACCGCATCGGCGCCGATGATCTGCAGCGTTCAGCGGAAGAGAGCCTGCAAAAGCTGGGCGTCGATCAGGTTGACCTCCTTTTGATCCATTGGCCGAACCCGGCGATCCCGCTGGCCGATTCAATCGCCGCACTGAACGATGCCAAGCGTCGGGGCTATGCCAAGCATATTGGTGTGTCGAATTTCACCATCGCTCTTTTGAACGAAGCGTGGCGGCTGACGCAGGAGCCGCTGGTCTGCAACCAGTGCGAATGGCATCCGGCGCTCGATCAGGAAAAGCTCAGAGCGGTGGTGCGCGGCTATGGCATGATCTTCACGGCCTATTCGCCGGTGGGGCGTGGGGTCTATGGTGAAAACGCGGTCGTTTCGGCGATCGCGAAGAAATATGGCAAGACCGCTTCGCAGGTAGTCTTGCGGTGGAATGTCCAGCATGAAGGGTCGGTCGCGATCCCGAAATCGGTAACGCCAGAGCGGATCCGCGCCAATCTCGACATTTTTGATTTCACCTTGAGCGCTGAGGAAATGGCGGCGCTGTCGGGCTTGGGCAGCCGCGAGGGGCGGCTCGTGAAGCCAGATTTCTCACCCGCTTGGGATTGAGCGCCAAACTGAAAGCGCAGGCCTTGCAAGAGCAGCGGCGGACACTAAAGTCCGCCGCCTGATTGTTTTTCCGGAGTCGCATCATGGCCTTATCGGCTGACCTTAAAAAGAAGCTCGAATCCGTTACCACGGCGACGCTGACCACGGTCCTTCTCAAGAAGGGGATCCGCAGCGCCTATCTGAAAGGGCCGATGCCGCTGAAGACGGCGGAGGGTAAGCGCATTGTCGGTGAGGCCTTTACGCTCCGCTTCGTGCCGATGCGTGAAGATCTCGCGACGCCGGAGAGCTGGTCATCGCCGCGCTCGACACGTGGTGCGATTGAAGACATGCCGGACGGCTGCATTGCGGTTGTGGATGCGATGGGTGTCACGTCCGCCGGTATCTTCGGCGATATCCTCTGCGCGCGCATGGCGAAGAAGGGCGTTGCCGCTCTGATCACCGATGGTGTGGTGCGCGATCTCGCAGGCGTTCTCGGCACGGGTCTGCCTGTCTGGTGCCAAGGTGCTGCCGCACCGGCGTCGGTGGCTGGTCTCACCTTCGTGAATTGGCAGGAGCCGATTGGCTGCGGCGGCGTTGCCGTCTTCCCGGGCGATATCATTGTCGCCGATGGCGATGGTGCGGTGTTGATCCCGCGCGCGCTGCTTGAACCCGTGGTCGAAGCTGCGGTCGAGCAGGAGCGTCTCGAAGAGTGGATCATGAAGGAAGTCGATAAGGGACTGCCCTTGCCGGGTCTTTATCCGCCGAACGCGGAGACCAAGGCTCGCTATGAGGCTGAAACCAGAAAGTGAATCGCGGCGCGCAAGCGTCTGAGTTCAGACTCTTTTCGCGTATTGAGAGTTTGATTCAAGAGCTTCAACTTTGAATTGAAGGCGGTCTGCAAGGGCCGCCTTTTTCATGCGCCCGACTCTGCGGGCGCTGTCACCTGCGCGACGTCGATCCATTCCGCGCCGGTGAGTGCGGCCATGCGCGCCGGTGCAATCCGCACGGCGGCATTGATGGCGCCTGCGGCTGGGATCACCTCGTCAAAAGCTTTGAGCGATTCATCGGCGTAGATTTTCAGCGGCGTTGGAAGACCGAAGGGGCAGACGCCGCCGATCGGATGGCCAGTCAGCGTCACAACTTCCTCAGCGTTGAGCATCTTCGCCTTCACGCCAAAGCGATCCTTGTATTTGCGATTGTCGAGCCGGGCCGTGCCACCCATCACGATCAGCACGACCTGATCGCCTTGCCAGAAGGAGAGGGTCTTGGCGATTTGCGCCTCCGCTGCGCCATGTGCGGCGGCGGCTTCGGCAACGGTGGCCGAGCGCGCCTCTGTCACAATCACTTCGATATCGGGCGCTTGGGCTGCAAAGAAGGCACGGACGGATTCAAGGCTCATGGATGGTTTACTCGGATCATTCGCTTGGATCGTTCACTCGGATCGTTCACTCGCTGCGCGGCAGGCCGAGGCGGTAGACGCCTTTGAAATCATCAGGGTCGACCGGACGGCCTTTCCGATAGATGACGATGCGCCCTTCATGGGCAAGTCGCACCGCAGTGCGGCGGACCGGGATCATCAAGGGGCCCCAGCCATCGGGGTGGGGCCCGCCGAGGGCGCGGGCGGCTTCTGACGGGCAGAAGGTCTTGTCCGGGCCGCGGTTGGCGGCGAGGTCCATTAAGGTCGCTTCGATGGCGGCCGGCGAAGGGGTGTGCGGATCGGTCATGATCCCGCTTTGCCAAGCGCGCGCGTGAAGCGCAAGCCTAGGCCCCAACCTGCCTAAGGATCCTCAATCCCGTTCGACGGCGGCGCGGCCATGCGAGAGGGCGAGCACAGCGGCACGGGATGGGGATCGGAACTGGCGGAGCACCATGGCAATCAGCACGGCGATGGTGGCCGTGATGAAGGCCCAAGGCGAGACAAACCAAGCGGCATAGGCTAGCGCAAAAAAGAAGGCGCGTTGTCCGCGATTGAATTGGCGTCCCGCATCAGTGATGACATCACCCGTGCGCTGGACATGGAAGTGCGCCGCCTTTTCTCCGACGGCATCGATGTCGGGCGTCGCGCCGATGAGGATCGCTGCGTAATTGAACAGCCGGTAGGACCACGCAAATTTGAAAAATGCGTAGACGAAGATGACGGTGAGGCCGAGAACCTTCATCTCCCACAGCGCGCGATTGGCCGGGACTGCGAGTGGCAAATCTTCAAAAATCTGCAGAACATCGTGCGTTGCACGGAGCAACGCCAAAGAACCGCCAATCACGAGCAGTGAGGTTGACGCAAAAAAGGCGGTGCCGTTTTGCAGGCTTGCCATGATCTGGGTGTCGATGATGCGCACATTTCGGTGCAGCATCTGATCCATCCAAGCCCGCCGGTATTGATGCATCAAGGCGTTGAGACTTTTGCCGCCAAAGCGGCGGCTTTCCAGCAGCGCGTGGTAGGCGCTCCACGCGGCAATGAAAAACGCCAGCGCCACGCCATCAAGCCAAAGCCCCGCCATGCCCCGAATCCCTTCTTATGAGAGGCGCAGCTTAGGCCGCGATGGACCTTGCGGAAAGGGTGCAGCCCGCTTGACCGGAAGGGCTTATCCCCTTCACTCTTTCAGCAATTGGAGGAATTGCCGCATGCCACAAAACATTACCAAGGGTTTCAAGGCGCTGGTTGCCGAAGCCAACAGCAAGATCGAAACGATCCCGACCGAAGCGGCCAAGGCGCTTTTGGGGCGCGATGATGTTGTGCTCGTCGATCTGCGTGATCCGCGGGAACTTGAACGCGAAGGCAAAATGCCCGGCGCCTTCCATTGCCCGCGTGGCATGCTGGAATTTTGGATTGATCCGGAAAGCCCCTATCACAAGCCGATTTTCGCGGAAGACAAGAAGTTCGTGTTCTTCTGCGGCGGCGGTTGGCGCTCGGCCTTAGCCGCTGCTGCGGCGCAGGATATGGGGCTCAAACCTGTCGCCCATATCGAAGGCGGGTTCGGCGCATGGAAAAAGGCAGGCGGTGCTGTCGAAGGGGGCGCCTAAAGATCTTTGCTCTCGGGCGCATCAGGCATTTGTGTTCTCAATAGAACGACGCAATCGCGCTGGATCGACGCGAAATAGGGGATCAGCCGCAAATCCGGATTTTGTCCGAATTCGGCTTCCTTCGCGAGTTCGAGAGCAAAAAATCGAAGTTTGACGCTCAGCTGATCGGCATCGGCGGCGGGCATAGCCATCAACCGCGTCGCGAGTGTTTCGGAATAGGGCGGGCTTGGAAGGTTCTCGCGCAACTCACGGGAGCGCGCATCGTGAAACTGCGCGGTCAATTCATCAAAGGCTTTACGTTGCGCTTCCAGTGACACCGTGCGGGCGGCTGGATGCAGGGTGACATTATTCTTGCTGCCGGCACTGAATTCATCAGTCTAGAGCGCATCGGTAATGTCGTCAGGTTCACCGTTGATAGTCCAATACCATTAAACTGCGCCTGCGAGTCGTGTAACCAGATATTCTGGGTACAGGACGAGACCGAGATCGCGGCGATCAGGCCGCCCACCTGTGCAGGGAAACTAGTCGGCACCGACGTGTATGGCGAGATGAAGGTTTATCTATTCCCAGAGTCGACTATAGTTGACACCACAAATCCAGCCAAAACACTTAGTAACAAGGGTGTTTACCCAGCGCTTATATTCAAGAGATATGATGACGCCATAACTCCGGGGCTTGCTGAGTTCGAGCTGATTTTGAAGCGCAATGCCATTAACAGCTCGGTGACGGAAATTGGCTGGGCCTTCACACCAGGAGCGCGTGGCATACCTGAAGTCATATGGTATACCGGGCTCGATCTTAATGGCAATGCCATCACGTTTAAGATGGACCCAAATGTCAATTCTGACGGCCTTGGCGCATTGCTATATAAGGGCATCCTTATCACGAAGAGTGCAGATATATGTTTCCAGGAGAATACCTTGTGAGACGCGATCCCTCCATGCGCCGGTGTTCGGCCGCCGAGGATAGGCCGCCGATCGACACATTGCGCTCGTCTACTCGATGACCTTCTCCCCG
>VERN01000134.1 GCA_018882635.1 Beijerinckiaceae bacterium | reverse complement strand
TCACTATCTACACCAAAGATTACTGCCCCTATTGCCGCCGGGCGAAGGACCTTCTGACCCAGAAGGGCGTCGATTTTGAAGAGATCGATGTCACGACCGATCCTGAGGGACAAAAGGCGATGGCCGTCCGGGCGCATGGACGCTCAACAGTGCCGCAAATCTTCATCGGCGAGACGCATGTGGGTGGGTGCGATGATATTCACGCGCTCGAAGCCGCCGGCAAACTCGACGCTATGCTCGCATAAGGATCGACATCATGACCGGACAATTCATTGCTGCTTGCGTGCAAATGCGCTCTGGCGTTTCGCCTGCCAAGAATACCGATGACGCGGTGGCTATGATCCGCGATGCGGCCACGCGCGGGGCGCATTTCGTGCAGACGCCTGAAATGTCAAATGCCGTCAATCGTGATCGTGATAGCCTCATGGCGTCGCTGTCAGCGCAAGAGAAAGATCCGATGCTGGCGGCCTTTCGCGCTGTGGCGCGGGAGAAAAAGATTTTTATCCATGCTGGCTCGCTCGCAATTATGCGGCCTGACGGTAAGGTGGCCAATCGCGCTTTTGTCATCGACACACAGGGCGACATCGTCTCGTCCTATGACAAGATCCACCTTTTCGATGTCGATTTGCCGAATGGTGAAAGCTGGCGGGAAAGCCGCACCTATACGGGCGGCTGCGAAGGCGTTGTTGTCGATCTCCCATGGATCAAGCTTGGGCTGTCGATTTGTTATGATGTGCGCTTCCCTTATCTCTATCGCGCTTTGGCAGACGCGGGGGCGGGTATGCTTTCGGCACCGGCCTGTTTCACTAAGCAGACGGGTGAAGCCCATTGGGTCGTGCTGCAGCGCGCACGCGCAATTGAAACGGGCTCTTTCATGATCTCGTCGGCGCAGGCTGGCACGCATGAAGATGGGCGCGAAACGTTCGGCCATTCCATCATCGTTGACCCGTGGGGCCGCGTCTTGGCTGAGGCTGATGACACACCCGGGGTGATTATGGCATCGATTGACACAGCACTTGTGGCGGACGCACGCGGGCGTATTCCAACGCTGCAGCATACGCGTGATTTCACCATCAGCGCAGCGCCGGAGAAGCGAGCCATCGCCTGATATGATCCGTTACACGCTTATTTGTGAGAGGGGCCATGATTTTGAATCATGGTTCCGCGACAGCGAGGCTTATGAGGCGCAACGCAAGAAGCGCCTTGTGATATGTCCGCTGTGCGACTCGCACAAGATTGAGAAAACGATCATGGCACCGCAGGTGGCACGCAAAGATCGCGCGCATCCTGCAGCCTTGCCCGTATCGGAGCCAGCCGTTCCGGCGGTGGCACCCGAAACGAGTCCTGCGATGTTACTTGGTGAGAAGGAGCGCGAACTCCGCGCCCTCATCAGCAATGTGCGGGAAAAGATTATGGCTGTTACAGATGATGTCGGCGACCGCTTTGCGCGCGAGGCACGTGCCATGGCCGAAGGCGACACAGAAGAGCGACCTATTCGCGGCCAAGCCACAGCGCAAGAATGGCGTGATCTCGTTGAAGATGGGATCGGCGTTCTACCGCTTCCTGAACTGCCCGACGATCATCATTAATCGACGCTCTATAAATCCCTGCATCATGCGCTGATGGATTGGCTGCGGCAGCCTGCCGCAGGCTTTTGCCACCTTGACGCCACACTCTGGCATTCCATTTAGGTTTGTAGCGACCGGGCCCCTCTGGCGGTATGAAATCCGCGATGTCGGCGCTGCCTGATGACAATGCCCGGAGCTTAATCATGGATTTTCTGTTCGTCGAACTGATCGGCAAGCCGCTTTGGTTGTGGGGTGCCTTTTTCAGTCTCGTTTTCCTTTTGCTCGCCTTCGACCTTGGCATTCTCCATCGCGACAGCGAGAAGGAGATCGGGGTACGCGAGAGCCTGCTTCTCTCAGCTTTCTATATCACCATCGGCTTGGCGTTTGGCGGATTCGTATGGTGGCAGCTCGATCCACAACGCGCGGTTGAATATTGGACCGGTTTCGTGATCGAAAAATCGCTGTCGATGGACAATGTGTTCGTCATCGCGATGATTTTCGGCGCCTTTGCCATCCCGCGCGCCGCCCAATACCGCGTGCTGTTCTGGGGCATCCTCGCCGTTATCGTTTTGCGCGGTTTGATGATTGGCGTGGGCGCAGCGCTCGTTCAGTCGTTCGGCTGGGTGATGTGGCTATTTGCGGCCTTCCTTATCATTACAGGCATCAAGATGGTGGTGTTTGCTGATAGCCAGCATGACGTCGAAAGCCATCCTTTGCTTAAATTCATGCGTCGTCACCTCAACGTGACGGAGCGCTTGCATGGCCAGAAATTCGCCGTGCGTCAGCCAGATCCCAAGACGGGCAAGATGACGCTGTTTGTCACGCCGCTCTTCCTTGTGTTGGTGCTGGTGAATGTGGCGGATGTGATCTTCGCGGTCGATTCGGTTCCGGCGATCTTTGCCATCACCACCGACACTTTCGTGGTGTTGACCTCGAACATCTTTGCGATCCTCGGCCTGCGTGCGCTCTACTTTGCGCTGTCGGCGATGATTGAGCGCTTCGCCTATCTGAAGTTTGCTCTGGCCGCTGTGCTTATCTTCATCGGCGGTAAGATCATTGCAGCCGATATGCTGGGTATTGCGAAAGTGCCGCCAGCCGTTTCACTCGGTGTCACTTTTGGCCTGATCATCGTTGGGATCGTCTATTCCCTCTGGAAGACGCGTGGTGAGCCTGGCGCTGTGAGTGCAAAAAGCTAAAGGGTTTCTCTCCCCCGAGAACGGAAAAGCCGGCGCTAACGCCGGCTTTTTTGTCTTTATGTCGAAGAGAGAGGCGGGGTTAATTGCCGCCGTCAAGCAGGCGCCGCGCAATCACTTGCGCCTGAATTTCAGCCGCGCCTTCAAAGATGTTCAGGATGCGGGCGTCACATAAGACGCGCGAGATCGCGTATTCGAGGGCGAAGCCGTTACCGCCATGGATCTGCAAGGCATTGTCAGCCGCCGCCCATGCGACACGCGCGCCGAGTAATTTTGCCATGCCGGCTTCGACATCGCAGCGCTTGCCCTGATCCTTGGCGCGGGCCGAGAAATAGGTGAGCTGGCGCGCAATATTGATTTCGACCGCCATCATCGCCAGCTTGTCAGCCACGCGTGGGAAAGCGATGAGCGGCTTGCCGAATTGCACGCGCTCTTCAGCATAGCGCATGCCGATGTCGAGCGCCGATTGCGCGACGCCGACAGCGCGGGCCGCGGTCTGAATGCGGGCGCTTTCGAAAGTCTGCATCAATTGCTTGAATCCCTGACCTTCAACACCGCCCAGCAGATTCTTTGCTGGCACTTCGAAATTGTCGAAGGCGAGTTCATATTCCTTCATACCGCGATAGCCGAGCACTTCGATCTCGCCACCGGTCATGCCTTTTGCAGGAAAAGGATTTTCGTCCGTGCCGCGCGGCTTTTCGCCGAGTAGGATCGAGAGACCTTTGTAGCCGGGCTCATCTGGATTGGTGCGCACCAGCATTGTCATCACATCGGCGCGGACAGGATGAGTAATCCATGTCTTATTACCGTTGACCTTATAGACGTCGCCATCGCGCACTGCGCGTGTCTTGAGCGACGCAAGGTCGGAGCCGGTATTGGGTTCCGTGAAAACGGCCGTCGGTAGAATTTCACCCGAAGCGATTTTCGGCAGCCATTCGGCTTTTTGCTCCTCGGTGCCGCCGCATAGAATCAGTTCTGCTGCAATTTCCGAGCGTGTGCCGAGCGAACCGACGCCGATATAGGCGCGCGACAATTCTTCTGACACGACGCACATGGATTCCTTGCCCAGTGCCATGCCGCCAAATTCTTCCGGCAAGGTCAGCCCGAAAACGCCAAGAGCAGCGAGACCGTCGACGACCTCCATCGGAATGTAATCATTTTTCAAATGCCATTCATGGGCATGTGGTTCGACTTCAGCCGCTGCGAATTTACGCATTTCATCGCGGATGGATTCGAGGGTCTCATCGAGGCCGGGGTCACCAACCGTTGCCGTGCCTTGGCGTTCACGCATCAAGGTGACTAGGCGGGCGCGATTGCCGCGCGTGTTGCCAGAAGCGATGAGCGCGTCGATCACAGGCGTGCGGCGTTGCGCAATTTGTCCATCGGACAGGCCGAGATCGGTGAGGCGGATCATCTCGCCCTGATTCATCGAAATGCCGCCGAAGATTTGCGCGCAATATTCACCAATGCCGATGGCGACGAGCAATTCTTCGGTTTCACCGAAGCGGCCTTCGGCTTTCAACCGCGAGGCATAACTGTTCAGTTCGCGAATGCTTTCGACATAGGTCGCGAGCCAAGCCAAGCCATGGACGGCATGCTGTTCCTGATCGATCAGCGCGGCGGAGATTTTGCCATCCTTGGTGACATCGGCACGGACAGCGGCAATGGCTTCGCGCAGCAAGAGATCGAGCGTGCCCGAAGCCTCCGCGGCAAGCGAGGGGAGATCCTGCATCGGGATCGAAATGGCGAGGGCAGCTTGGGTCATGACGCGCTCCAGCAGGCTAATCCGTCAAAATATCGCAGCGCAGCATGGCGGCAAGGCCAGCATGCTGCAATGCACCTTTCGGGTGGATCAACGTCGGACCGCGAGAGCGACCCCGAAGGCTGTGACCGCCATACCGACCATTTGGAGCCCGTTGAGGGTCTCGCCAAACAGCAAAAAGGCCTCCAGCGCTACGGTGGGCGGCACCAAATAGATCAGGGCGGCGGCACGGGAGACCGCTCCCTGCCGGATCAGCATGAGGAGGAGGCCGATCGCACCAATCGAGAGGGCCAGCACCGCCCAAGCCATATTGAGAACCATTGAGAGGTTCCAGGCGATCCGCATCGGCTCCGTCAGCCAAGCGATCGGCAAGGTGATCGCTAGAGCACCGGCATATTGGAGCACGGTGACGGCGCGCAGATCACCCGCGGCGATAAAGCGCTTTTGGTAGAAAGTGCCGAGGGTTACCGAGATCATGGCGATGACATTGATGCCCAACGGCACCAGCTGGCTGCTTAAAGCGGCTCCCGAGAGCCCCGCCAGTTTCGGCCCCAACACCATGAGAATGCCGCCAAAGCCCAGAACGATCCCGAGCCAATGGCGTAGCGGGATTGTTTCGCCAGCAAGGCGCGGAGCCAGAAAGGCGGTCAAAATGGGTTGAACGGCCGCGATGAGGCCAGAAATCCCGGCCGGGAGGCCTTTCGAAATCGCCCACCACACGCCGCCCAGATAGATCGCATGAAGGAGCACACCCGAAAGAGCGGCATGGGCGGCCGCTTTGCCCCGTGGCCAGACCGCGCCTGAGGCGACACACAGGACGGCCAGCAAAGCCCCGGCAAGGGCATAGCGGACCGAGAGAAAGGTGAGGGGGTCGGCATAGGGGGCCGCAAAACGCGCGCTAATCCAGCCCGTCGACCAGATGAGAACGAACAGGCCCGGAGCGAGCGTTAGAAGCAGGGTCGAGCGGCCGGGCATTGCAAGTCCGTGAAAAGGAAGGTTTCTGTCTAGTCGAAGCGGCGTGCCGGGTCGAGGCGTGCTGGGAAACCGCGCCACCGATTTGCGCGTTGGCAGCACAGGCGGCGAAGGTCATAAGGGTCGCATGGTTCGTTTGTTTCGCACTTTCTATAACGCCTATTGGCGCTTCGTGGCCGATGATGGGTGGGCGATTGCTTCCCACATCGCGCTCTCGCTGTTGATGTCGTTATTTCCATTCCTGATCTTTTTGACGGCGCTTGCCGGTTTCCTCGGCCGTGGCAACCTTGCCGACGAGGCGACCACTCTTCTGCTTGAGACATGGCCAAGCCAAGTCGCCGATCCGATCGCGCAGCAAATTCGCGCCGTCATCGACAATTCGCATCGTGGTATCCTCACCTTCGGTGTGGTGTTCGCGATCTATTTCTCGTCAAATGCGGTGGAAGCGCTACGGATCGCGCTCAATCGTTCTTACGGGCTTGTTGAACATAGGCCGTGGTGGCTGACACGGTTGGAATCAATTTTTTACGTGCTGGTCAGCGCTGTCACTTTGTTGGCCATTTCATTTCTCGTGGTGCTCGGCCCGCTTTTATGGACAGTGATTGTCGCTTATGTGCCCGCGCTTGAGCCCTATTGGCAGATCGTCACACTCACACGCTTTGCGATCGCGACACTCATCACCGTATCCGCGCTGATCGTGCTGCATCTTTATCTGCCTGCGGGCCGCCGTCATTTGCAGCAGGTGTGGCCTGGCATTTTGATCACGCTTATTCTTGCGCTGGGCGCAGGTGTCGCCTTTGGATTTTATCTCACCAAAGCGGCATCAAATTACACGGCCACTTATGCCGGTCTCGCCTCAGTGATGATCGCGCTTGTGTTTCTCTACACGATTGCCGCTGTGTTTATTTATGGCGGCTCGTTCAATGCGCTTTTGCTCGGCCGCACGCTCAACGCTCCGCCCGCGCCAGGCGCGGAGCGGAGCTGAGACGCCTCGCCTGATCAGGCTTTCGGTTGATTTTCCAACACTTCGTCGAAGGTACGAAGGCCAGCTTTTTGAGCATTGACGAGCACGGCCATATTGCCGGGCGCATGCTGGTTCTTCCACATTTTCGTATGGGCCACGGGGATTTTGTCCCATGGGAACACTTCGCTCATGCAAGGATCAATGCGGCGATCGATCACAAAATTATTGGCGGCCATCGCTTGCTTCAGATGTGCAAAGTGCGAGCCCTGAATACGCTTCTGACGCATCCAGACGAAACGCGCATCGAAAGTGAGATTGAAGCCCGTCGTACCCGCGCAGAACACGATCATACCGCCACGTTTCGCGACGAAGGTGGAGACCGGAAAGGTTTGTTCACCCGGATGTTCGAACACGATGTCGACATCCTTCTTTCCGGTAATGTCCCAGATCGCCTTGCCGAACTTACGTGCTTCACCCATGAAGGCGTTGAATTCCGGCGAATTGACGGTCGGCAATTGGCCCCAGCAATTAAAGTCCTTGCGGTTGATCACGCCTTTGGCGCCAAGGCTCAAAACATAATCGCGCTTTGATTCATCAGAGATTACGCCGATTGCGTTTGCGCCAGAGGCGGCGCAGAGCTGGATGCCGAAAACGCCGAGACCGCCTGATGCGCCCCAGATGAGCACATTGTCACCCGGGCGCACGGTGTGCGGCGCATGGCCGAACAACATGCGATACGCAGTGGCGAGCGTGAGCGTGTAGCAGGCGCTCTCTTCCCATGTCAGATGCCGCGGACGCGGCATCAGCTGGCGTGATTGGACGCGGCAAAACTGGCCGAACGAGCCATCGGGCGTCTCATAACCCCAAATGCGCTGCGAGGTGGAGAACATCGGATCGCCACCATTACATTCTTCGTCATCGCCATCATCCTGATTGCAATGGACGATCACTTCATCGCCGACTTTCCAGCGCTTCACCTTGCGGCCGACGGCCCAAACGATCCCTGATGCGTCCGAGCCTGCGATATGGAAGGGCTGCTTATGTCCGTCAAAAGGCGAGATCGGCTGGCCCAGCGCTGCCCAAACACCATTGTAATTGACCCCCGCTGCCATCACGAGAACGAGGACTTCATCGTCACCGATCGTCCAAGTGGGGACGGCCTCAAGCTGCATTGCGCTTTCAGGTTCGCCATGCCGCTCTCTGCGGATGGTCCAGGCCCACATTTTCTCAGGCACATGGCCGAGCGGCGGGATTTCACCGATTTCGTAGAGATCTTTGATGGGGGCGGTGGCGGGGGCGTTCATGGCGGCCTCGTCTTTCGTCAGAGCTTCAGAACCAGAGTATGGGGTATTATGTTGCACTGCGCCATAGGC
>VERN01000133.1 GCA_018882635.1 Beijerinckiaceae bacterium | reverse complement strand
CGATTGTGACGATATCGGCGGCGGCTCATCAGATGCTTAAAGCTGAATTACCACGATCATTCAAAGCGCCAGAAACGTTTAAGGAAAAGGTCAAAAAAATCCTGAACTATGATTTCAATGAAAATATGTCTTTTCAAGATAACAGCTTTGAAACTACCAATGATAACTCAAATACAGAAGACGATTATCGACGGAACAGATGAACGCGTTTTCGTAAAATATATCGATGATTATGATCTTTGACGGTAGAGTTAACAGAATCTGTTACTTTTTCTGAGTCGATCATCTCAAGATAGATGCGAACCAAAATTCGCTTTTGAACATTTTTAAGCGTATCAAAAGATTCAAGTCTTCTTACGTCGTCATTTTGACGTCTATATCCTTGGAGCTCAGCGATATTGATGAGCTCTTCCCATGACATCCAAGTTAAATTCTTTTCATTAATCGAACCAGATGGTAGCCAATTCAATATGGATTGCTGTTCTTCTAAAAATATCATGAGTTTAGGACGATTTTCGCGCGTCCAGATATTATCTCGACCCTTATATATTGTACGAGGTACGTTAAAAAAGATGGTCTTGGCTCTGCTTATGTCTTCTTCTTTGAGATATTCTCTTAAGCTAGATAAAAATTGCTCCTGATCTAACTTGAGGGGTGAGTTTCCTAACAATATTTCTCCATTAGCCCCTTTTTGTTTGCGAGCCGTTTGCAGGATGCATCCATAATAAGTCTCTGCAAGGTCTCTCTCTTCAGGATTTAAACCAGAAAAGTCATAGGATAGTGAAGGGAGGCTTTCTCGCAGCTTCCATATTTCCTCTATATGCTTTTGAAGGTAGCGATATTTAGCTGGAACGCGTTTACTTGACCAATTTTCCAATTCTTTGAACCTCGTTCACAGCCTCAAAAACCTGATCGTGGAAATAGACTTCGTTTCTTGCGCTCATAATCTTATCAAAGATCATGGATATATGGGCAGCATCAGCCGGTGTGACCTTACCTGTCGCGACCGCTTCCAGTAAGCTCTCCTGAACTTTGACCATATCCATGGAGCCATCGGGAAGACGTTCAGGCAATTCAAAGTCAACAAAGCTTCCCTTTTGGATCGGCATCACACGATCTGAGATAATGCGCGTCGCAGCCCCATCGCCCTTCAGTGCTCGATCAATCAGGGCGTCAATCAGCTCTTCTGCTCTACCATCGAGCCTCTCCATGAGGAGCTTTGTAAGGTTCTTTGAGCCGGGAGGGCGCCCTGATGGATTGCCACTCTCGCCTTTCGCAAAGGGGCGTCCTGGGCCTCTCCCCCGCTTCTCGCCGCCGCCCTCTTTGCCCATGTCATCCTCTTTGAAGCATCAGACGCCGGGAATCGGACCCTCTCATCCAATCCCACACAATTAAGAGGAATTTTGGGTAGTTTTACAAGGAGTGTGCGGGTGTAACTGGTGGCAGTTAGCTGGCTGTAAAAACAGCCAAGCTAAGGTCTATCGGGTTCCACCTACCCCGATGCTTTTCTGGCCATGCACCCGACATCTTAGCCCGGAGAAAAACGCCAAAGTCATATAGCAGTGAGCCTTGGCGCTCAGAGGTTTTTTATCTTGAGAACAGCTAAGCTGCCTTAGGCGTGTCCAGCCCCCTTGTTATGGACCCGTGATTTCGCGTTTCTCTAAGATTGTTTCAGGCGCTGGCGGGCGCATGCGCAGGGCCTGATGCGGCCTGATTTGATTGTATTGTTTGAGCCATTGATTGATGACGGTCTGGGCTTGGCGTGTTGTGCCAAACCATTCGGCATTGAGAACTTCTCTGCGAAGCGTGCCGTTGAAGCGCTCGTTATACCCATTCTCCCAGGGCGATCCAGGATAGATGCGGATCGGTTTGATGCCGACTTTCGTCAGCCAGTCTTTGAAGGGTTCTGACGAGAACTCAGGGCCATTGTCGGAGCGGAGATATTCCGGTTTTCCCCGCTTGAGGAGCAGTGGATAAAGCGCCTCCAAGACTTCTGACGAGCCCATGGCATTGGCGACCGTCACGCTAAGCGCTTCACGCGTGTATTCATCGATGACCGTAAGCATTTTATACGGCCGATGATTGCTCAGCTTGTCGTGAACAAAGTCGATCGACCAGATGTGATTTGGGGAATGTGGTCGGAGGCGGATGACAGAGGCATCGTGGTGGTAAAGGCGCTTACGGCGCTTATGGCGTTTGGGAAGCTGTAGCCCTTCTTCCCGCCAGATCCGTTCAACCTTCTTGTGGTTGGTGCACCAGCCCTCGATCCGCAGGAGCTGCCCGACCTTCCGATAGCCATACCGCCCGTATTGCTTGGCCAGTCGGATCAGCGCGAGGCGCAGGTCGTCCTCGTCCTTCGCCCTGACCTCATAGCGTAGGGTGCTCCTCGCTATCCCAAGAACCTGGCAGGTCCGTCGCTCGGATGTTCCGAGCTTCTGACGGGCCTGGATAACCGCACCCCGGAGGTCATCTGCCGTCAGATCTTGGGTTTTAAAAAATCGAGGCTTTCTTTCAAAATCAGCTTATCGAGTTCCAGATCCGCAACGATCTTCTTGAGCCGCTGGTTCTCTTTCTCAAGCGCCTTCAGCTCCGACAGTTGCGACCGTGCCATACCGCCATACTTCTTGCGCCATGTGTAATAGGTCGCGTCACTGATCCCGGCAGACCTGCAAGCCTTAGCTACATCTGCCCCGCCGGCCAGGTCCAATTCAACCTGCCGCAAGATCTTCAGGCAGTCCTCATCCGAATGCCGCTTTCGAGCCATCCCAAATACCCCCGTTGGCACCACAATAATGGCTCAACTTTAAGGGGGCAGGACAGGGTGAGGATTTGTGAAAATGAAGGTCGGTGATGAAGCCGCTGTCATGAGTGGCGGAAGATCGGTTGCCGTAGCGGCCTATGAGGCTGAGCAGGACAAACGCCGCCGTTGGATTATCGTGGCACGTATTTTGGTCGGCATCGCGTTTTTAGCCTTTTGGGAATTTTCATCAGGCCGCTTGATTGATAAGCTTTTTGTCTCATCCCCGAGCGCGGTCTTTGCGCGCCTCTGGAAATGGACGTGGGATGGAACGCTCATCAATAATCTTTCCATCACTCTTTATGCCACGGCGCTCGGCTTCCTCTTCGGGTCGCTTGTTGGCTTTACGCTCGGTCTTCTTTTTGGCCGATATCGTGCCGTCGCTGAAATTCTTGATCCCTACATCACTGCACTTTATTCGATACCCAAAATTGCCCTAGCCCCGCTTTTTATCATTTGGTTCGGGATTGGTATTGAATCGAAAGTCGCTGTATCAGCTTCGATTGTCTTCTTTGTGGTGTTCTTGAACACCTATGCTGGCGTGCGTGATGTCAATCCGCTTTATATTAATGCGATACGCATTATGGGTGGTAAGCAATGGCATGTGCTGACCTCGGTTATCATGCCAAGCGCCACGTCATGGGTGATCACGGGCCTTAAAGTATCGGTGCCCTACGCCCTTGTTGGCACGGTGATTGGTGAATTCATGTCATCCAATCGCGGCATTGGGTTTCTGATCAGCCAAGCCACCGGATTGTTCGATACCACGTCTGTTTTCGCCGGATTAATTATCTTGGCTGTCATCGGAGCAATCTTTAATGACGCGCTCGGCCGGCTTGAAGGATGGCTCCTGCGCTGGCGCTAAAGCTACTCAGCCGCTCCTTGCTCTTGGCCTCACTCACGCAGCGAACTAGCCCATCGCACCCGCGCGATTTGACTCGTTTGCTCCCCTCCCGAATAGTTACGCTCAAGAAGCGTTTGGGGGGACTGCGGCTATGCTTTGGGAAAGTTGCGTAAAGGGCCGTTTTGCGGTCTTCACCTATACCCTTATCCTCGCATGTGCGGCCATTGGCCTAAGTCTTTCCGGTCTCCCGCCTCATCCTCTTTGGGTTGTTTTAGCCATAGTTGCGGGCGCTGTTGCACTTGTTGGTGTTTATGACCTGACCCAGAAGCACCACGCTATTTTACGCAACTATCCAATTATGGGCCATTTCCGTTTCTTGCTCGAACAGATACGCCCTGAAATGCGGCAATATTTTTTCGAGGATGAGAAATTCGGCCAACCCTTCAGCCGAGATCGGCGTTCGGTGGTCTATCAGCGTGCAAAGAATGTCCTCGACAAAAGACCCTTTGGCACGAATTACGATGTGTATGCGCCGGGCTTTGAATGGGCAACGCATTCCCTCGCTGTCACAAAGCAGGATGTATCAACCTATCGAACACATATAGGCGAGAAGAGCACTGCTCGCCCTTATTCGGCCTCGCTCCTTAATATTTCGGCGATGAGTTATGGTTCGCTCAGTCGCAATGCGATTCTTGCGCTTAACAAGGGTGCGCGCCAAGGTAATTTTTATCACGATACGGGTGAGGGGGGATTCAGCCCCTATCATCGCGAAAATGGTGGCGATATTGTTTGGGAAATTGGTTCTGGTTATTTTGGCGCTCGTACCCCGGACGGCAATTTTTCCGCCGATATGTTTAAAGAAACAGCCTCTGCGCCACAAATTCAAATGGTTGAGCTTAAACTCAGCCAAGGAGCCAAGCCTGGTCATGGCGGTGTTTTGCCAGCCGCTAAGGTCACAGAAGAAATTTCGCGCATTCGCGGCGTGCCCATGGGCCAGGATTGTATTTCACCGCCCTCACATTCGGCCTTCTCAACGCCGATTGGATTATTGGAATTTGTCGCGCAAATGCGAGATCTATCAGGTGGCAAACCTGCTGGGTTTAAGCTTTGCATCGGACACCCCTGGGAGTTTCTCGCCATTTGCAAGGCGATGATAGAAACAGGGATCTACCCCGATTTTATCGTTGTCGACGGCAAGGAGGGCGGCACTGGCGCAGCGCCCATTGAATTTATGGATCATCTTGGCTTGCCGCTCCGCGAGGGCCTCTCTTTTGTCAACAATGCATTGATTGGTATTGGTGCGCGAGATCGCATCAAAATTGGTGCAAGCGGAAAAATTGCTACAGGCATTGATATGGCGCGTGCTTTTGCCCTCGGCGCTGATTGGTGTAATGCCGCACGCGGCTTTATGTTTGCAGTCGGCTGTATCCAAGCGCAATCCTGCCATACGGATCGCTGCCCAACCGGCGTCGCGACACAAGATCCAAGCCGCTATCGTGCACTTGACGTGTTGGACAAGGCACAACGCGTCACGCAATTCCACCATCAAACATTGCATGCATTAGCAGAAATTACAGCCGCGACGGGCTTATCACATCCAAAAGAATTTAAATTGGAGCATTTCAACCGGCGTGTGTCGCATACTGAAACCGTTAGCTTTGCTGATATCTATCCAAGACTTGAAGAGGGCGCATTACTCGATAAGCCAAACGCTACCAATCTATCCGATGCATGGCGTCGTGCGCGGCCCGACAGCTTCGCTATGGCTTAGAAGGCTTTAGAGCTGAGATGAAGGATAAGGACTTACGCTGTAGCGCGAGTTAAATACGAACCGAGATTATCGGCAGCTAATGTCGTTTTTAAAGCAGCAAAAGCCGCATCACTTGTCGTCTGCGGCACAGCAATCTCGCGGAGTAGTCCGGCGGTTTTCATCGCCTTCAAGGCCGTAATACTCGATTGGATCGTCGCCACACCGTCTGAAACGCGAATACCAGAGAGGATTTTGGCCGCATATGGTATGTTGCTCAAGGCATTGGCCTGTACCATCGTTGCGCTATCAGACAACACAATCGTTGAAATCAAGCTTGCGTCGGCATTGGATGATTTTGCCAACAGGTTAGCAACGCTGTCTTGAATTTTGAGCGGCGCAGTTGGGGTTACCTTAAGATCGGATAGAATGACAGCGCTGGCCATGCCAACAGGCCGTGTCACGGTCAGCGTTTCATTGCTGAGTGTCTTGGCATCACGAACATTATCACTTGTGAGGTCCGAACCATCACTTTCGATTGTTATTGTCCCAACAAGCGATTGAGCGATGCCTTGTTGCGCCAAAAGCGCAGCATCAGCCAGGCTGACCTTATCCGTAATCTGGATTTTCAAAGTGTCTTTGATTCCATTGAGCACGCTCGCTAATGACAGAGCGGATTTAATATCCAGTGGAACGACAGAATTTTCTATCCCCGTGATCTCCAGAGACCGAAGCTTGCCTGCTTTTGACAAGGAGGCAATACCAGCTGCTGATCTCACAAAATCTGTGACGCTCCCCTTCAGATCCACAGATGATGAAAGCTTATTTGCGGCTTCCTCAGTGAATTCACCGTAGGTTGTCATTGCAAAAGGGAAATCTGAAATACGGAATTGCGTTCCCGATATCTTCTCGATGACGGGAAGATATTTTTTGACGTCTTGTGCTGTTAATTCAATGTCCTGCTTGTCTGAAAGCACAATATCTTTCAAAGGACGCGACCGGTTGAAAGCGCTCACCAAGTCCCAATTCGATTTTAAACTTGTGATATTGGTTGATAGCGTAATTGAACGGATTTCTGGTACAGTTTGCAAGCTTGATAGGGCATAAATAGGGACGTTCGTCACATCAACGAAGTTAGTGGTATCGTTTTCGCCAACCTCTTCCTGTTTGAAATTGACGCTTGCCAATGTTGCGCTGGTCGATTTGAAAGAGATCTTATTCTGCTCATTGCTCACAGTGACATCGGCAAGAGCGGGCTCAGCTGCGAGAGCTGTCTTCAGAGCATTTGTGAGGATCGCCACTCTATCTGCAGATGTCGCAGTTGGTGTTATTCCCAAAGGCGGAACGGTCAGGGTGTAAGTCTTGGCCGGAGTGGTTGTCGTAATGCTGAGGGAGAACAGATCACGGTTTCGTAGCTTGCCCGTAAGCAAAAACGATTTATCGGTATTCGTATTTGTTGTCTGCGTAAGGCTAACCGCTTCGGGTTGGCGACTAATACCGCGCAGGAAGTTATAACCAGAGATAAAAGACTGATAATCAAGACTAAAATCGAATTGCTTTAGATCGCTGGCCTGACTATTGCCGACAATGCCATCTGCTGTTGCGACGTTCAGCGTTTTATAATTGTTGAGAACGCGCAAATCAGACCATTTGGATGCAATGTTACCCACACTGTCGCGGATGCTTATTGAGCCAGAGAATTTAGCCCAAACATTAGCGCCGAGTTGAGTAATTGAGTCGGCCGATACGGACACAGCTTGTTTCAATCCATTATTATCATAAACTTTTAAATTCGATATGCGGTTTGATTTTCCCAACGTATCACGAACGGCCTGCAGCAAACCACTCTGTGTGCTTCCAGCTGAAAAAGCGGCTTCGTTCACTGCTACTGGAAAAGTGCCATCAAGGCGGTTGAGAATTGATTTAATTTCATTTTCATTAGCCTGCAAATCAACGTCTTGTGTCAATGTTTTCAGTGCATCAATGTCAATCGTGTTATTCGCACCAGGTGGAAAGCGAAATGAAACACTCCCTTGCTGCGCTAGCAAAGCGAGCTTATCAAACTCGATGAGACTTAAATTCTTTAGAAGATCTAGGCCCTGATAGGTTGTCGTCTTTCCTTTATCCGTCACCGTGCGTTCAAGATAGATTGTCGCATTTTGCAGGCCGGTCGATTTTAGCGCGTCCTCGAACGTTGTCTTAACGCCACTCGCCAATTGCTTGGCTTGAGGGGAAATCGTGACCTTGGCAGCTGATTGGTAGAAAGTCGCCGTAGGCGCCAATTGGGAGCCGACCTTTGAGAAGATTTTGGCCGTGGCTTTGCTGACGCCGGACACAGCCTTTGTGGCTGTGGTCGACGTCTGCTTATAGCTTCTCGTTGACGCGTCGTAGACGTAACTCATTCTGGGCACCGGTTGCACAGGCTTCCCCTTAAGGTAGCAAGCATTGGGCCAATTTCTGAAAATTTGATAACCCCCTGAAAATACTGGAAATA
>VERN01000132.1 GCA_018882635.1 Beijerinckiaceae bacterium | reverse complement strand
AACCCTTCTTATCCGATCCATGCCTTCGGCTTCTTGATGGCAGGCGGCGTGATCCGCTCGGTTCCAGCCGAACCGAACGAAGAAATGTTCCGCGCGCTGGAACGTTCGGTGATGCATTCGATCCCGAAGCCGATTGCGCTCGTGACTTGCTATCCCGCGAACCCAACCGCCTATGTGGCGTCGCTCGATTTCTATAAGGATCTCGTTGCGTTCGCGAAGAAGCACGATTTGATCCTGTTGTCTGATCTCGCTTACGCGGAAGTCTATTTCGACGACAATAACCCGCCGCCCTCCGTCTTGCAGGTGCCCGGCGCAATCGATGTGACTGTTGAATTCACATCGATGTCGAAGACGTTTTCGATGGCTGGCTGGCGCATGGGTTTTGCGGTCGGCAACGAGAAATTGCTCGCAGCTCTGTCACGCGTGAAATCCTATCTCGATTATGGTGCTTACACGCCGATCCAAGTCGCAGCGAGTGCGGCGCTGAATGGCCCCGATGATTGCATTCGCGAAATGCGCGACATCTACAAGAAGCGTCGCGATGCGATGGTGGAAAGTTTTGGCAAAGCCGGGTGGGAATTCCCCGCGCCTGAGGCTTCCATGTTCGCTTGGGTGAAGATCCCCGAACCATTCCGCCATCTCGGTTCGCTCGAATTCTCTAAGCTCCTGCTTGAGAAGACCGATGTGGCCGTCGCGCCGGGCATCGGCTTTGGCGAGCATGGCGATGATTATGTCCGTCTGGCCTTGGTTGAAAACGAACAGCGTATCCGTCAGGCCGCGCGGAATATCCGCAAATTCTTCGACACTGCCGAGCAGCGGATGCACAACGTCATTGAGCTCGACAAGAAGGCGGGCTGATCGATTGAGGCCGGGCAGGGCGCTGCCCGGTTCCCCTTGATGCCGCGCCCGAAACATTGCACAAGGGCGCGAGTTCCGGGCCCCCTCCGGGTCCTTCACTGACGTTTCGGAAGATTGCCATGGCAA
The DNA here is from genome assembly GCA_018882635.1 of Beijerinckiaceae bacterium. Lineage (GTDB taxonomy): Bacteria > Pseudomonadota > Alphaproteobacteria > Rhizobiales > Beijerinckiaceae > TNE-4. Next base: position 6,949 of record VERN01000132.1, on the reverse strand, counting down.
CCCCTCTCCGGATCGGGGTCGCCGGCCTTGGAACGGTCGGCGCTGCCCTTGTCCGCCTCATCGCAAATCACGGCCCCGCTTTTGCCCGCCGGTTCGGCCGCCCCGTCATCGTGACCGCCGTTTCAGCACGCGACAAAAGCCGCGACCGCGGCCTCGATCTCAACGCCATCACCTGGTTCGACGATCCTGTGGCGCTGGCCAAGAGCCCGGACGTCGATTGCGTTGTGGAATTGATGGGTGGCGCTGACGGCAAGGCGAAGGACACTGTCGAGGCTGCGCTCAGCGCAGGCAAATCCGTCGTCACCGCCAACAAGGCGCTTCTCGCCAAGCACGGCAATGCGCTAGCGGCCTTGGCAGAAAAGAATGGCGTGCAACTCAATTTCGAAGCAGCGGTCGCCGGCGGCATCCCCGTCATTAAGGCCCTGCGGGAATCGCTTGCAGGCAATCACGTCGAACGCGTCGCCGGCATTCTCAACGGGACCTGCAATTACATTCTCTCGCGCATGGAACTCGAAAGCCTTCCCTTCGAGACAGTGCTCGCCGATGCGCAGCGCCTCGGCTATGCCGAGGCCGATCCGACCTTCGACGTCGGCGGTTTCGACACCGCGCATAAGCTTGCCATCATCGCAAGCCTTGCCTTTGGCACTGAGATTGATGCTGACGCGGTTTATGTCGAAGGCATTGCTTCAATTGCGCCGCTTGATCTGCGGATGGCCGATGAACTCGGTTATCGCATCAAATTATTAGGCGTCGCCGAGCGGACACCGACGGGCATTGAACAACGCGTCCATCCCACCATGGTGCCGAAGACGAGCGCAATTGCGCAGGTGATGGGTGTCACAAATGCCGTCAGCATCGCAGCTGAACCGGTGGGTGAATTGACGCTTGTCGGCCCCGGGGCGGGTGGCAATGCGACGGCTTCGTCGGTTCTCTCCGATATTGGCGATATTGCGCGCGGCTTGCATGTGCCCGCCTATGGCGTCGCAGTAAAAGAATTGGAAGCGTCTGAGCGCGCACCGATGCAGCGCCATGAAGGCGGATATTACATTCGCCTGTCAGTGCTTGATCGTCCGGGTGCGGCCGCCTCGATTGCGACGCGCATGGCCGAACGTCAGATTTCGCTGGAAAGTATCGTGCAGCGCAAGCCGCCGCAGCGAACCGATATGGCGCCGCGCGCTTCGGAAGCGGGGGCCGTGCCAGTGGTGCTTATCACTTATGCGACAACAGAAACCGCGATCCGCGCTGCGCTTGATGCGGTGATGGCCGATGGCCACATCGCCGAGCCGCCGCAGTTGATCCGAATTGAACGCCCTTGAAACGCCGGGAGAAGAAGCATGGTCGATAAAAGCGACATTACGGTCCACCCGAAAGAGGTCATCGAACGCATTCTGTCGATGGAACTCGTCCGCGTGACCGAGCGTGCAGCCGTCTCTGCGGCGCGTTTGCGCGGCCATGGCAATGAGAAGGCGGCTGATCAGGCCGCTGTGGACGCCATGCGGCGCGAACTCAACAAATTGCCTATCAATGGCACGATCGTGATTGGTGAAGGCGAGCGCGATGAAGCGCCGATGCTCTTCATCGGTGAAAAGGTCGGCAATGGCACAGGCCCGAAAGTCGACATCGCGGTTGACCCGCTCGAAGGCACGACGCTCTGCGCGAAGGATATGCCGGGTGCGATTGCGGTGATGGCGATGGCGCAGGCAGGTTCGCTCCTTTATGCGCCTGACGTTTACATGGACAAGATTGCGATTGGCCCGGGCTATCCGAAGGGCGTTGTCGATCTCGATGCCGATCCTGCTGACAACATTCGGGCCCTCGCAAAGGCTAAAGGTGTCGCGCCGCACGAGATCACGGCTTTGATCATGGATCGTCCGCGTCACGCCGATCTCATTGCCAAAGTGCGCGCTACCGGCGCTTCGATCCGCCTCATCACCGATGGCGACGTGGCTGGCGTGATTTTCTGCGCCATGCCGCAGGAAACAGGCATCGATATTTATCTCGGTATTGGTGGCGCGCCAGAAGGCGTGCTCGCCGCAGCCGCGTTGCGTTGCGTCGGTGGCCAGATGCAAGGTCGCTTGATCCTCGACACGCCGGAGAAGGTCGAGCGTGCTAAGGGCATGGGCGTGAAGGATCCGAAGAAAAAATACGAGATGGATGAACTCGCCTCGGGCGACGTGATTGTGTCGGCGACAGGTGTCACCGATGGCGGTCTTCTCGCTGGCGTGAAATTCAAGGGCGACGTCATCGAGACGGAAACCATCGTCTATCGCTCCATCACCGGCACAGTGCGTAAAATCCATGGCGAGCATCGCGAGCTGGCGAAGTTCAAGCTCGACTGATGGGGCAGCCTAAGCGCTGTCGATCATCATCAGCGCAAGGGCGCGATCCCTTGCGCGAGCCGTCACCTTTCCGCTCTCCGGCTGTAGGATAGCGGGGATCGTGCGGGCGGGTGACTGGTCCTGACGCCTGATTCGGCTCTAAGCCTGAGCCTATGAACAAGCCGTTTCTCGGAGTGACAAGCAGCTTTACCGGCCGGCCTTGGGTCGACCGGTTGGACGAGGCTGCCCGCGCCCAAGCGCTTGCCATTGTGCAGGAGCATGGTGTCCCCGACATCGTCGCCCGCATTCTGGCAGCGCGCGGCGTGGCCTCAAGTGAGACGCCGGGCTTCCTTGAGCCCAAGCTGCGCGATTTGATGCCCGATCCCTCGACACTGGTTGATATGGATCGCGCCGCCGCGCGCATCGCCGATGCAATCGCGGCCAACAAGCTGATTGGCATTTTCGGTGATTACGATGTCGATGGCGCGTGCTCGTCGGCGCTTCTCTCGTCGTTTCTTGAACAATGCGGCGTTCAAAGTCTGATTCATATTCCTGATCGTCTCACGGAAGGGTATGGCCCGAACAATGAGGCGATCCGCATGCTGGCGGAAAAAGGCATCGGCCTTCTCGTCACGGTGGATTGCGGGACCACGTCGCATGAGCCGATCGCTGAAGCATCGCGTTTAGGGCTCGACACGATTGTGCTCGATCACCACCAAGCGCCCGAAACCTTGCCCGACGCTTTTGCGATCGTGAACCCCAACCGGCTCGACGATTTATCAGGTCTCGGCCATCTCTGTGCCGCGGGCGTGGTGTTCATGACGATCGTGGCGATCAATCGCGAATTGCGTCGCCGTGGATTTTGGAAGGGCAAAACCGAACCTGATTTGATGGGCGCGCTTGATCTCGTTGCATTGGCAACGATTGCTGATGTCGTGCCGCTCAAAGGGTTGAACCGCGCCTTCGTGCGCCAAGGATTGCAAATCATGCGCAGCCGTTCGCGCGTTGGATTGCGTGCCTTGGCTGATAGCGCGCGGCTTGATGGTCCGCTCTCGCCCTATCATCTCGGTTTCATGATTGGCCCGCGCATCAATGCGGGTGGTCGAATTGGCGACGCCGCCCTTGGTGCGCGCTTGCTGACGACGCAGGATGAAATCGAGGCCGCACGCATCGCCGAAACACTTGATCGCCTCAATCGCGAACGACAAGTCGCGGAAGCGGCGATGGTGGAAGAAGCGGAAGCGCAAATTCTCGCACGCTCGGGTTTAGGCGAAGAGATCGCCGAAGGCGTGCTTGTTACATCATCCGATGAATGGCACCCCGGCATTGTTGGCCTTGTTGCTTCGCGCTTAAAGGAACGCTTCCGTCGTCCGGTGTTTGCACTGGCGCGAAATGCGGAAGGCATGCTGGTCGGATCGGGGCGGTCGGTACCCGGCGCTGATCTTGGCCGCGCAGTGCGTGCAGCTGTCGAAGACGGTCTCGCGCTCAAGGGCGGCGGCCATGCGATGGCGGCTGGCGTCACCATTGCGCCTGACCGTATTGATGATTTTCGGGCTGCGCTTGAAAATGCCTTGCAGGAGCAGGTTCGCGATGCATTGGCCGATACGGGGTTGGCGGTTGATGCGGCTGTCACGGCGCGTGGTGCCAATCCTGATTTATTGGCGGCGATTGAGCGGGCAGGGCCGTTCGGCTCATCCCATCCCGAGCCGGTTTTCGTTCTGCCCTCCCATCAAGTGATTGAGGCGCAAGAAGTCGGACAAAATCACATGCGCGTCAAATTGCGCGCGGGCGATGGCGCACATATTGGCGGCATCGCATTTCGGTCGGCCGATCAACCTCTCGGCAAAGCGCTGAAAGAGGCGAAGGGTGGCATGCCCATCCATGTCGCAGGTGCTTTGACGGTGGATCGATGGGGTGGCGGTGAACGTGTGCAGATCCGGATTGCGGATGCGGCACAAGCGACAAAATCTTAGCCGGTGTTCTTCGCACGCTGCTCATCAATGAAGATGAGAAAGCCTGCCACGATGATCACGAGCGATCCAATCACCATGCCGCTCTCCGGAATGTCACCGAAGAAAATATAGCCAAACAGCATCGCCCACGCGATCTGCGTATATTGATACGGCACCACGACATTTGCCGGAGCGAGTTTAAGCGAACGGTTGACGCAAATATGCGCCAACGCCGCGACAATACCGAGCAGCGAAAGGAGAATGAAATCGCTGGCACTCGGCGTGACCCAGCCAACGGGTGCAAAGCACGCCCCAAAAATCAGCGCCGCGACGGTTTGCCATGTGACGAGGCTGGTATCGCTGGTCTTACGCAAATTACGCGTGGTGAGCATTAAGGCGGCAAAGCACAGCGATCCGAAAATCGCGATCAGCGATGCCATCGAGAAGGCAGCGCTCGTCGGCCGCATGGCGATAATCACGCCAGCAAAGCCGAACAGGATGATGATCCAACGGCGGCCGCTAATTTTTTCACCCAGCACCATCACCGCGAGCGCCGCGACAAAAATCGGGCCCGCCATGTAGAACGTCATCACATCAGCCAGAGGCAGATAACTCACCGCCCAATAGAAGGCCGCCACCTCAAGCGTGGAGAAAATCACGCGCAGCGTTTGTAAGCCCGGCTGCGGCGCGCGCAGGATCGTGAGAAAGCCCTCGCGCCAGATGAAAGGCGACAGCATCAAAAGGGCGGCAAAGCTGCGCAGGAGCAGGACTTGCCCGACCGTGTAGGTCGCCATCAGCCATTTGCCCATCACATCATTGAGCACGAACAGCAGGATGCCGACGAGCATCATGGTGATGCCGAGACCGGGGCGATGCCCGCTGGCTGTCTCTGCGCCGGCCATGCTGGCCGAGCCGGTGCCTAGCGTATCGCCGGCATGGGAGGCATCGGCCGCCTCAAGCGCCACGGGGCCTGCTTCGAGGGACTCGGGCCGTGTGGACGGGCGTGGAGATGGGGAGGAAGGGCTATCGGACATCAAAATCGTCAAATCAGAGAGGGATGTCTTGGATAGAAGGCGGATAAAGGCTTGTCGAGCCGGAGTTTCCCGCTTATAAGCCCGCTCACCGCACGCGCCCTTCGTCTAGCGGTCTAGGACGTCGCCCTTTCACGGCGAAAACACGGGTTCGAGTCCCGTAGGGCGCGCCAGCGGCTAAACCTCCGAAAAATCGAACAGTCTTGATCGTCAGAGCCTATGAGGCAGGGGCGCAATCGGGCAGTTGGTGCCTGTCGCTGATCAGCTCTTATCCGCTTTGGTGCTCTCGTCGCCTGCGCTGTCATGCCGCCCATTTGAGCCCAACTGCTCACAAGTTGGAGTTTACCTCGAGATTGGACTCGTTTACCCCCGAACTTGTTGGATTAGTTGACTGATTCTGCGCTCTCGCAGGCGTGTTTGGGTAGTGTTTGATGGGTTCCAGCCGTCAGTGTGGCTCGTTTTGGCGCTGGACAAAGCGATGCGGCTCGATGTGCCTCGCCGCTGCAATTCTCTGCTGGCTGGTATTGGCGGGAGCGCCTGCGGCGTTTGCTGTGTCTGCGTCCGATGAAGCGCTCAATCGCTTCTACATGATGAAAGACAAGGAACCGGCCCAAGCCCGCGCAGCGCTCGGCCAAGCCGCGCGTCAATTTCCCAATGATCCGCGCATCCAGCTCGAATGGGCTTACCTGCTTTTGAAAGAAAAAAAGCCGCGTGAGGCCTATGCCGCCTTCATGCGCGCTGCGGCGCAAAAGCCGAATGACGGCGCACTCCAGCGCCAGATTGGGTTTACCGCGCTTGATGCAAAAATGCCGAACGAAGCCAAGCTCGCCTTCCAACGTGCGCTGGCCATTGATCCGGCTGATGAACTCGCACGCAATCAAATTGCATTCTTTTACGATCAAGAAGGGCTCCATCAGACCGCGCGTGGTCAATTCGCTTTGCTTCTCAACTCAAAGGATCCGGAGCGTCGTTTGCGAGCCTGCGAGGCGTTTGGCAATCTGCGCACCAGCGTTAACAAGCAATTGCCCAAGCCATGGTTTGGCGAGGTCTATCTCGCGCCAGAATGGGATCGCCAAACAGGGGCAGGCGTAGCGCCGGTTCAATTGCGCGCGGGCGTAACGCTCCCGCAAATGCCGAAGGTTGATGTGTATGCATCAACGCGCGTCACCTACGACACCCGTTCCGCCGCAGGAGATGGTATTCTCGGGCCGCAATTTTATTACGACAATGCGGCGATCTTCGCCGGCGGTGTGCGAGTGCGGCCAGTCGATGGGTGGCCCGTCGTTCTCTTTGCGGAGGCGGGCTACGCTTACGATCTTCTCTATAAAAATCGCGATCGCTGGCAGCCGGATTTTCGCGGCGGCCTGATTGTGGCGCAGGAATGGAACATGCTGCCGCAATGCGATCGCGCCAATCCGTTTGAGCCGCGCTTTATTGCTGATTTCTACGGCGATGCGGTCGCCTTCTCGCGCTACAATAATGACGTGATTGCCTATGCGCGGCTTCGTCCCGGCTATCGGTTTTTTGAAAATGTCGATTACGCCGCCGAAGTCTATGGCATGGGTGCAGGCGCCACCGACACGCAAAACAATCCTGACAATCGCTTTCTTGAAGGTGGTGCAGGCATCGCGCTGCGCTGGTTCACCAC
>VERN01000131.1 GCA_018882635.1 Beijerinckiaceae bacterium | reverse complement strand
GGGATCATGTACTCGCCCGCGCGGCGGCCAAGGCTGGCATCCCGTTCAGCCAGAGCACAACGTCCAACCGGTCTGTCGAAGCCTTTGGCGACATACCCTCGCTGGCGCATTGGTTCCAGCTCTACCTCTTCGGCGATGATATGATCTTCCCGCAGATCATCGCGGCGGCTGATCGCGCCCAATGCGAGGCGTTGATCGTAACGGTCGATTCACCCGTGCTCGGCAACCGCGAATGGGATCGCCGCAATTATCGTCTCGGGCTCGATCTATCGCTTTCCGCCAAACTCAACATGCTGATGCATCCCGGCTGGATGGCCCGCATTCTGAAGAACGGATTTCCACCCTTCCCGAATCTCGAGCCTTTCGTACCCGAGGCTGATCGCAACCTGTTCGGCGTTGCCCGCTGGTGCGCCAAGCATCACCGCTCCGCTATCAGCTGGGATAATATCGCCACCATCCGCCGCCTATGGCCGCGCAAGCTGATCATCAAGGGCGTGCAACATGAAGAAGATTTGCGCTTGTGTATTGAGGCGGGTGCCGACGGCATCGTTTTGTCCAACCATGGCGGTCGCCAGCTCGATAGGGCTGTGGCCCCTGTTGAACTGATTGCGCCGGCCCGCGCCCAAGCCGGACCCGACTTCACCATCCTTGTGGATTCCGGTTTCCGTCGCGGCACTGAGATCGTTCAAGCGCTCGCGCTCGGTGCCGATGCTGTGTTGCTTGGCCGCGCGACGCTCTACGGGCTTGCCGCAGGGGGAGAAGCGGGGGTTGCGCGTGCCATCGACATTCTCGCAACGGAAATTGACCGCACGATCGGCATGCTAGGGCTAACAAGCGTCGATCAACTCGGTCCACAGGTCTTCGCCTAATCCCCGCCGCGCGAGGCCTCGCGCGGTCGACAGGGCGGCACGGGCTTGGCATGGTGCCGCCCGCGGATCCGCCGGAAGAGCGGGTTCTCAAAGGGCAGGAAAACCATGACCAGTGCAGGACATAACCTCTCCCTGGCTGACCGCGCCTACCATATCCGGCGTCACGCGCTGAAGATGGGTGAGGTGCAGGGCCAAGGCTACATCGCGCAGGCGCTCGGCGTCGCCGATGTGCTCGCCGTCTCCTATTTCCACGCGATGAATTACCAGCCCGATAATCCGGAATGGGAAGAGCGTGACCGGTTCCTGCTGTCGATCGGTCATTATGCCATCGCGCTTTATGCTGCCTTGATTGAAGCGGGTATCATTCCGGAAGAGGAATACATCACCTATGGCGGCGACGATTCCCGCCTGCCCATGTCAGGCATGGCCGCCTATACGCCGGGTATGGAAATTACCGGCGGATCACTCGGCCAAGGCCTGCCGCTGGCGATCGGCGTGTCGCTCGCGCTGAAGCGCAAACAATCACAATCTTTCTGCTATTGCCTGTTTTCCGATGGCGAGCTTGACGAAGGCTCTGTCTGGGAAGCGGCCATGTCCGCCGGTTCCTACGGGCTCGACAATCTGATCGCGATTGTTGACGTCAATAATATGCAAGCTGACGGCCCATCAAAAGGCATTTTGAATTTTGAGCCGCTGGTTCCGAAATTCGAAGCCTTTAACTGGCACACGCAGCGCGTCGACGGAAACGACATTGACGCACTCGTAAAGGCTTTTGACGCCGCGCGCCATACAACAGAGAAAAAGCCGCGCATCATCATTTGCGACACCAAAATGGCCAAGGGCGTCGACTTTCTCGAAGCGCGTGAGCGCAATCACTTCCTGCGCGTGGAAGCCGATGAATGGGCCAAGGCCCTCGACGTGCTCGAAGCCGGGAGAGCCAAATGAAACGCAACAAATATACGCGCCCGGTGATTGATCCGAATGCATCGCGCCTCAAAACATCCGCGATGATCGCGTCGATCGCGGGCTCTGATCAACGCACCAAGCCTGCCCCCTTCGGTCATGCGCTCGTTGAAGTGGCCAAACATCGTCCCGACATTGTGGGGCTCACCGCCGATCTCGCGAAATACACCGATCTGCATGTGTTCCGCGATGCCTATCCTGACCGTTTCTACCAAATGGGGATGGCAGAACAGCTTTTAATGGCGACGGCGGCTGGCATGGCGCGCGAAGGTTTCACACCCTTCGCGACAACTTATGCCGTCTTTGCTTCACGCCGTGCTTATGACTTCATCTGCCTCGCGATTGCCGAGGAAGCGCTGAATGTCAAAATCGTATGCGCGTTGCCCGGCCTCACAACCGGTTATGGGCCGAGCCATCAGGCGACTGAGGATATCGCCATTTTTCGCGGCCTGCCGAATCTAACCATCATCGATCCGTGCGATGCGCTTGAGATTGAACAAGCGGTCCCCGCTATGGCCGACCATAAGGGCCCGGTCTATATGCGGCTCTTGCGCGGCAATGTTCCGCTGATCCTCGACGAATATGGCTATCAATTCGAACTCGGCAAAGCGAAGCTTCTGCGCGACGGACCGGATGTGCTGATCATCTCATCCGGCTTCATGACCATGCGCGCACTGGAAGCGGCCACTGCGCTTGAAAAAGATCGCGTCAAAGCCGCTGTGCTGCATGTGCCGACGATCAAGCCGCTCGATGTCGCGACAATCCGGCGTGAAGCGGCAAAGACCGGACGCATGGTAATCGTCGCTGAGAACCACACCATCGTCGGCGGTTTGGGCGAAGCCGTCGCCGCCGATCTTCTGCGCAATGGCATCACGCCGAATTTCCGGCAGATTGCCTTGCCCGATGAATTTCTCGATGCCGGCGCGTTGCCAACATTGCATGATCGTTACGGCATCTCCACTGAAGCCATGACAAAAAGGGTGAAACAATGGCTCTCGCGGTAAGCGGAAACTCCGTCATCGGCTTTGTCGGCTTGGGCTCGATGGGCCTACCGATGGCCAAAAATCTCGTGACCAAAGGCTTCACCGTGCGTGGCGCGGATTTGCGTGCGGAAGCGGTGAAGGAATTAGCGGATGCAGGCGGTGTCGCTGCAACCTCGCCTGCGGACGCTGCTCAGCAAGCGGACGTTCTGGTGCTGATGGTTGTGAATGCCGAACAGGCCGAGACTGTCTTGTTCAGCATGGGCGCGCTCGATGCGATGATGAAAGACGGCACTGTCATCTTGATGGCGACATGTGCGCCGGGCGCTGTCGAATCCCTCGCCAAGCGCGTGGAAGCGACAGGCCGCCAATTTGTTGATGCGCCCGTTTCCGGCGGCGTCGTTGGCGCCAAGGGCGGCACCCTCACCATTATGTGCTCAGCTCCCAACGCCGTTTTCAACCATGTGAAGCCCGTGCTCGATACATTCGGTGACAAAGTCTTCCATGTCGGCGAAAAGCCCGGACAAGGCGCGATGGTGAAAACTGTCAATCAGCTTTTGTGCGGCGTTCACATCGCTGCGATGGCGGAAGCGTTTTCGCTCGCCGAAAAAGCTGGCATCGATCTCAAGACGCTCTTACAGATCGTTTCGAACTCGGCCGCATCAAGCTGGATGATCAAAGATCGCGGCCCGCGCATGGTGGAAGAACCCGGCCCGGTCACCAGCGCTGTCGACATCTTCGTGAAGGATCTCGGCATTGTGTTGCAAGCCGGAACATCAATGAAAGCCGCATTGCCGATCGCAGCCGCTGCACACCAAATGTTTCTCGCGACATCAGGTCAAGGCAAGGGCACATTAGATGACAGCCAAGTCATCGCCGCTTATCGCAAAGTGAGCGGAAAATAAGGCAAACGCCGCGGCGAAATGTCATTCTGCAAAAAAGCCGGTCTGCTCACCAATTCAGGTTGAGCGGGCCGGGCCCCTCTGGCGGTGATCGCCGTCATGTCGGACCGCATCATTCGATGGAGGACCGCATGAATAGTGCCACCGGAATGCTCTGCCCGACCTGTCGCGTCGGCCTTGTGATGAGCGAACGCCAAGGCGTCGAAATTGATTATTGCCCACAATGCCGCGGGGTCTGGCTTGATCGCGGCGAGCTCGACAAGATCATTGAGCGCAATGCGCGCGATGAAGCGCCGCGCGCCGCACCACAACCGGCCCCACAGCCCCATCACGCGCCGCAGCCGGGCTATGGCTATGACCCGCACTATGGACACAAGCCCTACAAGAAACGGAAATCGTTTCTCGAAGAATTATTCGATTGATCGGCTTGAAGCATCGTGAATAAATAACGGTGGCGGTATGGAGAATATCGCCACCGCCCTTCAATTGACTGGACAAATTGACGCATATTTTGCGCCTGCATCCACTCTGGGTCGTCGCGCCCGTATCGTCTAACCTATTTCCAGTTCAGATCTTTTTTCTCTTATTCTGACAAATTGACGCAGGAATGACCTTTCAACAGCACTCATTTGTGAAATTTGAAAAGGCTTTACGATCTGGGTTGGGCCCTTAAGTCCTCAGATGCGAGCAGTCGGATTCACAACGCTGCCGCGGGGAACAACAAAGGGCAAACAATATGACGATGGCTTTTGACGCGGATGCAAACCGCGCCCGGCCCATGACACGCGAAGAGAAGCGCGTGATCATGGCGTCGTCCGCTGGCACCATTTTCGAATGGTATGATTTCTATCTTTACGGCTCGCTCGCCGCGATCATCGGCGCACAATTCTTTTCGTCCTTCCCGGAGGCCACGCGCAACGTCTTCGCGCTTCTCGCCTTCGCCGCCGGCTTTCTAGTCCGCCCCTTTGGCGCCCTGTTCTTCGGACGTCTTGGCGATCTTGTTGGTCGTAAATACACCTTCTTGATGACCATTCTCATCATGGGCGCATCGACCTTCGTGGTGGGCCTGCTGCCAAACTATGATCAGATTGGCTGGCTGGCGCCGGTGATCCTGATCGTTCTGCGCATGTTGCAGGGCCTCGCCCTCGGCGGTGAATATGGTGGCGCCGTTGTGTACGTCGCCGAACATGCTCCCCCCGGTCGCCGCGGCTATTTCACGAGCTGGATTCAGACGACCGCGACACTCGGCCTCCTTCTGTCACTGATGGTGATTTTGGGTGTGCGCTCCTATGTCGGCGAAGCTGAATTCGCGAAGTGGGGCTGGCGTATTCCGTTCCTGCTCTCGATCTTCCTGCTCGGCATTTCCGTCTGGATTCGCTTGCAGATGGAAGAAAGCCCTGCCTTCAAAAAGATGAAGGAAGAAGGCACGCAGTCGAAGGCGCCGCTCTCCGAAGCGTTCGGCCAGTGGAAGAACGCCAAGTTCGCCCTGATCGCTCTGTTTGGCCTCGTCGCTGGTCAGGCTGTCGTCTGGTATACGGGCCAATTCTACGCCCTGTTCTTCCTGCAGAGCATTCTGCGCGTGGACATGTATACCGCGAACGTGCTGATCGCTTGGTCACTGATCATCGGAACCGGCGGCTTCATCGTATTCGGTTCGCTGTCAGATCGTATCGGCCGCAAGCCGATCATTCTGGCCGGCTGCGTGCTTGCCGCCCTCACCTATTTCCCGGTGTTCAAGCTCTTGTCCGAGACAGCTAACCCAATGCTCGCCAAAGCCCAAGACACGGTGAAGGTGAGCGTGATTGTCGATAAGGATCAGTGCTCGTTCCAGTTCAACCCAACCGGAACCGCGAAGTTCACCAGCTCGTGCGACATCACCAAGGCGCTGCTTGCACGAAGCTCCGTGAACTACACGGTGCAGGAAGGCCCGAAGGGTCAGCCCGCAAAGGTGAAGGTCGGTGACAAGGAAATCGCCAGCTACGACATGGCTACCCTGTCAGGCGATGCGGCCAAGACCGTTCCAGCCGCATTCACGAAAGCCGTGAATGACGCGCTCGGCGCGGCCGGTTATCCGGTTGCTGGTGTTGCGAACCCGACCATCGTGAAGATGAACGGCTTCTTCGACATCTTCCGTGGTCAGACCTTCATGTTGGTAGCGATCCTGACTTACCTCGTCATTCTCGTGACGATGGTGTACGGCCCCATTGCAGCGGCGCTCGTCGAACTCTTCCCGACGCGTATCCGCTACACCGGCATGTCACTGCCCTATCACATCGGTAACGGTTGGTTTGGTGGCCTGATGCCCGCCACATCCTTCGCGATGATCGCACAGACCGGCGATATTTATTACGGCCTGTGGTATCCGATTGTGATCGCTCTTGGCACCTTCGTGATCGGCATGATCTTCGTGCCCGAGAACAAGGACAAGGACATCTTCTCCGACGACGTGAAGCCCCAGAAGGCTTAATCTCAACGCGTCTTGAAAACAGAAACCCGCCGGAGCAATCCGGCGGGTTTTTTTATTTTTAAACTTAAAGAGCGGTGAGGCCGCTTAACCCATGGGCGGTGAAAGCTCAGCCGCGTCCAATCAGCGGCATCTTCGTTGCCATGATGGTGACAAACTGGACATTGGATTCAAGCGGCAGATTGGCCATGAACGCCAATTGCTGCCCGACATGATCCACATCCATGCGCGGCTCTACCATGATCTGACCATTCGGTTGCAACTGCCCGTTCTTCGCACCCGGATCGGTCATGGGCGTGGCGGCATTGCCAATATCAACCTGACCACACGCGATATTGTAAGCGCGCCCATCAAGCGAGATGCTCTTGGTAAGGCCCGTCACGGCATGCTTGGATGAGGTGTAAGCCACCGAACCCGGGCGCGGCGCATGGGCCGAGATCGAGCCATTGTTGATGATGCGGCCGCCTTGCGGCGACTGATCGCGCATCAACCGGAAGGCATGGTTGGCGACAAGAAACATCGCATCAAGATTGACGGCGACAGTGCTGCGCCACATGTCCCATGTAAAATCGCCGAAATTCGTCGCCGGGTTTCCTGCGCCTGCATTGTTGAAGACACAATCGACGCGACCGAATTCTTTTTTCACCGTCGCAAACAGTGCCTCGACTTGTGCAGGCACAGTCACATCAGTTGGCACAGACAGGACGCGACCCTTCTGACACATTGCGGCAGTTTCCTCGAGCGCTTCCTTGCGACGCCCGACCAGCACAAGCGACCAACCGCTCTCATTCAATGCGCGAGCGGCCGCACGACCCACGCCACTTCCCGCCCCGGTGATGACGGCAATCTTCTCAGTCATGATGATGTCCTTAGAATTTTTAACAGAGGTCAGTGAATGAGCAGGCCGCCATTCACATCAATGGTGGTGCCAGTGAGATAGGCGGATAAATCCGACGCAAGGAACAGGAACACATTCGCCACATCCTGCGCGCGACCGAGGCGGCCGAGCGGAATTTCAGATGCGATCTGCGCCTTGCGCTCTTCCGTCAATTTTCCCGCGATGATGTCGGTCTGGATCAAGCCCGGCGCGACGCAATTGACCCGAATACCATCAGGGCCGAGATCGCGGGCCATCGCGCGCGCAAGGCCGAGCACACCGGCCTTCGCTGCAGAGTAATGCGCTCCACCGACAATGCCGCCGCCACGCTGCGCCGACACCGACGACATGCACGCGATGGAACCCGACTTTTGCGCCTGCATTTGCGGAATGACAGCTTGCGACAGAAATAAGACGCCTTTCAGATTTACATCCTGAATGCGATTCCAATCGGCCTCGTTGATGTCCCACACCTTCACCGGCTGGGTGATACCTGCATTGTTGATCAACGCATCAACACGGCCAAACGCCTTGATCGCCGCTTGTCCTGCCTCTTCGCAGGATGCACGGTTGGTGACGTCACACCCAAGCCCGATATGCTCCGGCCCCAATTGGGCGGCAGCTGCCTTCGCACCCTCGGCATTGATATCGAGAATAGCGACACGCGCACCTTGCGCGGCAAACGCCTTTGCGGTTGCAAAACCAATCCCGTTGAGGCCCGCAGCCCCAGAAATGATGGCCGTCCGCTCTTTTAAAAGCATGGAGCGCCTCCCTCTCGTTCTTGTTGGCCGCAACATTAAGCCAAGCTGTGCGAAACGGAAGGGGTGACGCAGCGATAGGCAACACCCTTCTGCAGCCAAACACAGGCTTGCGAGACAAAGCACTCCGCGGCGGGTCTGGGTTAGCGAGCTGGAGAGACCGGCTCCCGCC
>VERN01000130.1 GCA_018882635.1 Beijerinckiaceae bacterium | reverse complement strand
GGAGAAGACGACGTCATCGGCGGTAAATGGCGTTCCATCGTGGAACTTTACGCCGGGGCGCAGCTTGAATTCCCAGATCGTCGGATCGGAGGGCAGCACTTGCCATGATACGGCCAGCGCCGGGCCAAGCTTGCCAGTATGGTCGCGCTCAGTCAGCGATTCATAAATGTGATTGTTCAGCGTCGTCGTTGGGCCTTCGTTCTGCGCGTGCGGATCAAGCGATAGGGAATCGCCCGAGCGGGCCCATTTCAACGTCTGCGCGTGGGCGCCCGTGGCCAACATCGTGCCGATCGCCAGCACGGCCAGAAATGCTTTCGAAAAGGTCTTCATCGATGGTCTCCCTCTGGCCGGTTCTCCGGCCCTTGGGCGCAGGCTAGCCTGAGGTGAGGCAGGCTGTCACGCGGCCGTCTGGGAGGCGTCAAATTGTCTCAGGGCTTAGGGGCGGGCGGCTTGAAGGCCGCGCACCTCATGGTGCTGGATGCGGGCGGCGACAAAGCCGCTTTCGCAGGCTGAGCGGACAAGGGCCGCCAGCCAGTTGGCGGCTTCAATATGGGCCTTGGCACAGCCAATGGCCTGCTGGACCGTCATAAAGGCGGGCTCGATCAAGCGGGTGCCGGGCATTTTGGCGTCCTCGATCTTGGTCCTGAGGCTCGCCAGCACGTGGGCTTCACCTTGCAGGAAGCAATCGCGCGCTGCATCAAGGCTCTCGGCTGGGATAAGCGTGGCTTGATGGATATTGCGCTCTAGCCAGAGGGTGAAGGCGGCGCGCGCCGTTGTGGCAATGCGGCGGCCCGGCTGATCAATGTCGCTATGGTTGGTGAGGTTTGAATCCGCCCGCACGCAATAGCAGGCTTCAATCTCAGCATAGGCCGGGCTGAAGGCGATGATAGCGGCCCGCTGCGGCTCTGCCCCGATCAGGCCAATGTCCCATTCATCGCGCGCGATCGCATCGGCCACCTCGCCCGGCGTGGGGTAAGGAACCAATTGGCATGGAACGCCCAAAGCTGCGGCAACGGCGCGCGCCATATCGGGCGAGACGCCTTCCGGCATGCCCTCTTTCGTGCGGCCGGAGACCAAGAGCGTGTTCGAGAGGTTGATGCCCGCTCGCAGATGCCCCTTCGGCGCAAGCTGGCTTCGGATGGCATCGCTCACGGCGGGAGCGGGAAAAGCGTGAGTCATGGTCGACCATCTTTCCGGCAGTTTTGGAGCGCCTGCCAAATCTTCAGCGGAGTTGCGGGCATTTCGATTTCAGACGCGCCGGCATGTGTCAGCGCATCGTTGATAGCATTCATGATCGCGGGGATGGCCCCAACAGTGCCAGCTTCGCCCGCGCCTTTGACGCCGAGCGTATTGGCTTTGGTCAGGACGGGATTGAACTGGGTTGTGATGCTTGGGACATCGCGCGCGCGCGGCATGGCGTAGTCGAGAAAGGAGGCGGTGATCAGCTGTCCGCTTTCTCCGTCATAAACAATCTGTTCGCTGAGCGCCTGACCAAGGCCTTGAGCGACGCCGCCATGGACTTGCCCTTCAACCACCAGCGGATTGAGCACGCGGCCGACATCCTCGACCGCCCAATAGCCAATGATTCCGACCACACCGGTCTCCGGATCAATCTCGATCTCGCAGACATGGCAGCCATTGGGGAAATTGGCATTGTGTGGAGAAAGCACGCTTTGCGCCGCAAGGCCCGGTTCCATGCCTTTCGGCAGTTTCAAGCGATCAAAGGCAAGACGTGCGACATCCGCCAGTGTGAGCGTGCGATCTGTGCCTGCTACGCGGAAACGTCCCGCTGCAAATTCAATATCAATTTCGCTGGCTTCCAACGCATGCGCGGCAATCTTACGGCCCTTTTCAATGATCTTACGCGCGACATCGACCGCGAGCGTCGATCCAATTGCTGCAGAGCGTGAACCACCTGCGCCCTTGCCATGATAGACGAGATCGGTGTCACCAAAAATGACGCGCATGGATTCAAGCGGGAGCTGCAATTGATCATGCAGCACTTGGGGGATCACGGTTTCAAGCCCTTGTCCGTGGGAGTGCAGGCCTGTCAGGATGGATGCATGACCGGCCGCATCAAACCGGATTTCCATAAATTCTTCGAGTGGCGTTCCCGCAGGGCCGCCCGCGATCTCAATGGCATTGGCGATGCCAATGCCGCGCAGCTTTCCGTTTTTTTCCGATGTGATGCGGCGCTGCGGGAATGTCGACCAGCCTGAAGCGGCCAGCGCGCTATCGAGATTTTTTTCGAACTCGCCGCTGTCATAAGTAAAGATAAACCCCGTCGCGTAAGGAAAAGCATCAGCGGGAATCAGGTTTCGCCGACGCAATGCGGCCGGGTCCATTTTCAATTGGCGTGCAGCAGCATCGATCACGCGCTCGATGGCATAGGTCGCTTCGGGACGTCCCGCGCCACGATAGGGCGAGGTCGGGCTGGCATGGCTGAATGCGCCCCGCACGCGCGCAAAAATGGCAGGCGTGCTATAGGGCCCCGAGAGGCCGCCAAGATTATTGACGGGCGAATGCAGCGTGTTGGCACACAGATAAGCGCCGAGATTGGCGATGCTGTCGAGTTTGAGGGCGAGAAAATGCCCATCCTTGTCGAGCGCCAGCGTCACGGTCGACGCGATATCGCGGGCATGCCAATCGGAGGCGAAGGCTTCCATCCGCGTCGCTTGCCAACGCACCGGCCTGTTCAGGCGGCGCGAGGCCCAAAGGACCAAAGCATGTTCCGGCGTGGCTGCGATCTTCATGCCGAAAGCGCCGCCGACGTCAGGCGAGATCACGCGCAAATCTGCTTCCGGTATCCGCAGAACAGATCGCGTCAATTCATTGCGCAGATCATGCACCACTTGCGTTCCGGTGATGAGCGTGTAGCGCCCGGTCCGCTGATCGTAATCACCAATCGCGTTGCGATTTTCCATCGGATTGGCGGAGACGCGCGACACATCAATATCGATACTCACGATATGGGCCGCTTGAGCGAGGGCCGTGTTCACCTTCGCTTCATCGCCAATCTCATGTTGGAAGCAGAGATTCGATTGCGCATCCGCCCAGACCAAGGGCGCGTCGGACGCGAGGCAGAGGCGTGTATCCGTCACTGACGGGCGCGCGTGATAGGTGATGTTAAGACAATCGGCCGCGGCGAGCGCGTCAGGCATTGTCTCGGCAATAATCGCGGCAACGGGGAAGCCAACATGGTTGACTTCGCCCTGCGCGAGGATCGGAAAAAGGGGCTCGAAATGGCGTTTGCCGCCGGGGCGTGTCCGTTCAATCAAGGAACGTAAAGGGCCTAATCCTGCATGCGCGACGTCATCACCGGTGAGAACGTCAAGCACGCCGGACATGCCTTTCGCTACACTCGTATCGATCGGGTCAAGCGTTGCTGAGGCGTAGGGGGAGCGCACAACCAGCATTACCGCTTCACCCGGCAAGCGATGATCATCGGTATAAAAGCCGCGACCGGTGACGAAGCGCGCATTGGCGGCGGGGGGAACCGGTTGGCCGATTAATGTTTCCGGTGCGCTGGTGTTTGTCATTGCTAAACGCGCCGGTGCAGACGGCGATCAATCGCCAGTAAAAGACCGCTCATACTGGCCGCAAACACAACCAGCATAAAAGTGATCGCCATGATGATGTCGACATTGTGCAGGCCAATGGCGTTCATCAACAAATAGCCGAGCCCTTTCTGCGACGCGAACATTTCACCGAGCACAGTGCCAATCATCGTCAAAGAGAAACCAATGCGCAGCCCCGAGAAAATCTCAGGCATAGCGGCAGGAAAAACAATCCGCGTGATCATGGTAAAACGATTAAGCCGCAGCACGCGACCGGTCTTCAGGAAAATCGGTCGCACATTGCGGACGGCATTGATCGTAAAGAGAGAAACGGGAATGAAGCCGTGCAATGCGCCAAATGCAATTTTGGCGGAGATGCCCAAGCCAAAGGTGAGAAGCAAAATGGGATAGAGCGTCACTTTCGGGATTGAATAAAGCGCCACCAGCATAGGCTCGAAAACATCACCTGCGATCCGCTTTAAGCCGAGCGTCATCCCAATGGCGAGACCGAGTGCGACGGCGAAGAAGAGTGCGGCGGCAAAGGCCTTGCCGGTTTCGATGAGATGCGGCCAGAAGGATGGTTTCTGCAACAGTTTAACCGTGAAGCTGAGCGTCTGCCAAGGCGAGCGCAGCGCAATATCGCCGACGATCCAATAAAGGATTTGCCAGAGCACAATCAACGCTACGATTAGAATGAGAGTGCCTTGCCAGCGTCCGGTCCCGTTCATCGCAGACCTCGCCGGCTAAGCAACATCTTTTCCCACAGGCCAAGCCCCGTATTGATCGAGATCGAAACGATCATCACCAACAGAATCAATGGATACATCGTGGCATTGTCGAAATTATTGTAAGCGAATGCGATCTCGAAACCGATACCATTCGTCGACATGACGAATTCCGAACCAATAATACCGATCAATGAATAGGCGACCGCGAATTTAATACCTGTGAGCAAATAGGGGGTCGCCGAAGGGAGCGTGATTTTTATGGCTGTCGCGATCGGGTTTAAACGAGCCATGCGCGCTGTCTTCAGAAGAACGCGAGGTACACGGTCAAGACCGTTCAGCGTATTGACGATAATGGCGACCACGCCGAGCATAAAGGCGATGATGATCTTGGGGGCATCCCCTAAGCCAAACAGGATGATCAGCAGCGGGTAGAAAGCGAGAACAGGGATCGCATAATAAGTGGCGAAAAAGGGGTCGAGTGCCTCGCGTAATGGGCGCATTGCGTGAATGATCACGCCAGCGGCAATACCGATGGTGACGGCGAGGACAAAAGCCAGAGCAGCATTTGAGAATGTTTTGGCAATCGCAGCGTTGAATTTTCCGGTGATCAGAATGCGCCAGAGATCATAGGCGATCCGGCTTGGTGGTGGCATGGTGAAATTATCGATGACGCCCACCCGGCATAAAACCTCGAGCAGGCCAATCAGGCCTGCTATGACGAGGATCCGCAGGATGCCCGTTCTCTTCATGCCGCTGTGCTGCTCTGATCGATCGACTTCATCGATTCCCCGCGCAGCCATTGCCAGAGGCGGGCGGTGATGCGACCGAATTCATCTGTTTCGACGATGCGACTATCACGATCGCGGGCCCATCCCGTCTCGACAATTTCGAGCAGGCGGCCGGGGCGTGCTGACATGACGCCGATCCGATCAGCCAGCATGGCCGCTTCATCAAGCGCATGCGTGATGAGAAAAATAGTGGCGCCCGTCTCGCGCCACAGCCGCAGCAATTCCTCACCCATCAAAAGCCGCGTCTGTTGGTCAAGCGCGCCGAACGGCTCATCCAGCAAGATCAGGCGTGGCTGCAACACCAATGTCCGGGCAATGCAAACGCGTTGGCGCATGCCGCCCGACAATTGCGCGGGATAGCTTTGCGCAAAGGGTGTGAGCCCCATCATGCTGAGGGCGCGTTTTACACGCCCTTCGATTTCTGTTGCTGTGATCGAGGTCTGGCGCAGACCAAACGCGATATTGTCGTAGATGTTCATCCACGGAAAGCAGGCATCTTCCTGAAAGACGACGCCGACACCATCCATGATTTCGCCATGGATTGGTTTGCCTTCAAATCGAACTTCTCCCTCGGTGACTTCTGAAAGGCCAGCCAAGACTTCCAGCAGTGTGGATTTCCCGCAGCCTGATGGGCCTACAACGGCAAAAAACTCTCCGCGCCGCAGATCCAAATCAATGGGACCCAGAGCGTGGACGGGCGGAGTGCCGCCGGCGCCACGAAAAATTTTCGTGACGCCGCGCAGACTGACATGGACGTGTCGTTCGTTGCTCATGCTTATTTGGGCTTGCGAATGTCTTCAGGCAGGAATTGTGTGTCGACCATCTTGGTCACGTCGGCATCGCCCTGAATGGCACCGAGAGACTTCTGGACGTCGATCATACGCCTGAGGCCTTCCATATTGATCTGGCCGGAGCCCCAATATTCCACACCCTGCGTTTTCGATGTGACAAGATTGCGCACGGCGGAGCGTGCTACAGCCGGTGTCAGATTGTAATGCTTAGCGACGATGTCACCGGCCTCGTCCGGATTGGCGATCATGAATTCGACAGCCTTGCGACGCGCGCGAATGACTGCACGAATGAATTCGCCTTTTTCAGCCGCCATGTTTGCTGTTGTAACACCCACCACGTTTGAGAGGGGTGGCAGAATTTCGCTTGCATAAGCAATGGCGCGAAGCTTATCCTTGTATTGTGCCCACAGCGGCTCGGGGATTGGTGCAACATCAATCATGCCCGTGCCGAGAGCTGCATAGCCCTCGCCGAAGCCACCAGTGCGCACGAGTTCGATATCGGATGGCTGAAGGCCAGCTTTTTGTGCGACCATCTGGGCGAGCGCCTGACTTGTCGAACGCGGATTGGTGTAACCAACCTTCTTACCTTTGATATCAGCCAGCGTTTTGATCGGCGAATCCGGTTTCACTGCCCAGACGAATTCGGCCACCGTCAGCACATTGTCGGAAATGATCCGCAAATCGGCGCCTTGCATAATCGCAGCAACAACAACACCGGGATTAACTTCGCCATAAGGCACGCCACCTGCAATCATATTGCGCAGTGAGGTGCCGCCGCCTGCCGAGGTGATGATGCCATCTACCTTGATGCCTTCGGCGGTGAAAAAACCCTTGTCGAGTGCGACGGCGAACGGCATTCCATTCGCTGAAACGCCAAAATTTCCGACAGCAATTTGTTCTGCCCGAGCAGATGTTGAGAGGGCGCAAGCAAACGCCATAGCAAGCCAAGATGCAGTTTTTATGCGGATCATCGGAGACCTCCCTGACGATTGGGTCTTTGTTTTGGCGCAGGATTGCGCAGTGGGTTGAAAAGGGTCAAGCCGTGTATGCCTCGGTTTTCGTTGTTTAGCTCTTTCCGGGTGCAGCCTGTCGTAACATGGCGTTCGATGTCGCGCGGGCATATTCGGGTGCAACGGAAACATCGATCACCGCGACGCCGCCGCGCCTCACATGGTTCGCGGCCGCGCGGATCGCGCCTTTGAGTTTGGCAGGGGTATCAATGTCGCCCAATCCGAGGGCGCCTTGGCCTTCAGCGAGTTTAGCAAGATCAATCGGTGGATCTTCCATACGCAAGCCGATCGAGCGGTTTTCAATCGGCCGACCGCGCAAACGGGCCATCCGCTCCTGATGCAGCTCGTCATTGAAGAATGAGCGATTGTTCGCGACGATGACAAGGAGAGGAATGCGGTAATGGGCTGCTGTCCAAAGAGCCGTCACGCCCATCAGAAAATCGCCATCACCGAGAACGGCCACAGGCAAGCGGTCGCTGCCCGCATCGCGTAACGCCAGTGCAGCGCCGACCGCCATGCCGGGGCCAGAGCCAATGCCACCACCGCCATCGAAGCCGATGTAATCAAGCGGGCCGTTGAAGCAGCAGCATGAGCCGGGCCAGCCAAGCGGCAAACGCAAATAGGATGGCGGTTCGTCAGCCAGTGCATCAACAATGGTTCGCGCCATCGCTTCGACGGAGATGCGGCCTTCAATCATGGCCGGGCCCGGTTCGGCATTTGTGCGCGTGACATGGTCTGGCATTTTTGTTGGCGCGTCATGCAAAGCAGCGAGCAGACATTCAACCATGCGATCGGGCGAGACGAGAAGATTAAGGTCCGCCGGCGGCAGAGCCTGATAATCCATGCTCCAGCCATTGTGGCTGTATTGATCAAGCGAGCAGAGAATGACTTTGGCTTGTGGGAAAGCGCCGCCGCAGGCTTGGCGCATGGTACCAGCGGGATCAATCCAATCGAGCACGAGAATAACATCGGCATCGCGGATGAGCCCGCCTGCTTCCGGTGTCACGTAAAGCGTAGGCGGAAAAGGTTGGCTCTGATGTTTGGTGGGGAATGACGCGCCTGTCTTGATATCGGTCAGAACATGCGCGCCCAGTTTTTCTGCCAGCGCGACGCGACGATTCCAATCCTCTTGTTTTGCCGAAACGCGTCCCATCATAATGAG
>VERN01000129.1 GCA_018882635.1 Beijerinckiaceae bacterium | reverse complement strand
GGTTGGAATCGGGCTTTCCCTTAAGGGTTTTGCGGCCTCCATGCCCGGCGGTCTGGGCAATCCCAAAGGCGCTTTGATTGGAGGGCTTCTTCTTGGTCTGCTCGAATCGGTGACAGCTGGCTATATCAGCTCGCAATATAAAGATGCTGTTGCGTTTGTGGTGATCCTTGCTGTGCTGTTTGCGATGCCACAAGGCCTGTTTGGCCGACAAACGGCGGAGCGTGTCTAAGTCATGAAGCTCTCCGCTAAACAATCAACATTGCTCGTGCTGATCTTGATCATCGCGCTGGCCCCGTTTTTCTTTCCCTCTGCTTTTTATTTCCGGATTGGGTCAGTCGTCTTTGTTAATGCGGTGGCTGTTGTCGGCATGGTGATCCTCACGGGGTATGCCGGACAAATCAGTCTTGGCCATGCCGGTTTTGCTGGGATCGGTGGTTATGCTTGTGCACTTGCACCGGTTTATCTTGGACTCCACCCGGCACTGGCTGCCTTGCTTGGCGCTTTGATATCAGCTGTCTTGGCTTATCTGGTCGGACGTCCGATTTTGCGGTTGAAGGGCTATTACCTCGCCGTTGCAACGCTTGGCTTTGGTATTCTCGTCTCGATGGTCTTGTCGAATGAAACGGCGATCACCGGTGGCCCGGATGGGATCAAGGTGCCCGATCTCGGTTTACGCGCTTGGCTTGTCGATCGCGGTCTCAAGATTTCCAATTCCCAGTTCTGGTATTGGTTCAGTGGTCTGGCTTTGGTGATTGGCGCGTGGCTTGCGCTTAATCTTCATGAGAGTGCAACGGGACGCGCCTTGCGCGCTTTGCACGGATCAGAAATTGCCGCGCGCACAGTTGGTGTTGATGTTGCGCGTGCAAAGCTTATCGCATTTGTGATTTCGGCGATTTATGCGTCGGTTGCGGGTTCATTGATCGCACTGCAGAATCGCATGATCACTCCAGATATTGCGGGCTATATGCATTCGATTGAAATGGTGACGATGGCCGTTTTGGGGGGTGCCGGTTCGGTTCTGGGCGCCATTTTTGGCGCAACGATCCTGACCTTGCTTCCCCAAGTGCTCACCGTTTTCCAGCAATATGAACAAATCATGCTTGGCTTGGTGATGATGCTCGTGATGATTTTTATGCGTGACGGTCTTTTACCAAGTCTTGTCGCTCGCGTCCGGGGGAGGGGAGAATGAATCTGCTCACCGTCGAAGGCATCGGAATCCGCTTTGGTGGCTTGCATGCGGTTCGTGATGTTGGCTTCTCCTTGAAGGCTGGCGAAATCGTTTCCGTCATTGGACCCAATGGCGCTGGTAAAACAACTTTGTTCAATATTATATCTGGTGTCTATATTCCACATTCGGGTCGTATTCTGCTCGAGAGTGATGATGTCACTGGCTTTGATCCGTATCTTCTCGCGCGCCGTGGCATGTCACGCACGTTCCAGAATTTGCAAATCTTCCAGGCGATGACAGTGCTTGAGAATGTGATGACCGGTTTTCATTTGCGTGAAAGCGGACCAGTCCTGTCTGATCTGTTGGCCTTGCCATCATCACGTCGTCGTTCCCGCGAGGCAGAAAGCGATGCACGCGTTTTACTTGCGCGCGTAGGTCTTGAGCGGGCTGCTGAACGCGAGGCCAGCGCTCTATCTTACGGAGCCTTGAAGCGCCTTGAAATAGCCCGGGCACTCGCGCTGAACCCGAAGCTGCTCTTGCTCGATGAGCCGGCAGCGGGCTGTAACGCTGTCGAAACGGAAGAGATTGATCACCTCATCGTCGATGTCGCGAAGGAGGGCACCGCAATCCTTCTTGTTGAGCATGATATGAAAATGGTTATGCGCATTTCCAACCATATCGTGGTGCTCGATCACGGGGAGAAAATTGCTGAAGGTGATCCCGCGACAGTCAGCCGTGATCCGCGGGTCATCGAAGCCTATCTCGGTACTCAGGGACAGGACGCAAACCATGCTCACGGTTGAGGGGTTACGCTCCCGCTATGGGCGCATCGAAGTTCTGCACGGTCTCGACATTCAAGTGAATTCCGGTGAGATCGTGACAGTTGTGGGAGCCAATGGCGCGGGTAAAACCACCCTTTTGCGCTGCATTTCAGGTATCCAGCCTGTCTCTGGCGGCAGCATTATGTTTCGGGGAGAAATGATCGCGCATATTCCTGCTTATAAACGGGTTGGGCGCGGTCTTTCTCAATCGCCAGAAGGGCGTCAGATTTTCACCAATCTCACGGTTGAAGAAAATCTGCGTCTTGGTGCTTATATTTTTCATGATGCGCGCGTAGACAAGGATATGCAGGACGCCTTTACGATGTTCCCGATCCTAAAGGAAAAGCGCAATCTGCTTGCTGGCGGATTATCTGGCGGACAGCAACAAATGCTCGCGATTGCGCGTGCATTGATGGGGCGTCCGTCATGTCTTCTCCTTGATGAGCCCTCAATGGGGCTTGCACCAATTCTCGTTGCCCAGATTTTTGATGTGGTGAAGAGCCTGAAATCACTTGATGTCACCGTTCTGCTCGTTGAGCAAAATGCATTCGGTGCATTGTCTATTGCCGATCGCGGTTACGTGATGGAAACAGGCCGTATTGCATTTTCCGGTCGTGCGCAGGAATTGATCGCGGACCCACGCGTACGCGAAGCCTATCTCGGAATTTAATCGAGGACGACAGCCATGACTGTATCTATTCGGCGCGATCGCGATATCGCAATCGTAACCGTCGACCATCCGCCAGTGAACGCTTTATCACAGGCGGTGCGTCAAGGCCTATGCGATGCAGTCGAGGCTATCGATTGTGATTCTGAAATACGCGCGGTTATCTTGATCTGTGCAGGACGCACTTTCATTGCGGGTGCTGATGTCAGCGAATTCGGCAAGCCGCCATTGGAACCACACCTGCCGCATGTTGTGGCAGCGATCGAAGCAGCGCAAAAACCTTGGATCGCCGCCATTCACGGCACGGCATTAGGCGGTGGCTTTGAGATTGCGATGGGTTGCCGTTTACGTCTTGCACGGCACGATGCAAAAATAGGACTACCGGAAGTGACGCTTGGTCTTATTCCGGGTGCGGGCGGTACTGTGCGTACGCCGCGTCTCGCTGGCGTTGAAAATGCGGTGGAACTCATCACAACAGGTAGACCGATCGCTGCATTGAAAGCTCAATCGATGGGTCTTATCGATGCGGTTGTAAAGGGTGATCTCCTGTCTGAAGCGTTGGCTTATGCCCGCGAAGCGCTCGCGAATCCGTGGCCAAAACCTACGCGGTCTCGTTCCATTCACGTGCCTGAAGAGAATTATTGGTCTCTTGCCGAAGCATCTGTTCGCAAAGCGGCACGTGGGGAGGAGGCCCCTTTGCGCGCGCTCGCGTCGATCCGTAATGCCTGTCACGTTGATTTCGATGCCGCGATGGAATGTGAGCGTGAGACTTTTCTAGAACTTCGCGCTTCACCACAGGCCACCGCCTTGCGCGCCGTCTTTTTTGCCGAACGGGCTGCGCCACGGCCGCCCGAACTTTCTGGCGTTGAACCCCGTATCATCAAAAGTGTAGGCGTCATCGGGGGTGGTACGATGGGCGCTGGCATTGCGGCGGCTTTGCGCGATGGTGGCTTTCCTGTCGTTCTCATCGAGCGTGATCAGGCGGCCCTTGATCGTGGTCTAGATAATGTGAAGGCTATTTTTGATGCATCGGCCAAGCGCGGTCGGATCACGGCAGATGTCGCGGCCGACCGCTTGAGCGGTGTCGTAGGCAGCACAGATTATGCAGCTCTTTCGAGCGTCGATCTTGTTATTGAGGCAGTCTTCGAAGATCTTTCTGTAAAGCGCTTGGTCTTTGAACAACTCGATCGTGTTTGTCGTACTGATACGATCCTTGCGACAAACACATCTTATCTTGATCCGCGCATGATCGCTGAAGATATCTCTCATCCCGAGCGCTTTGTTGGCCTTCATTTCTTCAGTCCCGCGCATGTGATGAAGCTGCTTGAGATCGTCCCGTTGCAACAGACAGCTCCGGAGGTCTTGGCAGCCGCTTTCTCAATCGCGCGTAGTCTAAACAAAATTCCTGTTCGCGCAGGGATTTGTGACGGCTTCATTGGAAACCGCATTCTCAAGACCATGCGCGCACAGGCTGAACGTGTGATTATCGCCGGTACTACGCCTACTGATGTTGATCGTGCGATGCGCGGTTTTGGCCTCGCGATGGGGCCGTTTGAGGCGCAAGATCTGAGTGGGCTTGATATCGCTGCCTTCCAGCGCAAGGCCGCGCGTGAGCGCGGCGAAACGCCGTTTGCACCCGTGGCTGAAAAATTATGCGCTTTGGGACGATATGGACAAAAAACAAAGGGTGGCTGGTACGATTATCATGATGGTGATCGGACGCCGCATGTATCCTCAATCACAGCTGCATGCATCTCTGACGCAGCTCATGAGATGGGTATACAGACGCACGTCCTCAAACAGGACGCGATCGTTCATGCTCTTCTTTTTCCGATGATCAATGAAGGAGCGGAAATTCTCGACGCGCAAATCGCACAGCGCGCTGTCGATATCGATCTCGTTGAAATTCATGGATATGGCTTTCCGCGCCGCACTGGCGGACCTATGCATTTCGCGGTGGCCCATGGCCTGCCTGATGTTGTTGCAACCTTAGACCAAATGGCGCGCGATGGATTGGCGGAGCCGCCGTGTGATCTGCTGCGGCGTGCGGCTTCAGCGGGGAGTTGGAGTGCGTTAGGTTTCTAAAGCCGTCAATTTTGAGACATTAAAAAAGGCGGGATCGGATCCCGCCTTTTTCTTTTTCAAATGGTGATGGATCAGGGCACGATGACCCAGCCGCCATTCTTCACTTCCAACATACGGAAGGCGGTGAGGTCGAGGCCAAGATGATCCGTTTTCGAGAAGGTGTAGACACCCGTAACCCCAATAAAGCCTTTTGTGGCTTCAATTGCATCGCGGATGGCCTGTGGCTTCGTTGACGGTGCACGCTCGATGGCATTCACGACGATGCGCAACGCATCATGCGCATAACCGCCGAATGTTCCGACGGGCGAATTGGTCGCCTTTTCGAAAGTGGTTTTGTAAGCCATCACGACGGTTTTCTGCGGATCATTGGCAGGCAATTGATCCGCAACCAGAAGCGCTGTGCCTGGGAGGCGAACGCCTTCCGCCGCCTTTGCGCCCGCGAGTTCGATGAACGCGTTCGATGCAACGCCGTGCGACTGATAAAGCGGCACGGTGAATCCAAGCTGGTTGAAATTGCGGGTCGTAATGGCTGCACCCGGTCCGAAGCCTGGATTGAGAACCGCCTGGAGACCCGGTACGGCGCGGATTTTTGTCAATTGCGCCGTCATATCCGTGTCTTTGGGACCATAGGATTCATCAGCGACGATTTCGATGCCCCAATTTTTTGCTGTTGCCATGCACTGGGCCCGCATGGAAGCACCAAAGCCGTCCGTCCCCGAGATCAGGCCGATCTTGGTGATGTTACGTTTCTTGGCGTCTTCATAAATCTTTTCGCACGCCATCTTATCCGTATGCGGCGTCTTGAACGTGAACACCTTCACCGGATCGATGATTTCAATGCCACCCGCGAGCGAAATGAACGGAACCTTGCCTTCGTCGGCGACAGGGATCACAGCGAGCGACGTGCCGGTTGTTGTGCCGCCGATGATCACGACGACCTTGTCGTCTTCCACTAGACGCGTTGCGAACGACTTCGCTTTGTTCGGATCAGCGCCGTCGTCATACATCACGAGCTTGAGCTTTTCGCCCTTTACGCCGCCCTTGGCGTTGATTTCGTCGACGAGCATCTTCAGGGTTTTCGCTTCAGGATCGCCTAGGGTCGAGGCGGGGCCCGTTTCCGAGATGGTCGCTCCAATCAGGATGTCGGCGCTGGCCAGACTGGTTGTGGCGAGCAAAGCCGTAAGGCAAGCGGTGGCGTAAAATTTCATGGTTCTTCCTCCCTAGCCGGTCTTACGTAAGGTCGCCTACATGGCCCAGCAGAGTTGGGTATGCAGCGCTATTTGATAGACCGTTCATACGTATTATCCACTTTTCGCGTTATTTTCCAACATCGAAATCCTAGCCTTTCGGGTGCCCTTTAGCGTTCCTTCGTTTATTAGACAAAAGCCTGATATTAAGGGGCTTTCAGTCAATCGATAGGGTATTAAAAAGGCTGTTTCTTGCCTCTTGACGCGGCTCAAAATTCTGAAATAAATAGAACGAACGTTCGAATAATTTATCGGGGTTTTTGACCCGGTCGACGAGGTGCTGCACCCATGCCGCAAATGAACTCTACCCTTGATTTCCGCTCCCTTATCGAACCGAACCGGGTCAATAGTCGCCTGTATTATGACCCTGCGGTCTTCCAAGAGGAACTGGAGAAAATCTGGTACAAAACATGGGTCTATGTTGGGCACACAAGTGAGGTACCGAACAAGAACGACTATGTAACTAAATCGATCGGGCCGACACCGATCCTCATGGTCCGCGACAAGGACAATGAAATCCGTCTTCTCCTCAACAAATGTCCTCATCGCGGCAATCAATTATGTGCCTATGAGAAGGGCAATCGCTCGACCTTCACATGCCCTTACCATTCCTGGACGTTCAGCACGTCCGGCGATCTTATGGGTTATGCGTTGCCGGAAGGCTATGTTGGCACGGATAAGAAAGGTCTGGGCCTCGGCAAGGTGCCGCGCATCGCGATTTATCGCGGTTTCGTGTTTGGCTCGATGGCAAAAGATGGCCCATCACTAGAAGAGCATCTCGGCGGTGCAAAGGCGTCGCTTGACCAGCTTCTTGATAACTCGCCGGATGGTGAACTCGACCTGACGGCTGGCTTTTTGCAGCATCGCACAAAAGCAAACTGGAAGTTTATTCTTGAAAACGAAACCGATGGCTATCACCCGGGCTTCGTCCATAGCTCGATTTTCTCCGTTGCGCAGAGCGGTATCGCCAATCTCTACGGCAGTGATTCAACGGCGCTCACGCGTGATTTCGGCAATGGCCATACCGAGTTCGATTTGCGGCCAGAATGGCGACGGCTTGATCAACCTTTAGCATGGTTTGGCACAACACCGGACCGCTTGCCCGAATATGTAGCGGCGATGGATGCAGCCTATGGCCCCGAAAGGGCCCGGAAAATCATGATTGATGGCTCGCCGCATACGATGATCTTTCCGAATTTGTTCATCGCTGAAATTCAACTCTTTGTCATTCAGCCGATCTCGGTGAGCGAATCCATCCAACATGTAACGGCTATCCAGTTCAAAGGCGGCAAAGATATTAATCGCCGTTTGCGTCAGCAGACCATGGGCTCGGTTGGTCCGGCTGGCTTTCTGCTCGCTGACGATACCGAAATGTATGAACGCAATGATCGTGGAGCCCGTATTCGCGATCCTGAATGGCTTGTTCTCACGCGCGGGTTGCATCGCGAAACGCGTGACGAGAATGGTTTTTTGGTTGGGCACTCTACTGACGAAACGACACAGCGCGGTATTTGGCGTCACTATCTAGAACTGATGGCGGAGTAATCGTAATGAACGCGCACGTCACATCAAACGGGAACGGGACGCTGGGAGCGCTCAACGACTTGTCACCTATGGAATTGCATTATCATGTTTCGCAATTTCTTTTCATGGAAGCGCGTTTGCAGGATACGCATGCCTATGATGAATGGGAATCTTTGTGGACAGATGATGCCATCTATTGGGTTCCCGCCAATGGACACGATATCGATCCTGAAACACAGATGTCGATTCTCTACGACAATCGGTCACGGATTAGTATCCGCATTAAACAGTTAAAAACCGGCCGTCGTCATACCCAGACGCCCCGTTCCGAACTTGGCCGGATCATCAGCAATATTGAAATTGTCGGCGTGACCGCCGATGAAGTTGAAGTGCTGGCCAATGCGCTCATTTACGAAGATAATCTCCGCGGCGAGACGGTTTGGGCTGCGCGGAACACCTATAAGCTCCGTGTCGTTGATGGCATATTCCGTCTTGTCCGCAAGAAGGTTGGTCTGGTGAACAATGCCAAACCGATCTTTACCCTGTCCTTTTTGGTGTGAGGTCCCCCATGGGCGAGAATTCCCCCGTACGCCCGAGCGACGAAGCTTGGATC